>DATBAW010000336.1:0-86864 GCA_036271335.1 Thermoanaerobaculia bacterium
TTCGGCGCGTTCCTGACCGAGCTGACCGGCGACGTCGGACGCTTCAGCACCACCGGCAACGTGCGCAACTACGCCCTCTACTTCTTCCTCGGCGTGATCCTGCTGTTCTGGTGGATCGCTTTCAGGTGACCGGATCGGAGATATGGAAACCTTTCTAGGACTGCTCGTCGGCAACACGCTGACCCGTCTGGTCTTCTTCCCGACGATCGCCGCCCTGCCGTTGCTCTTCCTCGCGCGGGCACAGGCGAAAGCGGTGAAGATCTACGTGCTGGCCGCCTCCCTGCTCGAGGTCGTCTTCGGGATCCTCTACCTGCTCGGCCACCTGGGAGCGGACGGCGGCTTCCCGCTGGTGCACGACACCGTGCTCCCCTGGATCTCGAGCTACGGCATCCGCTACGACCTGGCGATCGACGGCATCTCGATGCCGCTGGTGCTGCTCGGCATCCTGCTGCTGCCGATCGTGATCCTCGGCTCCTGGCGGGGGATCGAGAAGCACTGGGCGGCGTTCGGCGCCGCCATGCTGCTGCTCACCACCGGCGTGCTCGGCACCCTCCTGGCCTACGACCTCTTCGTGTTCTACATCTTCTGGGAGGTCATGCTGATCCCGATGTACCTGCTGATCGGCATCTGGGGGGGCGAGCGGCGGATTTACGCGGCGGTGAAGTTCTTCCTCTTCACCATGGCGGGGAGCCTGCTGATGCTCATCGCCATCCTCTGGCTGGCGTGGACGTTCCAGAGCCTCAACGGCGGCGTCTGGAGCTTCGCCTACACCGACCTGCTGCGGCTCGACCTGCCGCTCCACCAGCAGATCTGGCTGTTCGCCGCCTTCGCGCTGACCTTCGCCATCAAGGTGCCGATGTTCCCGGTGCACACCTGGCTGCCGGACGCCCACGTCGAGGCGCCCACCGGGGGCTCGGTGATCCTCGCCGGCATCCTGCTGAAGCTCGGCACCTACGGCTTCCTCCGCTTCGCCCTGCCGCTCTTCCCGCACGCCAGCAAGGCGGCGCAGCCGCTGCTGGTGACGCTGGCGATCATCGGCATCCTCTACGGCGCGCTGGTCGCCTGGGTGCAGGTGGACATGAAGAAGCTGGTGGCCTACTCCTCGATCGCCCACCTCGGCTTCGTGATGCTCGGCCTGCTCGCCGTCGACCTCGTGGCCTGGCAGGGCTCGCTGCTCCAGATGGTGAACCACGGCCTGTCGACCGGCGCGCTCTTCCTGCTCGTCGGCATGCTCTACGACCGCCGGCACACCAAGAAGTTCGACGAGTTCGGCGGCCTCGCCAAGGTGGTGCCGGTGTTCGCGTTCTTCCTGGTCTTCGCCAGCCTGGCCTCGGTGGGCCTCCCCGGCCTCAACGGCTTCGTGGGCGAGTTCATGATCCTGATCGGCAGCTACCGCACTCTCGGCTGGGCGCCGATCGCCTTCGCCACCTTCGGCGTCGTGCTCGCCGCGGTCTACCTGCTGAAGATGATCCAGCTGACGATCTGGGGACCGATCACCAAGGAAGAGAACCGGAAGCTGACCGACCTCACAGGGCGCGAGCTGGCGGCGCTGATCCCGCTCTGCATCCTGATGCTCTGGATCGGCGTGGCTCCCGACGCCTTCCTGCAACCCAGTAAAAAGGCTCTCGAAAGCGTGCTCAACGACTATCGCGGACGGCTCGCCGAACCGATGCCGACGCAGCCGGCGTTGCGGGCCATCGCCAGCCCGGCGTCTGACCTGACCACGGAGGCCGGCCGATGAACCGCTCGGACTGGATGCTGCTGCTCCCCGAGATCCTGCTGAGCGCCGGCGGCGTGCTGGTGCTGCTGCTCGACGCCATCGCCCCCGCGATGCGCCGGGCGTTCACCGCGATCTCCCTGGTGGCGACGATCGCCGCGGCCTGGGGCGTCTACTGGGTCACTCCCCTGCATGCCGTGACCGATCCGGCCGGCACCTTCCACGGCCTGCTCGAGACCAGCCCGCTCACCGCCGCCTTCTCCTTCGTCATCCTGATCGCGACCGGGCTCTGCCTGCTGGCCTCGCAGGGCTATCTGCGGCGGGAGAGGATCCTCTCCGGCGAGTATCACGCGCTGCTCCTCTGGTGCGCCACCGGCCTGCTGCTGATGCTGCGCGCCACCGAGCTGCTGACGATCTTCCTGGCGCTCGAGCTCCTCTCGCTCTGCCTCTACTCGCTGGCGGCCTTCCACCGCAAGCTCGCGATCTCGGGCGAGGCGGCGATCAAGTACTTCCTGATGGGCGCCTTCGTCAGCGCCTTCGTGCTCTACGGCATCGCGCTGGTCTACGGCGCCACCGGCTCGACCCGCTTCGCCGAGATCGGCAGCGCCTTCGCAGCCGCGCCGAGCGTGCCGGTGCTCGGCACCCTCGGCATCCTGCTGCTGGTCGCCGGCTTCGGCTTCAAGATGAGCATCGTCCCCTTCCACGCCTGGTCGCCGGACACCTACCAGGGCGCCCCCTCGCCGTTCGTGGCCTTCCTCTCGGTGGCTCCGAAGGTGGCGAGCGCGCTGGTGCTCTACCGGCTGCTCGACGCGGTCATCCAGGGGGGCGGCGCGCACAACGTGGCCCGCTGGTCGACGGTGGTGGCGGTGCTCTCCGTGCTCTCGATGGTGGTGGGGAACCTGCTCGCCCTGGTGCAGCGCGACATCAAGCGCATGCTCGCCTACTCCGGCATCGCCCACATGGGCTATCTGCTGCTGGCGCTGGTGACGCTCGACCGCGCCTCGCTGATGCCGGTGCTGGTCTACCTGCTGGCCTACGCGCTGATGAACGCCGGCGCCTTCACGGTGGTCTCGATGCTCTACAGCCGGCCAGGCGAGCAGCACCTGATCTCCGACCTCGCCGGCTGGGGCTACCGCTATCCGCTGCTCGGCGGCTGCCTCGCCGTCTGCATGCTGTCGCTGGGAGGCATCCCGCCGACCGTCGGCTTCCTCGGCAAGTACGTGGTGTTCCTGAAGGCGGTGGGCGACGGCCACGTCGGCCTCGCGATCACCGGCGTGATGGCCAGCCTGGTCGGCGTCTTCTACTACCTGCGTGTCCTGTATGTCCTCTACATGAAGCCGGAGACGCGGCAGCCGGAAGGGCTGCTGATCGACGTCTGGGGTCGTACGGCGGCCGTGGTCGCCGCCCTGGGGACCCTGGCGCTCGGCATCTGGCCCACGGGTCTTCTCCAGTGGCTGATCGCAGCGACCGCCGCGAGATAACCGGCAACGAGCAGCAGGAGGAGGTCTCTCCCCTCACCCTCAACCGGCTGTCGTTTTACCTGCGCTGCCTGCGCCACCTCCAGGAGCTCGGCGTCAGCCGGGTCTCCTCCCAGGAGATGGCGCAGCGCTACAACCTCTCGGCGACCCAGATCCGCAAGGACCTCGCGCAGTTCGGCGAGTTCGGCATCCGCGGCGTCGGCTACGACGTCGACGCCCTGGCCGACCACCTGAACTCGCTGCTCGGCCTCGACCGCCGGCGCGCGCTGGTGATCGTCGGCATGGGAAACCTGGGAAGCGCGCTGGCGCTCTATCTCGGCTTCAACTACGGCGCCTTCCGCGTGGTAGCGGCGGTCGACAACGATCCGGAGAAGATCGGTCGCCAGCTGGCGAGCCTGACCGTCCGCTCCTCCGCAGAGCTCCGCGAGGTCGTCCGCGAGAGCGAGGCCGAGATCGGCGTCCTCGCCGTCCCCGCCGACGCCGCCCAGGAGAACTACGACGCCCTGGCCGACGCGGGCATCAAAGGCGTCCTCAACTTCGCCCCCGTCCGCGTCAAGCGCCGCGACGACGTGCCGCTCAAGAACGTCGATTTGCGGATCAATCTGGAAGAGCTGGCGTTTTTCCTGCGGTGAGATCTTTAAGGCGAGACCATCCAGTCTTGCAGATCCACTCCGAGTCCCTGGAAATGCCTGGTGTTGCTCGTGACGAGCACCGCCCCCTCTCGACGCGCGAGGACAGCCAGCAGTAAATCCAGATCGGAGATCGATTGACCGACCCGATGGCGCTCAGCCCAAAGACGGGCCGCCTCCCTCCAATCGTTGAAAGCCAAGTCACAACGCTGCCACGATGACGTGATCTTCAGGTAGTTTCGGACGAGCCGTGGCATGCCGCGAAGATCCAGATAACGCGTCAGCTCGTATTCGACGACTGGGGCGAGAAGGAATGCGGCCTCATCCTCAATAGATTTTTCCAGCCGATCAAGAGCCGGCTGCGTTCCTTTGATGAGATAGCTGAGAGTGTTGGTATCGAGCAGGAGTCTCATCATTCCTCTTCGGAAAGGCTGGCGAAACTGATCGGGTGCTGTCGCTGAAATTCCTCAAATTCATCCAGGACCCGTTCTTCTTCTGGCGTCGGCTTGAACGCTCTGAGCTCCTGGACAACTCGAAGCCTTTCCTGTTGGTCCTCATTGAGCGCCCGCAGTCCGGAAGAGCCCGCCAGAACGATGACCTCAGCCGGCCCGGAGGGGAAATCGTCCGGGAGGTGGATCTCCAATTGATGGTCCTCTCGTACGGTCACGCTCTGTTTGTGGGCTTTCATCTTCAACCTCCAGAGTGGCATTCTACTCCGGTCCCCGCCGGTAAAAGCTGATCGCGCTCTCGCCATACCGCCGCACGTCCACTCGGGTCAGCCGGCCGGCCTCGATCGGCATCTCCCTGCGCGAGGAGTGCTCGACCGCCATCTCCCCATCCTGGGCCAGCAAAGGCGCCACGCCGGCGAGCAGCTCGCCGTAGGCGTCGAAGGTGTAGGGGGGGTCCGCGTAGACGAGATCGAAGGCGCCGGGCTGGAGACGCGTGAGCCCATCAGGGAGGGTCAGACGGCGGATCTCCAGCAGCCCTTCGCCGAGCTTGCCGGCGTTGGACTCCAGCGTCTTGACCGCCTGCAACCCCTGATCGACGGCCAGGGCCGACAGAGCGCCTCGCCCCAATGCCTCCAGCCCGACGGCGCCGCTCCCCGCGAAGAGGTCGAGCACGCGGGCGCCTTCGAGCCGGTCGTGCCAGATCGAGAACAGCGCCTCGCGCACCCGCCCCTCGGTGGGACGGGCGCCGGGCGGCACGGCGAGGCCGCGTCCGCGGAACTCGCCACCGGTGATCCGCACGCCCGACTTCACTCGATCCTCGACACCAGCACCGTGAACTTCTTCCTCACCTCACCCCGGGCGATGTAGATCTCCAGCGGCTGGTCGATCCCCTCCAGCTCGATCCCCTTGTCGTCACCGGTGAAGGCGACGATGCGGAAGCGGAGACCGTCGCCGATCCGCTTCAGGACGTCACCGGCCCTGGGCTCGTAGTCCGCCGGCAGCTCGTCCTTGTCCTTCACCACCGTCACCCTTTTCTCGAGCTCCTGCGCGATCTGGAGGACGTGCGAGAAGTTGATCTGCAGGGGATCGAAGGGGCCGAACTCGAAGCTGCGCAGCTCCTTGCCGGGGATCTGCAAGCGCAGCGAGCAGCGCTCGATCCAGTCTCCCTGCGGCCCCGGCACCGGGCTGGTGACGTTGGTGAGGTCCTCGTTGGAGAGGCGGTTGAGGTACCCCTGCATCGCGTCGTGGCCCAGCTCGGCGAGTCCCATGAACTCGTTGCCGATCTTCCCCCGGAACAGCCGGATGGTGCCGTTGGCGAACAGCGTCGTCTCGCGGCGCACGGTATCGGTCCGGCACTCGTAGCGCAGGACTTCGGTCGAACGGTCGTCCGCTCCGGCCGGGAGGGCCGCGAGCAGCAGGAGGACGGCGCAGGCGAGGGGCGGGCGGATCAGGCGTCTCCTTCGACGAAAGCCAGAGCGTAGCGCAGCTCCTCCGCGGCGTCGATCCGGCCGTCGAGCCGGGCTCGTCGCGTGGCGCGCAGCGCCTCGCCGACGCGCGCCCCCGCGGGCACGCCGGCCGCCAGCAGATCGGCTCCCCGCAGAGAGAGGGCCAGCGGGCGCAGCTCGGCGAGATACCTCCGTACCCAGCCGCGCACCGCCTCGTCGCCCTCCGCCATCAGCAGCAGGAGCTCCTCGCCGGCGAGCGGCTCCAGCGCCTCGGTGGCCTGATGCGGCTGTGGGCCGCTTTGCAGGATCGCCCGCGCCGCGTCCAGCCGGGCTGGAAATCCGAGCAACAGCCGGCGGTCCTCGCCGGCGAGCAGCAGGCGGTCGGCGAGCCGCTCGCGATCGACGTCGGCGACGCCGGCCGCCAGGGCCATCAGGAACAGGCGCCAGCCCGTCGCCTCGACGCGATCCCTCTCCTGGGCATGGACTTCGCGGAGTCGCCGGCGCGTGGCCTCGTTCAGCTCCAGACCCGGATCGACCGCTCGCAGCACGCCCAGCCCGGCCAGCCGCTCGATCCCCGGCAGCGCCAGGACCGGATCGTCGAGCAGCAGCGCCAGCTCGGTCCGCAGGCGCGAGCCCGAGAGGTGATCGAAGACCTTTTCTTCCAGAGCGGCCGCGGCGAGGTCCAGGGTCTCGGGGGAGATCCGGAAGCCGAGCCGCAGCTCCAGGCGCACGGCGCGCAGGAGGCGCGTGGGGTCGTCGACGAACGACCGGTCGTGCAGCACCCGCAGCGTCCCCGCCGCGAGATCGCGCCGGCCGTCGAGGAGGTCGACCAGCTCGAAGCCGGGCTCCGGGCCCAGGCGGATCGCCAGGGTGTTGACGGTGAAGTCGCGCCGAAGGAGGTCCTGCCGGAGATCCGCGGCCTGCACCTCGGGGAGCGCCGCGGGCGCGCGATAGAGCTCGCTGCGGGCCGTCGCGACATCGATGTCCTCCCCCTGCGGATCGACCACCACGGCGGTCAGGAAGGCGCGATGCGCGCGGACCCGGCCGCCGAGCGCCTCGGCCAGGCGCGTGGCGAACTCGATCCCGTCGCCTTCGACGACGACGTCGAGATCCCGCGTTTCGCGGCCGAGCAGCAGGTCGCGCACGAAGCCACCCACCAGGTAGGCAGGGACGCCGAGAGCGCGCGACACGCGGGCGATCGCCTCGACGCGCGCCTTCTGCGGCGCGGCGAGCCGCTTCTCCAGATCCTTCTCCAGAGCCATGCGAAGAATTGTACCGCCGGCGCACGGAAAGCTCCGGCGGTCCGAGCGGCTCAGACCTTATACTTCAGCGCATGCGATTTCCCACCGAACCCATCGGCAGCATTCCCCGGCCTCCCGAGCTGATCCACGCGGTCCAGGATCTCCAGGCGGGACGCCTCGCCCAATCCGAGGTCGATGCGCTCTACGCCCAGGCCCTCGTCGACACCCTGCGCCGCTTCGAGGCGACCGGTTCGCCGGTGATCACCGACGGCGAGCAGACCAAGCCGAGCTTCGCCACCTACCCCGTTCACGGCAGCGAAAACCTGGCGCCGGACGGCGTGCCGATCCCGTTCGTGGACGGCCACGTGCGGCAGCTGCCGCGGCTCGTCGCGGGTCCCTTCCGCTACCGCACGCACGCCGCGACCTACCTCGCGGCGGCGAAACAGCACACGCGGGTCCCGCTGAAACAGGCGGTGATCTCGGCGTCCGCGCTGAGCCTCCTCTACCCGCAGGCCGGCATCGACGGCTACCCCCGCGAGCAGTTCCTCGCCGATCTCGTCGACGAGGCGGAGGCGGACATCCGCGGCTGCTTCGAGCAGGGAGCGCACAACGTGCAGATCGACTTCACCGAAGGCCGGCTCGCCGTCAAGCTCGATCCGTCGCGCGGGCTGCTGCGCCAGTTCGTCGCGCTGAACAATCAGGTGCTGAGCCGCTTCACGCCCGAGGAACGGCGGCGCATCGGCGTCCATACCTGTCCGGGGGGCGATCAGGATTCGACGCACAGCGCCGACGTCGACTACGCCGATCTCCTGCCCGACCTGTTCTCGCTCGACGCGGGAAACTTCTATCTCCAGCTGGCCAGCGAGCCCGACCGCCGGCGGGTGCTCGGCATCATCCGCGATCACGCGCGGCCGGAGCAGCGGATCTTCGTCGGCGTCGTCGATCCGATCGATCCGCGGGTGGAGACGCCGGAAGAGATCCGCGACCGCGTCCTCGAAGCCGCCGAATTCATCGCGCCCGAGCGGCTGGGCACCACGGACGACTGCGGCTTCTCGCCGTTCGGCGACGATCTCTCGACGGCCCGCGACACCGCCTTCGCCAAGATCCGCGCCCGCGTCCTCGGAACCGAGATGGCGGGCCAGGAGCTCGGATGAAGCTGCCGGCCTACACCATCCCCGCCGGCACCGACATCGGCCACGCCCACCTCAAGGTGGCCGATATCGACCGGTCGCTGGAGTTCTACTGCGGCGTGCTCGGGTTCGAGCTGACGTCCCGTTTCGGCCCGCAGGCCGCTTTCATCTCGGCCGGCGGCTATCACCACCACATCGGCCTCAACACCTGGGAGAGCCGCGGCGCCTCTCCACCCCCTCCCGGACGCACCGGCCTGTTCCACGTCGCCATCCGCTTTCCCACGCGCGCTGATCTCGCGCGCGCTCTCCGCCGCGTTCTGGACGCCGGGGTCCCGCTCCAGGGCGCCGCGGACCATGGCGTCAGCGAGGCGATCTATCTCGCCGATCCGGACCAGAACGGCCTGGAGCTCTACTGGGACCGGCCGCGCGAGGAGTGGCCGCGGAGCCCGGACGGCGGGCCGGCGATGTATACCGACCCTCTCGACCTCGAAGATCTGCTGCGCTCCGCTGGATAACAAGAACTTTCTGAATTACAATCTGGTGACTTCTCCGCCACCTACCTGGTTGGGTAGGTAGACAGGTAATTTACCTACCTGTCCAGATGGTGACACGCGAGGGCGACGGGATCACGATCCTGCCCAAGCTTACATCTGTAACAGCCGGAGATCCTATTCACCGAGCCCGTCGCGCACGGGGTTTTCGAGAAAGGATGTACGATGGCAAACCGGTCCCGCTCCCTACGTTGGACTGTGGTCCTCGCCATGGCGGCCTTCGTCGCCATACTGGCCGCCCTGCCGGCCTCAGCGCAGCTCCAGATCACCTCCGCCGACGGCAAGCAGAGCTTCAAGCTCGGCATCCTCGGCCAGATCCAGGGGGAGAGCATCGAGAACGCCGACGCGAAGGACGACTCGTCGAACAACCTCTACCTGCGCCGCATCCGCCTGCTGGGCAGCTTCAAGCTGTCGGACCAGCTGTCGGTCTTCGTCGACACCGACACGCCCAACCTCGGCAAGGGGAACCCGGACGGCAGCAAGAACAACGCCGACCTCTTCCTCCAGGACGTCGTCGTCACCTATTCCTTCGCCAAGGAATTCCAGCTCGACGGCGGCCTGCTGCTGCTGGCGCAGAGCTACAACCACACCCAGTCGGCCGCGACGCTGATGGCGATCGATTACGGGCCGTACACGTTCAACGAGTCGACGCCCACGACCTCGCGCACCGGCCGCGATTACGGTATCCAGGCGCGCGGCTATATCGCCGACCATCTCGAATACCGCGCCGGCGTGTTCCAGGGCGTGCGCGGGGTGAACGACACCAATCCCCTCCGTTACGCGGGCCGGCTGGCCTATTACTTCTTCGGCGCCGAGACCGGCTATTTCTATCGCGGCACCTCGCTCGGCCAGACGCAGACGCTCTCGATCGGCGGCAGCTTCGATCAGCAGAAGGATTACAAGTCCTGGGACGTCGACCTCTTCTACGACCAGCCGATCGCCGGCGGCGACGGCCTCACCCTGCAGGCCGACTACACCACGGTCGACGGTGACATCTTCCTGCCCAGCCTGCCCAAGCAGATCAACACGATGGCCGAGATCGGCTATTACTTCCACGCCGTCAAGCTGATGCCGTACATCCAGTACGCCCGCAACGACTTCGACGACGCCGGCCGGGCCGACGAGAAGCGTACGCAGGGCGGCCTCGCCTACTATTTCAACGGTCACAACTCGAACCTGAAATTCGCCCTGACGAAGATCGACAAGGACGGCGCCAAGACGCGTACGCAGTACCTCGTGCAATATCAGGTCTATCAGTTCTGATCCGTTCGAAACCAAGGGGGGACTCATCATGAGTGTCGCGACGCCGGCAGTCGACTCTCCGATTCTCCAGGTCACACCCCAGGAGGAGCGGAAGGTCATCTTCGCTTCCTCGCTGGGTACGGTCTTCGAGTGGTACGACTTCTATCTCTACGCAACCCTGGCGCCGTTCTTCGCCGCGCTGTTCTTTCCCAAGGGGAACGACACCGCGGCCCTCCTCTCCGCCTTCGCCACCTACGCGGCCGGCTTCCTCGTGCGGCCGTTCGGCGCCCTGGTCTTCGGGCGCCTGGGGGATCTGGTCGGCCGCAAGTACACGTTCATGGTGACCATCGTCGTGATGGGCGCCTCGACCGTGCTGGTGGGATGTCTCCCCACCTACGCCTCGATCGGAGTGCTGGCCCCCACTCTCCTGGTGACCCTCCGGCTGCTGCAGGGTCTGGCCCTCGGCGGCGAGTACGGAGGGGCCGCGACCTACGTCGCTGAGCACGCCCCGCAAGGCAGACGCGGGTACGCGACGAGCTGGATCCAGACCACGGCCACGATCGGCTTCTTCCTCTCGCTGCTGGTCATCCTCGTTTGCCGCGTCAAGATGACCCCCGACGCCTTCAAGGACTGGGGCTGGCGGGTGCCGTTCCTGGTCTCGGCCTTTCTCCTCTTCATCTCGATCTACATCCGGGCGAAGCTGAACGAGTCGCCGGTTTTCCAGCGGATGAAGGCACAGGGCAAGGGCTCGACCTCGCCGCTCACCGACAGCTTCCTCAGGTACCCGAACAACAAGTACGTGTTCCTCGCGCTCTTCGGCGCCGCCGCCGGTCAGGGTGTGGTCTGGTACACGGGGCAGTTCTACGCCCTCTTCTTTCTCACCATCACCCTCAAGCTCGAATGGCTGAAAGCCTACGAGCTCATCGGCGCGGCGCTCCTGGCCGGGACCTTCTTTTTCGTCTTTTTCGGCTGGTTGTCCGACCGGATCGGCCGGCTCAAGATCATCCTTGCCGGCTGTCTCCTGGCGGCGGTCACCTACTTCCCGCTGTTCCATGCCCTGACCAGGGCCATCAACCCGGGCCTCGAGGAGTTCCAGAGCAGCCATCCGATCACCGTCGCGGCGACGGACTGTCACTTCCACATCTTCGTCTTACCGGGCACCAAGTTCTCCGACTGCGACCGCGTGAAGGACAACCTCACCAAAGCGGGGCTCTCCTTCACCTCGCAGCCCGCCGAGCCTGGCCAGACGGTGACGATGCACCTCGGCAACACCACGCTGAACGGGTGGAACGAGGACCAGTTCAAGGCCGCCCTGAAAACCGAGGGCTACCCCGCGGCGCCCGACCCGGCGCGGATCAACTACCTCATGGCTTTCGTCATCCTCTGGATCATGGTGCTCTACGTCACGATGGTCTATGGCCCGATCGCCGCGTTCCTGGTGGAGCTCTTCCCCACCAAGATCCGCTACACGTCGATGTCCTTCCCCTACCACATCGGCAACGGCTGGTTCGGCGGCATGCTCCCGCTCCTCGCCACCGCCATGGTGGCGAGCGCCGGCAACATCTACTACGGCCTCTGGTATCCGGTGGTCGTGGCCATCATGACCGTGGTGATCGGCGCCATCTTCCTGCGCGACAACAAGGACCAGTCGATCGTCGACTGACCGGTGCCACGCCGGAACGTTCCGACTGCCGCCGGGCCCCTCAGGGTCCGGCGGTTTTGTTGATCCAAGGACCTTCGCCCCGGCTTGTGTGCCAAAGCGCCAAGACCTCTACGGTATCTTGAGCCACGATACGGTAGTAGAGGTAATAGCGAATCCGCGACAGGTGCAGGCGCCGGACTTCGGGAAGATCCAGATCCAGCGCTCGGGGACCAACATTGGGTTGCGTGGTAATGAGCTCAAAGCCGCGGGTCAGCTCTTGCCGGAACAACCCGGGCGCCGCGCGGCGGTTCTGATGCCACCAGAGAGCGGCCTCTCGAATCTGCCGCTCCGCCTGAGCGGCGACGACCAGCCGAAGCCGCAATCGTCAGTCCTCGAGCTCAGCGAGGAGGTCCCAGCCGTCGACGACCTCGCCACGGTCGGCCTGAGCCATCGCTTCACGGAGGAACGCTCTCTCTTCTCCGGAGAGCGTGAAGCCCTCTTCAGCCTCAGGAACCAGAAGAGTGACCGTATCTCCTTCCTTAAAGCTGCCTTCCGGCACATCCAGCCGTCCGCCGTCCATAACTCTTGCGGTAAGAACTTTCATGAGGTCATTCTACCGCCTGCGGCTGGGACTTTCGCCCGCGGTACAAAAACGGGGCTCCTCCGCCGCCGCGAAGCGGACGAGCCCCAGGTCACCCGTCCCGGGTGACGTTTTGCATCAGTTGTCAAAGAACGCTCCAGGCCTGAAGCCTTCTCTTCGTGCCGTCTTCCCCGCTCCTCGCGGCGCGCTTCCTCGGCTTCGCCCGCCTTTCCCCGCGGTCCACGCCAGGGTCCGGGGAGGGAACGACGAGGGATCGCCAGGACATCGGACGCGATCGCCAAGTTCCGAGCCGTTCCCCGCGCGTCGCGTCCCGTAAAGGCCGCGCCGCGTGCCGTTCCCCCGAGAAAACGCCCTCCGCGCGATCTGGAAAGGCACGTTCCCCATCATTTTCTTCATGCGCATTCCACGAACCCGCTCATTCCCCAAAGGGAATGCGACGACGACGGTGGGGAATGGCCCGTTCCCTCGACCTTGCTCGCCATTCCCTGGCGTGAATGCCTTTCAAAGCCAGGGAAACGTCGCTCGAAAGCACCTCGCAGGCTTGACAGCCGTGCGAGTCGGCCTCATAATATGCACATTGCTTCGGCGTTGTCCAGTCCCCCTGGGACGGAGAACGGGGAGAGGGGCTCTTTGACAATCGATTCACCCAAGCCGGAGGGACGGATCGGGCGCCGTCTCCTCCGGTCCTTCCTGCGGCGAATCTAAAGACCGTCGAGCGGACGGCTGTACTGCAGCTTGTTGGCGGCGTTGTAGGCGGCCACCTTGTAGCACTCGGCCAGCGTCGGGTAGTTGAACACCGTGCGCAGGAAGTAATCCAGGCCGCCGCCCAGGCCGAGCACCGCCTGGCCGATGTGGATCAGCTCGGTGGCCGTGGTGCCGATGCAGTGCGCGCCGAGCAGCCGGAAGTCGTCGCGGTGGAAGATCATCTTGAACATCCCCGAGTCGTCGCCCAGGATCTGGCCGCGGGCGATCTCGCGGAAGCGGGCGATCCCCGTCTCGTAGGGCACCTTGGCCGCGGTCAGCGCCTCCTCGGTCTCCCCCACCATCGAGATCTCCGGAATCGCGTAGACGCCGATGGGGAAATGCGCCGCCATCGGCTCGCTCCGCACGCCGAACATGACGCAGGCGGCGAGCCGCCCCTGCTCGCTCGACGTCGCCGCCAGCGCCGGATAGCCGATCACGTCGCCCGCCGCGAAGATGTGCGGCACGGCGGTGCGGAATTGATCGTCGACCTTCAGCCGGCCGCGGTCGTCCGCCTCCAGGCCGACCGTCTCGAGGCTCAGGCCCTCGGTGGCGCCGATGCGCCCCACCGAGAACAGGATCAGGTCGGTGACGATGTGCTTGCCGGATTCGAGGAGGATCACCCCGCGGCGCGGCGGACCCTCGCTGATCTCGATCCGCGCCACCGCTTCGCCACCGCGGAAGGTGACCCCATGGTTCCGCATCTGGTGGATCAGCTCGTCGACGATCTCGAAGTCGACGAACTCCAGGGGGCGCGGCCGCTTGTCGATCACCGTCACCTGCACGCCCAGCGCCGCGAACATCGAGGCGTACTCGATGCCGATCACGCCGCCCCCCACCACTGCCATCGTGCGCGGGAGCTTCTCCAGGCCGAGGATGTTGTCCGAGAGGATCACCGTCCGCCCATCCGGCGCGACGTCCGGCGGCGGCGCCGGCCGCGTGCCCACGGCGAGCAGGATGTGGTCCGCGGTGAGCAGGCGCGTGCCCTCCGCCGATTCGACGCGCAGGCTGTGGGGGCCGGTGAACGCCGCGTGGCCGCGGATCAGCTCGACGTCGTTGCGCGTCAGCTGGTCCTGGACGACCTCGCCCTCCCGCTGGATGACCTGGGCGACCCGCCGCAGCAGCTGGGGCATGCTCGGCCGCGTCCGCGGTACGTACTCGGCCGCCTCGTGGGCGTTGAGCGAGTTGAAGCTCCGCACCGCTTCCCGGAAGGTCTTCGAGGGGATCGTGCCGGTCTCGATGCAGCCGCCGCCGACGGCGCGCTGCTTCTCGATCACCGCCACCCGTTTGCCGAGCTTCGCCGCCTGCACGGCGGCGCGCTGGCCCGCCGGTCCGCTGCCGACGCAGATGAGGTCGTATTCGAAGGAAGATTCCGAGGATTCCATGTCCAGATCTCTCCACAGGGACGTGACGCCTACATTGACGCCGGCCCGTTTCCCCGGCGCGGTGGACGGATGGCAATCCCGCGACGAACGCCTGGCCGGATCGTATACTGTGGCGCCGCCGCCAGGAGCCCCCATGGTCGAACCCTCCAGCTCCCTCGTCCTCGTCTTCCCGTCCAAGGTCGACACCTGGATCTTCCTGCTCGCGGCCATCCCGCTCGGCGTCTCGCTGGCCGTGGTGGGCACCGCGCTGACGGCGGGGCCGCCCGCCGGCGCCGTGGCGCTGATGGTGGGCGTGGAGGTGGCCGTTCTCGCCGGCATCTTCCTGACGCTGAGATCCACCCGCTACGAGGTGAGCCGCCACGAGGTGATCGCCCGCTCCGGCCTGTTGCGCTGGCGCGTGGCGATCGACGACATCGAGTCGATCCACCCCTCGCGCAGCCTCGCCTCCGCCCCTGCGCTCTCGCTCGACCGCCTGGAGATCCGCCACCGCGGCGGCCGGCCTCTGCTGGTCTCGCCGCAAGACCGCGAGGAGTTCCTGAAGGCGATCGTGGCGCGCTCCCTGCATCTCCACCGCGCCGGCGAGCAGGTACGGCGGGTGCAGACCTCCGGCCCCGATCCTCGATAAGATACTTCGATGACCATCGATTCCGCGACGACACCCAGCCTGGACGTCCTTCGCTCGGCCCGCAAGGTCGGGCTCGTGCTTTCCGGCGGCGCTTCGCGATGCTCCTTCCAGGTGGGGGTCATCGAGACCCTCACCGAGCTCGGCTTCCAGCCGGACCTCTGCGTGGCGGTCTCGGGCGGAGCCTGGAACGCCGCCGCCGTCTCGGCCGGCACGGTGTCCCGCCTCCGCCACTACTGGCGGGCCTTCGTGCGGATGCCCCGTTTCGACGTCCGCAACCTGCTGCGCGACCATTCGCCCTACCGCTTCCCCGAGATGCACCGGCGCACCTTCAGCCGCTACGTGGGGACCGGGCGTCTCCACCGGCCGGAGGCCTGTCCGGTCTGGATCGGCGTCACCCGGCTGCGCGACCGCCAGGGCACCTTCTTCGACGCGCGGACGGTCGAGGATCCGCTGGCGCTCTGTCTGGCCTCGAACTACGTGCCGCCGTTCTACACCCACGCGCCCCGCATCGACGGCGAGCGCTACGGCGACGGCGGCATGGCGGACAACCTCCCCTATGAGAAGGCGTTCGCCGAGGGGTGCGACGCGGTCGTCCTGGTCACCATGAAAGGGGAGAGCGAGGGGGATCTCTACCGCAACCCCCGCGAGCCGGATCACGTCATTCCCGCGCCCTTCCGCGAGCGGACGGTGGTGATCCGCCCCCGCCATCGCCTCCCCTGCGCGTTCACCGAGACCCGCTGGGAGGTGCTGCGGTCGATCATGGATCTCGGCCGTCTGCGCGCCCGCGAGGTGATCCTCGGCGAGTACCATCCGCAGACCGAGGTGCGCTCCGAGATGGGAGCCCTGGCCATCCTGCTCCGGCGGCTGCTGATGACGCGCGTCCTCGCCTCCTCGACGCGCCACCGGAATCCGTCGTCCTGAGCCCGCCGTCCTGAGCCCGCCGACCCGGGCCTTAATGTGGCTCGTAATCTTCGGGCCCCAGACTGTCCCTGCGAACAAGGCAAAAACACTCTCTCCGGGTTGGCGATTCCGGCTTGCTCCAAGGCGGCCGCTTCCCGCCGGGAAGCGCCGCCGCTCTTTTTCTTCGCTGAACCGGTAAGATGGGCCAGCGAAAGGGGGAAAGAGATGGATGAGATTTTGAGCCAGCTCACGTCGTCGCTCGGCAGTCACCCGGGCCAGACCGAAGTGGGGGCGGGAGCCCTGCTGAACCTGATCCGCGAGCACGCCTCGGCGGGGGACTTCGATCAGCTCCTGAAAGCGGTGCCGGAGGCGGCCCAATGGATGGGCAAGGCGTCCACCGTCGCCGCGGCTCCGCAGACGACGCCGGCGGCGGGCGAGCCCGGCGCCGGCCTCTTCGGCGAGATCGCCGGGGTGATCGGCAGCCTCACCGGCAACTCGACCGGCGGCGTCGGCGGCCTCCTCGCGGTGCTCGCGCACTCGGGGCTCAGCCTGGAGACGCTCACCGCCCTGGTGCCCCAGCTCCTCGCGCTCCTGGAACAGCGCGGCGGCTCCGACCTCCTGCAGCGCATCGTCGCCGCGGTCCCGATGCTGCGCGATTTCCTCGGCGGCGCGGGCGGTGCCGGCGGTGCGGGCGCTGCCGGCAATATTGGCGGCGTGCAGGCCGCCGCGCCGCAGAGCTCCGACCTCGCCAGCGAGGTCATCGGCGACCTCGGCAAGATGTTCAACAGCTGAGCTCGCCAACCGGCCGGGCGCCCGGGCATAAATGCCCGGGCTACGCTGAACAGAAAGCCGGCTGAAGCCGGCTCAATGAGGTATCGAAGAATTTCGAGCCGGCTTCAGCCGGCTTTTCTTCAGGGTCGTAGCCCGGGCATTCATGCCCGGGCGTTGCAGGCCCCGGAAGAATCGCGCCTCACCGTCCCGGCGGCTTCGGCGGTTTCGGCGGCACGGGCGGCACGCTGCCGATCGGCGCCGAGGGTGCCGGGACGCAGGGCACGGCGAAGCTCCGGTGGCCGTTCCTGCCGACGCTGCGGACGGCGAAGTACTCGTTGTCCGTGCTGGTGTTCGAAAGCACGACCTGCCCCGGCTGATCGACCGCGCGCAGGACGTGCCAGCGCGCGTCCGTGGTCTCCCGGTGCAGCAGCTCGAACCCCTGGCGGCCGGCGTCGTCGTCCGCCGCGATCGTGATCTTCGCGTCGGGGGTCACGGCGCCGGCGAGGATCGCCGACTTCGGCGGCGCCGGCGCCGCGGCCAGCTCGCCGAGGAGGAGCTGGTTGAGCGCCGCCACCTCGGCGACGAAGGGGAAGTCCATGTACTGGATCAGGTCGCCGTACGGCTTGCCGTTCTCGGTGCGGACGGTCTGGTGCTGGTGGTCGTAGTTCTCCAGCGGCTCGGTGACGCGGATCGCCGGCAGCCCGGCCTCGGCGAACGGCAGATGGTCGCCGCCGCGGCCGAAGCGGTCGTGGCGGAGGACCAGCCGCACCCTCGCCGGACCGGCCAACTCGTCGAGCCGGCGCGCCATCTGGCGGCCGGGCGAGTCGACGCCGTCGGGCCCTCCCTCGCTGAAGACGCGCGGCCGGCGGTCTTTGGAGCCGTTGGTGGCGCCGACGATGTCGTTGGTGATCATCCCTCCCACCTCGTACCCCTGCTGCGCCAGCCACTCTTTCATCCGCTTGGCCCCGAGAAGCCCCTGCTCCTCGCCGGCCACGGCGGCGAAGATCAGCGTGGCGCGGAATCCGTCCGCCTTCGGCGCCAGGGCCGCCGCCGAGAGGATCGAGACGATGACGCCGGACGCGTCGTCGTCCGCGCCGGGGGCGTCGATCTTGGAATCCATGATGTCCGAAGCGCGCGAATCGAGGTGGCCGGACATGACGTAGACCGTCTTCTTGCGGACCGGATCGGTCCCTTCGAGCACCCCGTAGACGTTCTCCATCGGCACCGCCACGTTGCCGGTGCGCGGGGCGGTCGTCTCGTACTTGTCGACGATCACCTTGAGCCGGCCGCCGCTCTTCGCGGCGATCGCCTCCAGACGCCGCACGACGAGGTCGCGCGCGCAGCCGATCCCCCGCTTGGGATCGGTCCAGGACGACATCGAATGGCGGGTGCCGCAGGCGACCAGCTCGGTATCGATGGCCTTGGCCTCCTGGGCGGTTGGCGAGGTTGCCGGCGCCGCCAGGGCCGGGCCGGCCACCAGCGCGAAGGCGAGCAGAACAGCGAAGCTACGCGGGAGGTTCATGGGGCTCCTTTCCGGACCGGGGGGCGGTCCGAGCAGGGGAGCATCCTATAACCAGGAAAGGACCCAAGGGACTGCAGGGACTGCAAGGACTTCAGAGCTGAGTCCTTGCAGTCCCTGCAGTCCCTTGGGTCCTTTCTCTCCCTCCTACCCGCTCGGCCGCTTCAACCGGACCTGCGGCCCCGCGGCGGCCCGCTGGGCGAAAGCGCGGAAGCCCTTGGCCTGCGCCGTCCTTTGCACCTCCTCGAGGGTGGAGCTCGCCGCCGCCGGATCGCCCGTCTGCCGCTGCAGGAGCCCCAGCTCGAGCCGGGCTTCGAGCTCGAGGGCGACGGCGCCGAGGCGGGCGGAGTCCCGGATCGCTCCCTGGAGGAGATCCAGGGCCGCCGCCGCGTCGCCGGTGGCGGCGCGGACGGGCGCCACGGCGATGGCCACGACGAGCCGGAGGTCGAGATCCTCCCCGGCCTCGGCGATCGTCTCGGCCTGGTCGGCGGCCTGCCGCGCCGGCGCGTTCCGGCCGGCGGCGAGGAGCGCCTGAGCGAGCCGCGCGAGGGCACGGGCGCGGAAGCCCTCCATCCCCCGCTGGTGGTACCAGCCCGCCACCTCCGAGGCGAGGCGGGCGCTCTCGCCGGGGTTCCCCTCGATCGCGGTGAGACGCGCCAGGTCGAGCCGGGCCGACGCCGCCTCCAGCTCCTCGCCGTCCGCCAATCGGAGGCGCAACGACTCTTCGATGCGGCGGCGGGCGCCGGGGAGATCCCCTTCGTCGAGGCTCCAGCGGCTCCCCGCCTGGAGGACGGAAGCGAGCAGGCTGCGCGAGCCGCTGGCGTGGGCGATCGCCTCCTGCTCGGCGGTCAGCCGCTTCGCCTCGGCGAGGTTGCCGAGCCGCTCCTGGAGCTCGGCCTGGAGGCCCAGCACCTGGCCGATGCCCAGCCGGCTGTCCCCCTGCCGCTTCATTTGGAGGGCGAGCGCGAGCCGCCGCTCCGCCTCGGGCAGGTCCCCCAGCCGCATCAGCACCTCGGCCGCGGCGGCGAGCATCGCGGCGCCGCTGATCGGGTCGCCCACCTGCTGGGTGATCGCGTAGGCCTGCTCCTGAAGGCTCCGAGCCTCGCCGAGCGAGCCCAGCCGCGCCAGCACCAGCCCCTGGTAGCTGAGCGCCAGCCCCTCGTCGACCCGGTTCTCCGTCTGCCGGCTGGTGGCGAGCATCGCGTCGAAACGCTGGCGGGCGCCGGCGAGATCCCCCCGCGCCAGCAGCACGGTGCCGACCGCGCCGAGCACCGACTCGGCCAGCACCCGGTCGCCTTCGGCGGTGAACGCGGCATAGGCCTGCTCGAGCAGCGACTGGGCGCGCGGCAGGTCGCCGAGGTCCTGCGCGACCAGCCCCAGGTTGGCCAGCTGGATCGCCCCGCTCTGGAGGCTGCCGAGCCGCCGCAGGGTGGCGAGCGAGGCTTCGGACATCGCCTGCCCCTCGGCCAGGTGCCCCTCCTCCCGCAACGCCACGCCGAGGTGGGTGAGGACGAGAGCCAGGGACGACTGGTTCCCCGCCTTGGCGAAGAGATCGCGGGAGGCTTCGAACCGCGGGATCGCCTCGTTCGTGTGACCGGCGAGGAGCAGGCCGTCCCCCTGGAGCATCAAGGCCTGCGCGACGACCTGCGTCTCGCCCGAGGCCCGCCCCTTCTCCTCGGCGAGGCCGGCGGCCCGCATCTCGGCGGGGAAGCTCGACAGCCGCTTGTCGATCTGCGACTCGATGAGATCGATCCGCGGATCGCCCCCCGCCGGCGGCGGCAGCTTCCGCATCTCCGCCACCACGCCGAGAGCCTCGGGATTCCGGCCGGCGGCCGAGAGGCAGCCCGCGAGGCGCAGGCCGTACTCCAGATCGCCGGGATAGAAGGTCCAGAGGGAGCGGTAGAGCGCGCTCGCGCGGGTCCAGTCCTTCCCCGCCTCGGCGGCCCGCGCCTCGATCGCCAGGCGCTCCTGCCGCGGCAGGGCGGCCGAGAGATGGACCGCCCGCTCGGCCTCCGCGCGCGCCCTGGCGTCGTCGCCGAGCCCGATCCAGGCGAGCGACAGGGCGGAGCGGACCGCCGCCGAATCGGGGCTGACCTCGGCGGCCTGCGCCAGCAGGTCGCGGGCGCCGCGGGGATCGAACGCGCGCAGACGGTTCAACCCTTCGGCATAGAGCCGGGCCGCCTGCGGATTCCCCGGTTGCAGCGCCGCCGCCGCGCGGGCCTCCGCCGGCGAGGGCTCGGCCCAGCCGAGCGCGTGGCGCAGCCGCCGTCCGCTGCGCGACACCAGGTCGAACAGCCCCTCTTCCTTTCCCATCTCGGCGAAGGACGCCACCGTCTCTCCCTCCGCCACCCGCACGACCCGGAGGTCGATCCGCAGCCGGCGCCCCCCCTGATCCGCCAGCGAGAGGTAGGAGCCGACCACCACCAGGTCGGCGCCGAGCAGGGCGTGAATCCGTTGCAGGGTCTCGTCGTCCGGATTTTCGGTATAGGGGAGCGACAGGGCCCGCCGGACGCGGACGACCTCCTCGCCGGGAACCATCCGGACCTTCGCTCCGGCCGACAGCTCGGTGATCAGCATCTCGGACAGCGCCGTGGAGAGCCAGTCCTGGCCGCGATCGCCGTCGAGATTCCGGAACCCGAGCACCGCCACCGTCGGACGGGCCGGGATCGTGCCGGTGGCGGTGCCGGCCTCGCCCTCCCTGCCCTGAAAATTGTTCCGGCCTTTGTAAGAAAGCACCCCGCCGATGGCCAGGACAGCGAGCAGGAAGCCGAGGATCAGCCCCGCGGCCAGGAACCGGCGCCGGCCGCGGGGCTGCGGACCGGGGAGGGAGACGGGGACCTCGGAGGCCGCCTGCTGGAGGAGGGCCGGCTCCGCCGGGACGGGCGCCGGCGGCTCGTCAGGGACCGGCGGCTCGCGGGGGATCGCGATTTCACGGGTGATCGCGATTTCATGGGTGATCGTAATCTCGCCGGTGCTCTCCCGCGGCACCTCGAGCACGTCGGCGACGAAGCTGTAGCCCCGCCCGGGGACGGTCACGACATAGCGGTGATCGTTGGCCCGCTCCCCCAGCGCCTTGCGGAGGGAGGAGACGTTCTGGGTGAGGTTGGCCTCGGTGACGAAGGCGTCGGGCCAGACCTTCTGGATCAGCTCCTCTTTGCCCACCACCTCGCCCCGGTTCTCGAGCAGGACGAGCAGGATCGAGAACGCCTTGGGGGTGAGGGACACCTGTTCGCCGCCTCGCAGGAGGCGCCGGCGGACGGGATCGACGCGAAACCCGCCGAATTCATAGACCTGCTTCTCGGCCGTCGGGGCCGGAGGGCTCGTTGCCATGGAAGATCACCGCAGTCCAAGGGGCAGGCCTGGGGCCTGCGCGAAAAGGCTCGCGAGCCCCGCTCTCGGGCACTGCCTGGACGGTCGGACAGGATTGTACCTCACCACTTTGATCTTTTTTGAGGAAGCTTGAGCGGGACTCTGAGGACTCCTGATCGGCGCTCCTCTAGACTCCACCCCGTTGAAGCACCCGAGGGGAGAGAGGGTGGTCACCGGAGGGAGAGACCGCCGCTCGGTTTG
Organism: Thermoanaerobaculia bacterium; assembly: GCA_036271335.1. Classification (GTDB taxonomy): domain Bacteria; phylum Acidobacteriota; class Thermoanaerobaculia; order Multivoradales; family UBA5704; genus DATARR01. Next base: position 21,637 of record DATBAW010000336.1, read on the forward strand.
AAGTTCTCTTTTGTTGTCTTGCAGTTGCAGGAAAGAGAGTATCTGTTTGTTCTTTTGAATCTGCTTTGGAAACACGTGGAGGGTGAAGGCCCGGGGGAGTGATCCGCCCGGGTTTTTTCATTTTTGGCGCGCACGCTGGCGGGTTCCGCCGACTCCTGGTATACAGACGGAGCATGCGGGTCGGCGTCCTCTCGGATACGCACAATCTCCTTCGCCCGAAGGTGCTCGAGCTCCTCGCGGGCTGCGAGCGGATCCTCCACGCCGGCGACGTCGGCGACCTCGACCTCCTGGACGCGCTGCGCCGGATCGCCCCCGTCGACGCGGTGCGCGGCAACACCGACTCCGGAGCCACGGCGGCCGGGCTGCCCGAGACCCTGAACGGCGATCTCGGCGGCCTCCCCTTCCACATGGTCCACCGGCGCGAGGACGTCGACCCGCGCTGGCTGACGGGCTCCCGCCTGGTGATCCACGGCCACTCGCACCGGCCCGAGCTCGCCTGGCACGGCTCGTGCCTGCTGCTCAATCCCGGTCTAAGCGTTGCCCTTTTGACGTAAGTTCAGAGGGAGAGGGGAAGTAGTGGAGGGTAAACGAGATGTCGTCCTTCCCCACCGTCACTCTCCGCACGCAGGTCTCGACAAGCGTCCGCTTCTCCTCGGGAGCCATCGCCGGCCAGCGGGCATAGAAGTCATCGATCCCCGAGGTGACCTCTTCGCCCGAGAGGTGCTCGACCTTCAGGAAGTCCACCTCGCCTTCGAGGCGCGGCAACTCCTCATCGATCTCCCGGCGTCTGGCTTCGAGCGGCCGGTAGCGCTCGTCGAAGGCCTCGGGGGTGAGCCGGTCATCGACATAGAGCCGGTAGACCCGGTCCATTTCGCCCTGGACCCGGGCCCGCTCCCGGCCGAGGTTCTGGAGCAAGTCCTCCCGTTCCCTCAGAACCTCGTCGGCCTTCGCGGCATGGGCGAGGATCTCGTCCTCCGTGACCGCGAACTGCTTCAGGCGCTCCCGGAAGACCCGTTCGAGGTCCGTAGCCGGGATCTTGTTCCGGCACTTCGGGCAGGTGTACTTCGTACCTTTGTGGGGGACGTACATCTTTGACCCGCAGACGCAGAAGGCGTGGCCCGCGAAGGGATGGGTGACCTTCTTCGAGGGGCGGGCGGAGGGCTTCCGCTTCCGTTCGAGGAGAAGCGCGTTCGCGGCCTCCCAGACGTCCTCCTCAACGATGCCCTCCACTTCGGTCCATATCCAATCCTCCTCGGGCTTCGCGACCCAGTGCTTCTTGTTGCCCGTCGATTGGGTGTAGTTCGCGCGGCGTAGACCCTTCGAGGTCGGGTCGGTCAAGAGGCGGCGGATCGTGGTGTCCGTGAACTTCGTGCCGCTCCGCGTTCGGTAGCCGCGCTCGTTCACGATGCGGGCGACCGATTTCAGGCGCTCATGTTCGAGGAAGAGGTCGTAGATGAGACGCCGGACGGGGGCTTCCTCTGGATGGGGGACGAGCTTTTTGTCCACCCACCGGTAGCCGAATGGTCCCTGGCCACCGAGGGGCTTCCCGAGCTTCGCCCGGATCGGGATCGAGGCCGCGACCCTCTTTGCCGTCATCTCCCGCTCGCACTGCCCCATGGCCGCCGTGATCGTGTAGTACATGCGCCCGATCGGGGTCGAGGTATCGATCGCCTCCTGGAGGGAGACGAGGTCGGCGCGATGCTTCTCGAAGAACTCGGAGATTTCGAGAAGCTCCCGGGTGTTCCGGCCAAGCCGGAAAAGCTGCGAGAAGATGAGGCAGGAGATCCGCCCCTTCCGCACGTCGTCAAGCATCCGCTTCGTCTCCGGGTGCTCCAGTACCGATTTCCCGGAGACCGCTTCGAGGTGGTAGACCTCGCGCACGTCCCAGCCTTTGAGGTCGGCATACATCCGCCCGCGCCCCTCGTGATGGGCCGGGCTGTCGCTCTCGGCCTGATCTTGGGTCGAGACCCGAATCCAGAGGCCGACGGCCTTTCTCGGTGCGCCTTCGGGTGGGACGGGTCGGAGGGGGTTTTCCTGCCGGGTGACGTGCACGGGAGGACGGGGGGTGAGGAGTTCGGTCATGGTCCGCCTCGTTTCTTCGGTTTCATCCTGCGGGCGATGAGGTCGGCGATGGCCCGGGAGCGGGAGGCCTTCGCCGTATCATTGGGCGCTTCGTAGTCAACCTTCACCCGGTAGCCGCCCACCGTCTCTTCTTTGGGAGCAGGGGGCAGGCCGTCCAAAAACGATGGTAGCTCCTCGGGGTTGTGGAAAAACAGACGGAAAAGCTCGTCTTTCGAAAGTTTCTCTTCGAGCGCCGTGCGTAGCTTTGTGAGGTGGTTCTTCTTCAAAGAGATGAGAACGACGCGGTCGAATCCCGCCGCGAGGCATTTCAGGGCGTTTCCTACCTCCTGCTCCACCCCGGTCGTGACCGAGATCTCGCAGGCGATCGCCATGCCGTCCCGTTCGAGGGCGACATCGACGCTGCCCTTGCCGTCCAGGATCGATTTCTCGATTGTGGCCCGGAAGCCCCGGGCTTCTCCCCAGCGCTTCACGAGTTCCTGGAGGTACTGATGCTCGGCGCCACCGCGGCCCGGCGTCGGTGGCTCCGGCCGCGGTTCCTTGGTTTTCAGGACTTTCCGCGGTACGGGTCCCGTAGGCTCGGGCCGCGCTACTTCTGGCCTCGCCGGCCAAAAAGGAGCCTCCCTGGAGGCGCTCACTGGGGCGTTTGCCTCTCCTTCCGCGCGCTCTTTCTCGACTTCTCGGGGAAAATTTGTCCGGGCAAAGGCAATGAGCACTCGGCGCCGTGCCTCGGCCTCCTCCGAGGCAAGTTCCGGAAGGGGTTCCGTCTGGAGGTTGAAATCGTGTTCCGCACGCTCCACCCGCGCCATCGCTTCTCCCACTTCAAGGTTCTGGAGGTCGGAGGCGGTGAAGCACGAAAACCCCCGCTCAAGCTCCCGGGCGTCCTTCTCGCCGACCCGGAAGACGATCCGGGTCGCCGCAGTCCCGAGGAGCGCTTCCGATACCTCCTCATTCCTTCCTTCAAGCTGCCAGAGTCCCTGGTGTGCCAAGGTGAGAGCGAGCCGGTACTTCCGGACGCCGGTCAGGAGCGCCGCCATCGAAGGCGTCGCGAACTCGTGAAACTCATCGAGATAGAGGAAGAAGTGCCTCCGAGCGCGTGGCAGAAGATCCTGGCGGGAGATCGCCGCTTGGTGAAAGGCGGAGACGAGGAGGCTCCCAAGGAGCGCAGCGTTTTCTTCACCGAGTGCGCCCTCGGAGACCTTGCCGAGGAAGACGTTACCCCGGTCCACCATACCTCGGAAGTCGAGGCGATTCTTGCGCTCCACGACCACCCGCCGCACGGGCTTCGGCCGCAGGAAGGTGTCGAGCCGCGTGAGGATTGGCCCCTGGGGTTTCCCGACGAGGAGGGGGAACTCCTTTTGCCAGTAGTAGAGGACTTCGGAGTCCTCTACTGAACGGAGGAACTCGGCCCGGAAGTCGCGGTCGACGAGGAAACGCCGGAGGTCGAGAAGCGTCCCGCCCTCCCGCGATTCGAGGAAAGCCACGATTGCGTTCGCGAGGACGGAGTTCATCTGGTCGCCCCAGGAGGTCGAGAGGCGGCGGAAGACGGCGACGAGATCGGAGGCGAGGAGCGTCTTCTGGGTCTCGGAGCGGGCTTCGAGCATGTTCCAGCCGAGGGAGACCTCCTCGTCCGCAGGGTCGAAGAGGATGAGATCGCGCTCTCGCTCCGTGGGAAAGCGGGAAAGGATCTCGTCCACAAGGTCGCCGTGAGGGTCGATGACGCCGACCCCCTCGCCCCGCGCAAGGTCGCCAAGGATCATCCGGGCGAGGAGGGTGGATTTGCCGCTCCCCGAAGAGCCGACAAGGTGGACATGGCGCGTACGGAGATGATCCGGCAAAGAGACTTCGACCCTTCGGCCTTCGTGGGTGTTCCAGCCGAGCGCGACGCCGTCGCCGAGGGTAATGGGAGGCGCCGCCTTCGAAGGCCGCACCTCCCGCTGGAGCTTCGGAAGGCGGACGGACTCATGAGGCAGGTGCGCGAGTCCCGCAAGCTCGCTCTGACCGAGGATCATGCCGGTGCGGTGCGTCGTCCGGGAGAGGAGGTCGCGGGCAGGATCGCCCGTCTCTTCCTCGGCAAGCGGCACGAGTTCGTTCCAGTCCGCGAAGGGGATGAGTCCGCCCGCAGCGCTCCGGATGAGTTCCCAGGCGCGTCCCTCGTTCCTTGCCTTCGCCCCCAGCCGGATACACGCCGCATAGAGGGGCTCCCTTACCTTCTCGGCCGCGAGGGTGCTTAGCTCCGGCGCGTCGAGGAAGAAGGGCTCGCCGCTCAGCGTGGAGACTGCCCGAAGGACGCTCTCGGCCCAGGGGTTTTGTAGTGGCTCGAAGAGCACCTGGAAGCAGGCGATCTCTCCCTGTCGCGCCTCGGAGAGTGCGGCAAAGAGCGGTAGCAGGGGATCGGCGCGGAAGTCGCGGAAGGTCGTAAGGGGGAGCATGAACTCGCGAGCCAGGCCGAACTCGAAGGCGACGGCATGGCCTCCAGTCGCCTCCCAGGCCGTCCGGAGACGGTCGCCGGATTCCTCGAAGTGGCCGTCCGGGAAGAAGGCCCGCAGCTGGCCCCGCACCCGCTCGAAGTCCGGGAGCCGCACCGCGATCTGAAGCGAGAGTGCTTCGGGAAGCCCCAAGATCTCGAAGGCGAGGGGATAGTGGGAAGGCGAGAGCGCCCGCAGGAGCTGCCCCATGAGGGAGGGGGAGACCGAGGCCTTCTGCGGCAGGATGATCCCGATCTCCCGGAGCGGCGCGTCTTCTCCGAAGGGCTCCGGCTCGGGTGCGGGCGGGTTCTCTTCCGGAGGTTCCGCCCGCTCTCCCGGCCGCCCAAAGAGGCTCCCGAGAAGGGAGCTGAGTATCGTCTCCCGCCGTCCGTCGTCCTTCTGCTGGGGACGCCTGGGAAGCGCATGACCCGGGAAGGGCCGGAAGGCCGGCTCCAGAGCCACGGGATAGTCGAATGCCTGCCAGCCCCGCCCTCGGATTTCCCAGACGTAGAAGGCCGCAGTCGGGGACAGGGCGGCGTCCGGCACGCTTCCTCTAGAAGTCATTGGGGCGACGGTTGTCTCAGTGCGTGGGCGCCCCCACCCTATCCGTCACGTCCTTCGGAGCCAGTTCCCGGAGCCCTTGAACATCCTTCGGGGCGGTCACCTCCTCGATAGCTTCTTGGACGGCGCGCTGCACCGCCTCCCGGAACATGATGGCGGTGTCCTCGTTGAAGTATGTGAGCGGCCGGAAGAAGAGGCCGTAGCAGAAGCCCATAATCGGCATGGAAAGGACGGTAGGTTCGAGCCCCACGTTAGCGTACCGGACGAAGAAGCCCACGAGAAAGAGGACGACAACTATCGCAAGGGGGGCAAGGAAAACGCCATAGACCGCCGCCCACCCGCCCTCGGGCTCGCCCGCGGCGGCCTGGAACGCTATCGCTTTGAAGAAGACGATGCCGAGAACGCCGGTCAGGAAGATGAAGAGGAGATCCAGCAGGACTTTGGGAATCCGCGCGACCCATGAGGAGAAGAAGTACCCTTTCCCGAAGGGTGCCGCGCAAATGTCGAAGTTCAATCCCTCCCGGCTCACACGGAGATAGGTGCGGTTGGCCGAGCCGATCCCGCCCTCCTTCCACTCCACCGTGGAGAAATTGAGATCAGGAATCTTTCGGTTTGAGATGCCTTCCCGGACGAGACGATAGAACTCAAGGGAGGAGGTAGAGAAGTTTTCGACGTAAGTGTGCGAATGGCCTTCGACGAGGGGGTGCTTGCGCATGCAAGATTCTCCTTCCGGCTTAAGTTCTGAGGCACTGCCTACGGGTTTAGGGTAATAGGTGCAAAGCCATATAAGGCGACACCATTCTTGAGCCTGGCGTGAATAGGCAGCGGAATAACCTCTCCGGGAACGGGTGGACCACTGGGTTCAACCTTCGCGAGATATTGCAAAACACCGATACGTGCGAGTGATATTTCAATAAAGGCGCCGTTAAAACCCATTGCCTTTCCTCTTGTTGCCGGAACGATTTGAACGCGAGAAGGCTTAAGGTTCCGTCCTGCATATATGGAGCCTAGGTCAACCCCGGATACGTCCGTACTCGACGACGTACTATCTACGGGTAACAGGTTACCAAACCTAAACACCACCTCTCCTCCTATCTCATTCTTCGTAAACGCTGCGAGAATGTCCGCAACCGCGAATTGGTTCGGTTGGGCCATTACTATGTCCGGAAGGGGCGAGTGCTCGCCCGGAGCCGGGATTAGGCCGCTCGGATCCGAATTGGAGGTCGCCGTGCGTACATATCTGCCACGCCTTAATTGATAGACCTCAAAGTCACCCTCGCATTCGCCTAGATCGCAGTCCGGCGGATTTATAATTTCCGGAATACCACTACCGAGCGGATCAGCGAAATAGCTGTCTACCATGCTTGCACCAACCGGGAGCATTGACACGAGCCTCGTACCGGTCCACCTCAAGAGGTTGAAGCCGAAATGCCTGCCATCCACTCCAAGATTATGAATCTCCAGCGCGGGAACACCGCTGTTGTCTATATATACCAAATTAACCGTTGTTGGAAATCCCACAAACTCGATACTGTCGCTGGGGTCCAAGACGCCCGCCAACTGCACCTTGCCATTGATATTCCGCAGTATACGAATTTTGACACCCACGCCGTTTCCATCATAGGTCGCAACGAGATAGTCATAGGCTCCGGAGTTGTCGAAGTCCGCAGGGAAGTAGTCAACTTTAATACCTGTAGTGACTTTCGCCATCAGCAAAGAAGTAGGGGCGAAACTCTCCACTTGAGATTCGATGCTTGGGGAAGTAGGTGTAGCAACTGGTTGCGTCGCCTTGACTGCCTGATGGCCCAAGAGTAGGGCCATGAGAAAAGCGAAGGCACGATAAAGAATTTGTTTCATAGAATCTATCTCCTACTGAACGGGAAAGTAAGCATCGGACAGACAGATAGCCTTTGAGCCGTAACTTGAAATTGTGCCTGGAGAAGAGGTGCCGTTATACACTGAAAATGCCTTCGCCCAGGCGGTACGAAAAGTTGCCACTGTTGGAAACGAGTCTGACGTGAATAGTGATTCGAAACTCTTCGCCAGGATCTCGGTACCAACGTCGAGATTCGTATCTGTGTCTAGCAAATCTGAAGGCGGCCGGACTACCCCGTCGGTCATATAGCCAAAACTTAACGCCGTCATGAGGGTTGCCTGCGTGAGGCCATAACTGCCAGCCAAGACTGTCTGTGCAGTGAAGGGGGTTCCTGACATGCGATATTTTATTAAACCCGCCGCAAGAATCGGCTTAAAATATGTCCACTGATTTGCCGAGTCACCTGTGTAGAAGATGTTCTCCATAGAGATAGGCGGATCAGAACGCAAGATCTTCCTGGTGGCGCCGCCAGTTCCCTTGGACATGCTCCGCAGCGGGACACCCTTATTATCTAGTGTTATATAATAGCTCTCACGAAAGGCCCGGTCAATCTCATTAATCCCTCGTCCTTCATGAACAGGCTGGACATCCGTAGAGTCTTGAAAGCTCTCAACCGCATAAAGTTTGTATGTGTCCGAAGTTCGCAGATCGCGCGGGTCTTTCCTTGTGCGGTAAAAACTCGTTGAAAAATAGGGAAAATCAAAGGCCAGGGGCTCGTAGCGATAGAACATTGCTTCGTTGAAAGTTGTCTCCTTATCGACAAGGCCTTTCACTACTTGCGGTGGAATCCCGCGCAGGTCGGCATAGCTAAGAATCGCGGAGTCAAACGTATTATTCTGAGCGCCATTCTTTCTGCAGAGCTGAGCAAAGCTCGTCTGCGGTGAACCAAGTCTATAACCCGTCGAGACAATCCTTACAGGAAACGTTACGCTACCAGGCAAGACCGTTGGCACCATCATTGCGAGTATCGCCGTGCCAGAGTGCACTGGCGCAAAATTGAGTGGCTCGGCCGAAAATGCTAGCAGTACATCCTTTCCAAACAGAATATCGGAGCTGCTGAGACTGGAGCTAATCGTGGGTTTCGCTTGTACCTGGTTCTTAATACCAGCAATACTCGCCACTGGTAGTCCATCCGATCCGTCAATATTCACGTGAACGACTTTTAGGGCGAAGGACTCACCCAATCCGAATACAAGCTGCATTGGTTGACCAAAGTCAATTCTTTGCACTCTGCGAGGAGTTACAGGATTAAGGCTTGTAGCTATGAGCCTTACCGCAGGGGGTTGAACTATGCTAAATGACTTCGTGTAATCCTCGCTTAATCCTAATGTCGAATGTGTCGAATCTGGCACTAATTCGAGCGTGTGCGCCCCAGGTGCGAGAGGGTCGATTCTGTAATCTTCAAAATCTATAAATTTATTCGGGGGCAGGGCGTTGAGGCTCGCCCATCGCATTAAGAAGTGACCATCGAGAAGAAGATCGGTGTAGAAGGAGCCGTCGATAGACAAGTCGCCGACGTTCTTCACAGCCCAACTTACGTAAAGGGGTTCTGTGCTCGTAAGCGTCGAGCTGTCAACCTGAGTTCCCGCGGCGTCGCTCACGACGACCGGAGCCGACCAGCCGCTTGGCGCATAAGGTAAAAGACTTGATGAACCCCTAGGGGTCGAGCCTGATAGGCTGAAAGTGTAATTGGCGATGGTAAGAGAGTCGCTGAAGGTCCCAGGACTGGTGGGCGAAAAGCTCACGGTAAAGGCCATCTGTTGGCCGGCGCTTAAGCTCACCGGGAGATTTACAGGCGTTCCATGGTTGCAGTCAAACGCCCCATTGGCGTAAGGCTGAATAAGGTAGCCGGACGCACTAAAGGGTAGAGCGGGGGAATGCAGGAGCACTTGGTTGCCAGAGGCATCACATCTGCAGTTGGTCGTGTCATTGCAGAAGCACAATGCGCGACAGATAGAAGATCTCTGGCCAACGGAGGTTATGGGAAATGTATAACTAGAGTCTTTCACTTCCAGGGATGCGAGAGGACCGGCCGGTATTGACGCCTTAGCTGGGGCTGCACTTGCGGGTAGTACAGAAAACGAAAGCAGAAAAAGGACGATTACCGGAAGCGCCAGGCATGCGGGAGAAAAGACGTCTATGGCTTCGAAGGTTAAGCCAAGTTGTTGACAGCTGACACCCAAGCAGTACGAAACTAATTTTCTCAAGGAAACTCCTCTCCGATGATTATTGTCTATCACCGCTTGAGTTTATTGATCTATAAGGAAGTCAGATTCTAATCAACCCCAAATGTGTACACTCGTTCGCCGGCCGAAAAGAAGCCAAGGTTCCCCTGCGGCACGAACCCGTATTCCCCGGGGACCAAGGGTGATGACGGAGTAATCTTGAAGTAGCCATCGGGCGTCTTCTCGGACTTGAAGGGGATAAGGTCTTTCTCCGAGATGTGGAAGGAAACCTTCCATGGCAGGACCTTACCGACGGAGGTGTTCCGCTCATCGCTTCCGGTATCAAGGCTGAAGTGGACGAGCGGCGCGTCCGAGGGATTGAGACAGCTCAGGAACTGGGTGCGGGCCGTGACACGAGCGCTCGCCTTTATTGGATGCAGCACGAGAAGGCTTACCCCGATCCCTCCGAACCCCACGTGGGCTATGGTTCCCCGCTCGTAGTTCACCTCCACCCGGTCGCCACTATCAGGATCGGAGTACCACATGGCCGGAGAGGCCCCCGTGAGCCAAGGAGCCGCACCACCAGGCCCCACCTGGCAGGGCGCCGGAATATTCCCGCTTGCCCCCTGGGGCGTCGCGCCGCCGGGCCTCGATTCTGCCGCCGGATTTACCATGATCCGGATGATGTCGCTTCCCACCCCAGCCTTCTTCAGTTTGACCAGAGTGTCTGTGGATGTGTCGAAGGCTGTCTTCGTAGTCTTGATCTTCTCGATTATGATGTCGGCCGGAAGGCCAGCCTGCACCATCGCAATGATGTCTTCATTCGTGAGCGGCTTCGGAATGCGATCCACGACTCCGGCGGCCGCCGCGTCGCCAACGACGAGCAAAAGAATGAGGCCAATGGAGGCCGCCATAGATTTCAGATAGGCACCCTTCACTCCAGTACGAACCTGCATGGTCTATACCCTCCTTTGGGTCAACGCTGAGCAATCCTGAATAGGCCAAGGATTAGACGCAGCCACCTCCGCTTGAGTGTCTAACCAGCGCCTGTCTGCTGTCAAAGGTGCTTAATTTTTAAGCACCTTGTACCGCTCTGCGTGGACGGCGAGCCAATGGGGAGGTTTAGAAACCTGTTCGGGAAACGAACAGTTTAGGGGGAGAACTTGGCGCTACTTTGCTTTGCGCTTGAAGAGGCCTAGGAGTTCGTACAGCGTGTTGCGGTTGATGCCGAGGAGCTTCGCCGCTCTACTCCGGTTATTCCTTGCGAGTGCGAGCACTCGTGACGCTTCGGCACGATCTACCTCATGAAGGCGTCGCACCGGCGCGAAGAGCTGCAACGAAAGGAAGCGGAGAAACTCCTTGCGCCATTCCTCGCGGGCGGAGACCTCTTCGGCGAATCGCGCCACCAAAAACCATGAATCCCGACCGCCAATGAGGGTGCTCCCCGCCCGTTTCACGATCGCTTGTTCGTAACGAGACGTGATACGCGTGCTCTTTGCCAGAGAGCTGAGTTCCTTTTCGTCTTCTGGGGAAAATGTGCCGATCTTCTCCCAAATTCGGGGCCGTCCGTAGCGCGTCGTTTCGAGGGTAGCTATTGCTTCCGCTCCGAGGGCTGCCTTGATTCGCAGAAGGAGGTCGTCCCGCTTTTCCGGTTGTCCTACCCCAACTTTTGCGATGTGGAGGGCCAGCGTGAGAGCCGCTTCTTCGGGTGACGAGTTTCCGAGGGACTGCTGAGGTTCGGCAGTTGCGGTTGCTATGGCGGGGGGCGTGCGAACCGATCCTCCAGAGAGATGCTCCTCCAGGCGCGCGAACGATTGCTCAGAGGTGGAGATTTCTCTGACTTCAATCCACGCATAGCCGATCTGGATACGGAGGCCCGGAGTAAGCATTGCCTTTGTCACTCGCTCGCCTTCTACGATGAGTTGGTTCTTCGTCCCCAAGTCCGTGACTTCAATCCCGCCGGATCGTTGCCGCAGGATGGCATGTCGCCGGGACACGCCCGGGATGCGGAGGACGATATCGTTTCCCGAGGCACTGCCCAGCTTCGCCCCTCCCTCTGCGATAGCGAAGCGCTGTTCCTCGCGTCCATGGGTTACAAGGAGACGGATCATCAAGATTCCTCCTGTTGCGCGCCTACATAATCGGCTTCAGGCGCTAATGTAGTTTCAGGAGTTTAAGGCTACGCGAGACAATAAGAGCGGCGTGGCCCCGCGTAACGATACTCCTCGCCTTCTCGTCCTGAACCAGCTCCACGGCCTTTTGGGCAGTCGATATGGCCTCAGGCTTCCGTCCGAGCCTTGAGAGGAGTTCAGCCTTGAGCGAGAGAAGCTCCGCTCGCGTCTCGGGCCGCTCGGCAAGGAAGCGATCCACTTGCGGCAGCATCGTTTCAGGCTTCCCGCCGCACGCGAATTCGAACTCCAAGGCCCAATAGCGATCCAAGTCGGTCGAGTTCGGACCTACTCCGGAGGAATCAACCTCGGGACATTCACCCTCCCGCCAGTGGATGTACCCCCGAAACGGCCAGAGCTGAGGGTACTTGGGCGGATATGCCGCCCCGAAGCGGTCTACGGCCCGAAGCGCTTCCTCATAGCGCTTCCCTTCCACAAGCGCCAAGACTTCGCCCTTCAGGAATTCATGCTTGCTCTTCCCGGCTCCCATTGCGGAGCCGCGGCCAAGTCCCTTTTCGTACCATGCAACGGCCCGCGTGAGGTCTCCCTGAAGATGGAAGGCCACCGCCGCATCGTAGGCGACCTCCGGCGCGTCGTCGGCCCGGGCCGCGAGCGAGTCGAAGCGAGCCTCCGCTTCCACGACCCTGCCCTCATCGACCAGGATCTTCGCCTGGAGCCGCTCCGCGTACTGCCCGAGCCAAGACTCCCCAGCTCGGACTGCGGATGCCTCGGCCGACCGGGCTTCTGCCATTGCCAGATCCTCCGCACCGGCCTGCCGCAGCCGCTCGGTTTCCCGCAGGTGGTCATATGTCTCGCGCCTCGCCTCCTCCCGTTTCAAGTTAAGAGCTCCGTGCGACGCTCCGAACGGGAAGCCATCGAATCCCAAGGGCCAGGTCTTCCCGGAGTTGTACCGGACGGTAATCTTTCGGGCTTGCTCGTCGATCGCGAGGCTGGAATCCTCGAGATGGCCCCGCGGCACTATGGCGTACCACAGCAGGAGGCGCTCGTGGACCGGCTCGGCGCTCACGTCCGGTGCGGCGGCCGGGCTCGCGTTCCAGTCTTCTTCGTTCCAGGGCAGCGGGTTCAGGTGCACCGCCGCCACGGTATTCACCCAGTTCCAGCCGTTATTCACGCCCGCGAAGAGCAACTCGGGAACGCCGTCCTGGTTGAGATCCGTAGCCCCCTGGAAGGCTTGCCCTCCCCGGGCATAAAAGACGAGCCGGGCGCGGTCGGCTTGGGGCGCATAGAGCACGACATACGAAGGCGCCTCCGGCACATGCCGGTAGCTCACGAGCAACTCGTCCACGCCGTCATGGAAAAGATCAATCGCGATCACCGAGGATACGGCGAAGCGCGGCGGATCGTTCGGAAAAAGGCTAGCTCCCGAAGGGAGCTTCGCGGTCCTCACAACCTTCCCGGTCACGGGGTCAAGGAAGGTAAGCGTGGAGATCGCCGCCGGCGACGACTGTCCGGGCTTGCTGAGGACGAGCGCCAGGAGCCTGGGGCCGCCAGGGGTGATCCTCGCGAGGGCCGCGCGGCCGGCCATTTCCGGCTCGACGTCCGGAAGCTGCCAGAGGCGTTCGCCCCGGCTGCCCACGGCCGCGATGCCCGACTCCAAAGGTATGAGGTGGAAGAAGGTCGGCCCCGGAATCCGCGTCACGAGCACACCCGTCTGTGGTAGGAAAAAGAGGGCAATCAAGGCAGCACGGAAGAGCCGGCGGCGAAGGCGGGGGCGGGGAGGGGCACGACGTCCTCCGAGATCCGCGAGGACTTCTTCGGCGCTCTCGTAGCGGTCGGCCACGCGGACTTCGAGGAGGTGCGAGATGATCCTCGCGATCCAACGAGGCACGTCCGGCCGTTGGCTTCGGAGACTTGGCGCCGGTTGGAAGGGCCTCAGTCGCCGGCCAAGCGGCGTGGCAGCTTCATTCGGCAGCCTCCCCGCGAGCATCTCGAAAAGCACGAGCCCCGCGGCGTAGAGATCGCTTGCAGGACAGGCTTCCTTCCCGAGGGCCTGCTCCGGCGAGAAGTAGTCGAGGGTGCCGACGATCCCTTCGGTCCGCGTCACCCTCGTTTCGTCGCTATCCAACCGGCGGGCGAGCCCGAAATCCGAGAGCTTTACAGCGCCGCCAGGGGCAAGAAGGATGTTTCCGGGCTTCACGTCCCGGTGCACGACGCCGAGCCCATGGAGTGCGGCGAGCCCTTCGAAGAGTCCTACCGCTATCGCGACTGCGTCCGCGACCGGGAGGGACTCTTTCTGCAAGAACTCCCGAAGCGAAGGCCCCTCCACAACCTCCATCGTGAGATAGGCGCCCTCGTCAGAAGTCCCGATATCGAAGATCTTGACGAGGCGGGGACTATCCGCCTCCCGGGCAACTCGGACTTCCCGCCGGAGTCGGGCGAGCGCACTCGGAGTCTCCCTCTCAGCGTCGAGGAGCTTCAGGGCAATCTCCTGCCTCACTTCCCGGTCGAAGACGCGATAGACCGTACCGTGGCCCCCTCGTCCAAGGAAGGCGCGCACCTCGTAGCGGTCGTCTACAATCGTCCCGGAAGAGAGCAGCCTCCCTCCTCCGACAGGAGGCGATAAAGCAGGAACAGTCTCCGTCTGATCTGGCGGGTGCATGGCGAAGAGACCGGCTCGCGCAGCCGCATCTTACGCCCAAGAGCCCGAAAGCGCAGGGTATGGCCTAGCGGGACGTACTGAACCTTGGCCTATGGCTTTACTGCCTGAGGTGCCGGCGAAGAAACGACCACCTTCGGAGGTGGAGCGACCTCTACAGAGGTGATGTAGGTAAACCGCCTTGAGAAGGCTTGCTTATCGTACTGGCACGTATTTGGAGAGATGAACTTTCCGTCAGTTTTGTCGCAGATCCAAACGAATTGATCATAATAGATGCCTTCGTTGGCTGAGAGATAAGCCCGAAGACCGGTTACCTGCTCCTGAAGAGCCTTAATCTGTCCCTCTAGCTCCTTCCGGTCTTGAGCCTCCTTGTCATCCAGACGCTTGTGCTCCGCAGCATCTGAATCCTTGATCTTTTCGATAACAAGATACAGGACGCCACAAGCAGAAGCGCAAAGTGCAAAGCCCGTCACGAAAACACCGACAATCACGCCAAGGCTGGCGTGCGTGTCATTGATCCGATCAACAAACCTTTTCCAGCGCCCTTTTGGAACTTCAGGATCGGGTGCAGGAGCCACGGGCGGCGGGGGTGCCGCCCCTTGGCCTACTGGGCCGTTCGACATGTGCTCGGTACGGAAAGGGTTCGAATCAGAGAATTGGGAATCATGAACATCGAGGTCGCTTCTTGCTTCCCGAGCGGCAAGACAGGACCCTTCTCGATGAAATACCACGTGTCGGCCGAGTTCGCCACGCTCAGATGGTGGGCATCCGTGGGCAGGACGACACCACGAGGCTCCTGCTTGCTACTGGGATCGATCTGGAACAAGCGCCAGATCGTCTTTCCACGCTCCTTCCCGGGTTCCCGGGTGAGCAGGTAGAGGAAGCCATCTTGGCCGTACAGGCCGACCGGAATGGAGAATCCCTCTATCGTCTTGAACAGGGCCTCTTGGGAGCTCGGGCCGGTCGTTTCGTTGTTCAGCTTCGGCGTGTTCCGGTATGCCGCAGGAATGACCCCCACCTGCTTGCCGCCGGCCGAAAGATTCACGATAGAGGCCGTCTTTCCCGACGCCATGAGTACCGCGTACTCATCGGCCCCGAGGCCGGTCATGTACCTATGGCTTAGCAAATAGTAGTCGACATCAGTCCAGTCTTTTAAGAACGTGAAGTGGGAGGGGTTCGACTGCGGCGCGTGGAAAAAGCCGTAATCTACCCTGCCGTTCGCCTCCTTCACCGCACCGATCGAGAGGAAGTTCGCGGCGGTAGAGACGGAGTAGTAGGTGGAGATGATCTTTTCCGGCGAGTTAGGCACCGGTTCGTCGAGTCTGTTGAAGCCGACCTTGTTGAGGCCCGCGTCCATCCAGAAGAGCCGGCGATCCGCCATCTGCACTGCGTAGCCGTTCGGCGTCTTGTTGATAAACGTCGGCATCATGTCCTTTGCCGAATCCACCAGTTTCTTCGGGTCGTAGACTTGGGTGCCGTCCCGGCCGATCAGTAGGATCGCGTTCCGCGCAGGGTCGGCGGCAGCGACCTTTCCGGACCACTCGACGGCAGAGCTGATCCACTGCGGCTGAGGGTCTTTGATCAAGATCCGGTCGCAGTCGGCGGCGGCCTGGGCCCAGCAGACTGGGGTGAGGAGCGTGGAAGAGAGCCCGATCGCGAGAAGGAAGTGCACGCGGTATCTATGCTTGTTCATCGTCGTGTCTCCGTTCGCAGTTTAGTAGAGCTCAGTGCACGTGCCGCGCGGGGCACATTCGCAGCTCCGGGTGGCGCTGTTCCACTTTTCTCCCCCGCAGCCGTCGCCGCCGACGGCAAGCTTAGCCGCGCAGCGGGAGTTGCCGGGAGACTGAGAGACGGCAGGCGTGCCCGTCTCGACGAACGCCTGATCCTGACCGCTGACTCGGGAACTGCCATGTACGAAAGAGACTACGCACAAGCCGCAGACAGCGAGCAAAGGGACCCTTCTCCGCATCACAATCCTCCTAGATAGACCGACATCATGTCCTGCCTGGCAGGGAAACGTTTGGCACCATCGCCCGACAAGCTCCCATTCGCATCAGCTCGCGGGGTCTTTTCGGTACAGCTGCTCCTAAAGCACACGGGTGCGTGCGGGTCGAAGAAGCGGGACAAGATCCTAGATCCATATACCTTCCCCTATGTGGGTCAGGCGCCTGCCGCCGACGACGAACGTTCCGCTCGTACTTTAGCACACACAGGTAGCTCAGGGTGCGGGAAGGCGGTACCGGCCCAACTCCTTGAACGCCCTGCTCGCTGCTCGCTCCCCGGGCTTCCACCCGCGGGCGCTTTTTTTCTCGACTTGCAAAATTATGTCCAGTAGTGCTTCTCTCTGTCAAGTATGTGCTGCAAGGAGGCCCCCCGACGAGCGTGACACCCAGGGCCTGCCGCCGCAGCGGAGGTCGCATAAGATCGAAATCCGAGAAAAACGTAT
Organism: Thermoanaerobaculia bacterium; assembly: GCA_036271335.1. Classification (GTDB taxonomy): domain Bacteria; phylum Acidobacteriota; class Thermoanaerobaculia; order Multivoradales; family UBA5704; genus DATARR01. The sequence continues at coordinate 38,017 of DATBAW010000336.1, forward strand.
CCAGATCCGACATCACCCTCTCGCTCATGGCTCGTCTATCCACATCTCCTCATATCGAGAGGGAGCGCCTCGCCATCGCCGCCGCTTTCAAAACTCTACCTTGTTCAATAGACGCGAAGTGTCGAGACTTTGGGAACCATCGTGTAGGGAATCCGACCGTTTTGGCGTAGTAAGACCGCCACGTTCGCGTCGCGGCGCCGGCGATGATGAGTCCTTCCACCAAGTGGCCAGCTGGTTCACTAGCCGCAGTTGGTGGATGCCTTCGGGCACCGGTGGCCATAAAAAATGCCGGATCAGCGTTCGCTGATCCGGCCCCTTTCCTGAATCGTTGTTCTAGCTGCTCTCGGGTGTCCCTCCTCCTTTATTTATGCCTATTTAGAGCGCCGCCACGAGTGGCGTCACTCCGCTTCGCACGTGGTGAGGTGGGATCGGTGGAACCGGCGATGCCGCTGCGGGAGGACTCTCGGCGGCGGGAGTTTCGGCCCGAAGCTTCTCCGCCTCCTCAAGGAGGTAGGCCACGCAGCCGCAGGTGCGGTCGAGGAGTTCCGTGCAGACCCCGAGGGGATTCCGCTTCTCCTTCTCGGCGTGCCGGCGTATGTAGTCGTAGGCCCCGCCCCGGTCGCTCTCCGTAGAGTGTCCGAGGCATTCGAGGAGAATCGCCCCGCCGAACTCGGCGACGACTTCGGCAGCGACCGTTCCGTGGCGGAGCGTTTTGCGCCTGGCGTCCGCAGCGTGGATGAGCTCGTGCGCCCAGGTCGAAAGGTTCCGGACCGCGAGCGAGATCCCGCGGCCCGGTACGAAGAACCCAAGACGGCCTGGCGCATCCTCGTAGGAGTGAAGCGCGACCGCGAGGCCCCAAGAACGGGCGACCTCCACGAGAGGCAGAGCGTTCAGGAACTCCGGCTCGTCTTCGGCCCCAGGCAAGGTGTCGCCCTCGGTCTGGAAGTACCCGAAGACCGGGACCGGAAGAAAACCGACCATCTGGCGGTCGCCCTTCTCCACTCCCTCGTTCTCGTCGTCCTCCTTCGCGACCCGGACCCGAGGCGCGAGGATGTGGAAGGCATGCTCGCCCTTTCGGACGCTTCGCCCAATCGCGAGCCACTGCCTGAAACCGGCGGCATAGACATGAGTGTTCCTGAGGGCGATCAGGCGATTCGTCCATGTCCAGTGCTGTGACGGCACCTCGATCATGCGATGGATGAAGAGCTGGGCGAGCGCCTGGGGCAGCTCGCCGGACGCGAAGGCAGAGAGGATGTCGCTCGCAATCGCCGTCACTCGTTCTCGGGCGGGCGGACGAGCGTCTCCCTTCGACATGGGAAACCTCCGTTTCTTTGATGTGGGTGGTGAAGCGGTAAGGCGGGAGGGGACTAGATGAGACCGGCGAGGACGACGCCGCTCTTGACCGAGGTCGTGTCGCACTCCTCGCACCAGCCTTCGCGCTGGTCGGGCTCGACGTCGGTCGTGTAGTCGCATTCCGGGTTCATACAGATCCCGGGCGAGACGTCGTCGAGCGCGTAGATGTCGATGAACTCCATGACGCTCATGCCGAGCTCGCGGGCGAGGGCATCGAGCTTCGACGCTTCCTGGTTAGCCTCTGCGGAAGTCTTCAGCATCGGGGTCTCCTTTCGTCGGACGTTCCGTTTCGAGGGCGACGACTACCGAGGCGATGCGATCGGGCTCGGTCATGACGCGGAGCTCTCGGCCGTGGCGGGTGTGGTAGACGGAGATGAGCCGCTCGCCGTGCCGGAGGGCGTATTCGTTCTCAGCCCAGTCCGCCGGCCCGACGTCTCCCCAATCTCCCCGGATGTGGCGATAGATAAGGGTCTCGGGATCTTCCTTGGCCTCGACGAGCGCCACGAGCGCTCCCGGGGTGATGACGATCCATCCCGGCTTGAAGCGGGGAACCACAATTGACACTGCACTCCTCCTTTCTCTGAAACCAGGTTGTCGAAGGACTGGGAGTCAGAGTAGAAGGCAGACTGGAGACACGAAAGGAGGGAGGAACCGCCGCCGTGACACTTAGCGCGAAATAATTCGCGTTAGTGTCAGGGTATTTTTGAGCCTGAGTTCAAAACTGGCACGTGTGTATAGACGCACGCAGCGGGCAGTCTTGCAGCTACCAATTCTCTTCATGGAGGCGAGGAATCATGCTTCGATTGTCTTTAAGCTCCGCTCCGATCCAAGGCAGTTACCATCGCCGCCGACTCCTGCTTACGATTCCCGTACTGCTTCTCTCTCTTTCGCCCGGCGGCCCATTCGCGGACGCAGCTGAGCCCAAGGATGCGCAGGATCTCCTCATACAGGCCAACGAGAAGGAGAAGGCAGGCGATTTCCGGGGAGTCGTGCCACTCTATGACCAGATCCTCGATTCGGCGACCCTAAAGACGCCGAAGCAAAGACAAGCGGCTTTCTACAAGCGGGCGCAGGCCGAGGTCGAGCTGCACGAATACGATAAGGCTATTCAAGACTTTACCCGCACTCTCGCGCTACTCGATTTGCGCAAGGGTACAAAAAATGAGCTGGCTCAGGTGCACTACGAGAGAGGCCTCGCGCACGACGAATCCGGACACCTGGACAAGGCAATCGCGGACTATACGATGTGCCTTGATTTCGATTCCGGCCACGCGCGAGCATACAACAACCGCGCTGTCGCGAACTATAAGTCCGACAAGTTCAAGGAAGCTATTGACGACGCGGACAACTATCTTGCGATCGATCCGACTTGGCCCGGTGCGTATTTCGTCCGGGGCGTCTCCAAGGTCTCCTTAAAGGATCAGAGCGGAGTTGACGATTTGAAGACTGCTGCTCATATGGGACACCCCCTTGCCAAAGACGCGTTGCAAAAAGCAGGCATCGTGTCCGAAGACACCCAGACAGGGCCACCGGCCACTGCCGGAACGCTTCGCATGCGAGCTGAAAGCGGAGATCCGAATGCTCAAACTTTTCTTGCGGCGAAGCTTGTGCACGAATCGGGCGATCTCGCCGAAGCCCGCAGATGGTATCAAAAGGCGGCGGCTCAGAATCAGCCGCTGGCGCAGCTCCAACTCGGACGAATGATTCAGAACGGTCAAGGTGGAGGGCAAAGCGACGACGAGGCCCTCGTCTGGTTCTTGAAGGCTGCCCATCAGGGCGTGGCGGCGGCTGAAGATGAAGCGGCGCGGATCTATGTAAACGGCCAAGGCACGACGCCGGTAAATTTTCCCGAAGCGTTGAAGCTCTTTACCCAGGCCGCAGATCAAGGTTATGTGTCGAGCTATTCGGAAATCGGCCTCATGTACCTTCATGGCGAAGGAACGCCGGTGAATGCGGCGAAAGCACTCTCTTATTTCTCGCTAGGATCTGATGCCGGAGATCCCGTATGCCAAGAGAAGCTGGGATGGCGATACTATAACGGCGAAGGCGTTCCAAAGGACCTCTCGACGGCCGCTAAATGGTTCCGGCTCGCCGGAGATGCAGGCCAGACTCAGGCGCAGGCGCAGCTTGCCTTTATGTACACCAACGGAACGGGAGTCGAACAGAGTGACCGCATGGCGTTCGAATGGTATGAGCAAGCTGCGAGTAGCGGCGATCCTGAAGCCGAGAAAAATCTCGGCATCTTCTATATGCAGGGGAAAGGTACTTCCCCATCCATGGATCGAGCAAAGCATTGGTTTCAGGAAGCAGCGAAGGGTGGCAACAGACAGGCCATGGGGATATTGGAAGGTCTCCGCAAGAACGGCAACCGCTAGCGATATCCTGAGTCGTCGGGGCTCGTGACCAGGGGGCTCCACTGGCCGAGCCTCACGGCTCCCCGCATATACATACGCCTATACATACAAGGTATGTACGGGCTCCGCATCACGCGGACCGCCGCATCCCCATAAGGGGCTTCAAGAACTGGCTCCCCACCGCTGCCGTGCTGCGCCCGACTCGCGGTGTTTCCTGACGGCTATCGGGTCTTCGGTCTTTCCCTATCGGTCGGCCCTTCGACCAAACCCCGCGAGTCGGGCCCACCGGCCTCGGAACTCGGCCTTCCCGGCGAGCGGTGGGGGGACTGGTTTACGAAGGGCCGGCGCGCGCGCCGACTGGCTCCGGCGTCGGAGTGAGCAGCCTTTCCAGTCAGGCAACCCCGCGCCACACTTATTCCGCGCCCACCTCTCTTGCCGCGCCCGCGAAGGTCACCATGCCGCTATGCGGGCGTGACCGGCGAAGCCCCAGGAGCGGCTTCTACTGGTTCCTCCCGGCACGGGAGAACCTGGCTCCCTGACGGGAAGGGAAGAGGGGATGGGCGATTCCCTTCCCATGGACCAAACTCCCATCGCCATCGGCACCCGCACGTACTGGGTCTCTCCAGATGAGAAGCTTGTTTTGCTGCATCCCGAGGACCGGGCGCAGCACCTCTACGTCGTCGGAAAGACCGGTCTCGGTAAGAGCACCTTGCTCCGGAATCTCATCCTCCAGGACCTCTATGCCGGCCGCGGCGTGGGTCTCCTCGATCCCCATGGGGATCTCGCCCGGGAGGTCTTGGACGCGATCCCACGGGGGAGGACAAACGAGGTCTTGTACTTCAACCCCGGAGACCTGGCCCATCCCGGTGGCCTGAACCTGTTGCCCAAGGTGCCGCGCGACCAGGAGCACCTCGTCGTCGCCGGCGTCCTCTCCGCTTTTCGAGGCATCTGGGGCGGAAGCTGGGGACCGCGGATGGAATACATCCTGGGGCATGCCCTATCCGCCCTCCTCGACCATGGAGGCCTCACGATCCTCGCCCTGCCGCGGCTTCTTGCCGATGACGCCTTCCGGAAGGGCATCGTGGCGAGAGTCCGGGATCCAGTCGTCCGCGCCTTCTGGCAGAGCGAGTTCGCCCGCTACGAACGCCGCTTCCGCCTCGAAGCCATCGCCCCGATCCAGAACAAGGTCGGGCGTCTCCTCGCGAACGCGCCCATGCGAAACATCCTGGGCCAAGGGAAGAGCCGCTTCGATGCCGGCTTCCTTATGGACCGGAGCCGCATCATGATTGCGAACCTCTCGAAAGGGGTGATCGGCGAGGACCACTCCCGGCTCCTGGGGGCGCTCCTTCTCTCGCAGTTCCAGTGGGCAGCGATGCAGCGATCCGGCAACCCGGAAGCCCCCCGCACCCCTTTCTACCTCTATATCGACGAGTTCCAGAGCTTCGCGACCGATGCGCTCACCTCCATCCTCGCCGAGGCGCGGAAGTACGGGCTCGTGCTCGTCCTCGCGCACCAATACCTCGACCAGCTCACCGACGAGATCCGGCAAAGCGTATTCGGCAATGCCGGCAACCTCATTGCCTTCCGGGTGGGCCAGGCCGACGCGCGCCTCTTGGAAGACGAGCTCGGCGGTGACGTGAAGATGGGGAATCTCGTCTCCCTCGGAAAGTACGAGTTCTACGCTCGGCTCCTGGATCAGGGCCGGATGCGGGAGCCCTTCCGCGGCAAGACCTTGTCACCCATCCGGGGCACTTCAACCGGTCGGCGGCAGGCGGTCATCCGGCAATCCCGAGAGCGCTACGGTCGGCCGAGAGTGGAGGTGGAGGCGAAGATCGGGAGGTGGCTAGCTTGAGACCTCCCAAGAATCGTTATTTTGATCGGAGACTTAGCGAACATGTTCGATTTTTGAACAGCTTTGACAGATCAACCAAGATTCGTCCAACATATTCGAAGAGATGGCACCTCCGCCACTCGTACCAAAAGACCAGCATAATGTTGGTGACGAAAGGGGAAGTAGAATCATGCGGAAAATCGGAAACGTACTCGCTGCGATTTGGCTCGCCATCATAACGTTCGCTCCCACAGCCGAAGCAGCTCTATCCAGTAACCATCGACGGGCGGTCGTACTGGAGGCCTTCTATGCCTTACGCCCAAGCCACGATGGAGGGTGCGACAAGACCACCTCTGACGGGAGGTGCCTCAGTAACTGGAACTACTTGGCCAATGACTTGAACGCTTACAACACCATAAAAAGCGCCTACGTCTGCAATTCCTCGGATTGGGCCGTTCCCGGCGAGACCTGTTACGGCAATTACATCTCGTCTCCCATGGCGAGCTTTTACTCGAACGTAGCCTCCTACGGGTACGGTACATTCGGAGGACCGTATGGCAACATCGGTCACGGCGGTCAATGTCGCTTCTTCGCCAACTTGGTGGTGTATCGCTCCGGTGCGTACTCGGGAACGGGAATCTTTCCGAACTATCCCACCATGTGGACTAACGTCCAGACCGACCTCACGAAAGCCGTGGAAGGCGACGTTCTCACTAGTTCTAACGGTTACCATACTGCGATCGTAGTAGAGATCAAGAGAACAGGCTCGACCGTCACGGGGCTCGATGTCATCGACTCCAACTGGGTTCCTGATATCTCCGGTGGCAATCGAGAAGTAATCGGCCGGCATGTCATTGCCCTGACCGCCCAGCCTCAAGGAGGTGCTTGGGGGCTCTGGAAAGGAGCGTCATACTACAACGAGCCGTATGTGCCATAGCCAGGCCGTATGGGAGATTTCTCCCTTCCCCTTCATATTAAATCTGTTACTATGATTTCATGTCTCCCCGCATTTTTCCATCAAAGCGCCTTGTCTATATCCTACTTGTTTTCTTTCTGGTCATCGGCGCGGTCGCCGCATATCGGTGGTATGAACGCCATGCCTTGCCTGTGGGCTCGACGCCTGCGCCGACCGGCACGAGCGATGCTGGCATGATGCCGGATATACCCGTGCCGCTTGGCTGGAGCGTCGAACGGATCGATTCCAGCCGCCTTGTCTTCACCCATTCAGGTGCCGCTACTATCTCTTCCTCGGGCGAGTCGATCGACGTCGAAGCGTTCAAAGGCAAGACCAGCATTACTGAGCAGATCAAGTCGTTAGGCGATGACCATACCTTTGATTCAGCGAAAACATGGAACTCGATTAACGGTAGGCTTATCTTGTCGGCTCCGTTTAAGGAGGGTGATCACACTTCAATCCTTGTCTATTCCATCTGGAGTCCGAGCCAGATCTACGTCTTTTCCCTTTCACCCTATCAAACCTTCGATCCACTTAAGAAGGCATGGATCACGATCGATCCCGCCGATCTACCGGTAATCGAGCATATGGTTGAAGTTTTTGCACCAAACGCGGAGTAGGGGTCGAATTGCCGTCTAGTACAGAATCAACCTTTTGAGGGATAAGTATGCCGCCTTCCCAGGCCAAGGCCAGCCCGGTACGCTGGCCTGATGCCTAACAGCCAGACCCGCCGTCCTCGCTTCGAGCGCGCCCCTATGCGCCGCATCATCCTCACGCCCCGTGACCTCGACATCCTCCGCGCCACCTATCGGCATCGGCTTCTTCGCTCCACCCACCTCGTAGCGCTCTTCGGAGGGAATTCCCAAGCGACCCTCCGGCGTCTCCAGCTCCTCTTCCATCATGGCTATCTGGACCGGCCGGCCATGCAGCTCGACTGGTACGCGCGAGGCTCAGAGCCCATGGTCTATGCCCTCGGGAACCGGGGAGCGGAGGCGCTTGAGGCGGAGGGCCAAGACAGGAGAGGTGGCGTCCGGTGGGACACGAAGAACCGAAATCTCTCCCGCCCCTTTCTTCATCATACCCTCGCAGTCGCCGAGGTGATGGTGGCCTTCGAGGTTGCCTGTCGGAACCGAGAGGACGTGCAGTTCATCCCGCCTGAAGAGGTACTCGCGGGAGCGCCAGAATCGACCCGGCGGCTTCGTCTTCCGTTCCGTTGGCAGGTCGAACTCCGTCAAGACGGTAAGCCCTACCGCTTGGGCGTGGAGCCAGATAAGGTCTTCGGGCTTGAGTTCCTCGGCGGCGCTCCGGAGAGCCATCGGCGTGCCTATTTCTTCCTCGAAGCCGACCGAGGCACGATGCCGATCATGAGAAAGGAGCTCACCCAGACCAGCTTTCTCCGCAAGCTCTTGGCCTATAGAGAGACATGGGCGCAGGGCAGCCACAGAGCCCATCTCGGAATATCGAACTTCAGAGTCCTGACAGTCACGAAAACTGAGGATCGAGTAAAGAACCTCGTCAAAGCATGCCAATCGCTCTCCGGAGGCGCGTCCGGTCTATTCCTATTTGCTGGTATTGGAGAACTCGGAGGGGCAAAAATCCTGACATGCGACTGGCGGCCAGGAAATAAGGCTCTTAGCCTGTGGGCATAGCATTTCTGGAGAACCAAATGTCAGCGCGGCTTATAAGTCGCTAGCCATATTTGACTTTGTCGGGCTTTGTCTGCCGGAGGCAGTCTCTGTATGCTATGCTTCAACGCTTAGCAGCGAAGATAGCTCGAGAGAAAATTTCAAAGCACGAGAGGTGAGGCATGCCAGACATTATGACGATCGACCCAAGCGACTTCGTCCCACCTTGGTTGAGTGAATATATTGAGAGCCTACCTTCCTCAGAACGCGATGACTTCCGCGTGCGCTACGAGGCTGCAACTAAGGAACTCGTCGAGGTGCTCGCAGAGTCCGATTTCAATAAACAAATGGATGGACGAGAGATCGATGGTGAATACTCAGTCGTACTCAGCAACGGCCTTAGCATCAACATTAAGAAGAGTCTATTGGCTTTGGCGGTTAATGCAGGCCCGCTCTTGCTTCTTAGCACGTTCGTCACAGGAGCCCTCGCGCCGCTCGGGATAGTCTTTTCGCACCCGAGCGTCTTTGGGAGTCTTGTCGCTCTATTTACAGCGCTCTCCAAGGCCGTGCATAAGCTAAGCATGATTGAGATGGGCACCTATCTGGCAGTTGCAGCAGCTATCAAAAGGAATAAGGATCAGAGGTTTGATCCGGTCGGCGCGAACTTCCAAGAGATACTAGATAGTTTCGACCGAGACAAAATGAACCTTGAGAAGCCAAACGATCTCAAGGCCGTCTTGGACGGCCTGGTGGGCAAGGATGTCTTAGCCCGCAAAGCAGACACAGGAATTGAACGCTATTATCTCGCATTTTGAGGAGGCCTTGTGCTAATCTATCAAAAGAGCTTGCCCCTCGAGCCCTCAGATCAGCAGCAAGAACGAGAATCGACTAGCACTGGCCATTACCAGCCAATCTCCCGCAAAGATCCAACGCAGTCTGGGCGTAGTGATGCCCCGATCGGCGGCCGCCCCAACCTAGCAATCGATGCAGGGAGGACGCGGCGAATCCTCGTCGCCGTTAGGAATAATCCTGATGGCGACCGATTCTTGAACTCTCTTCGGGAGAGACAGGAAGAACTCGGCTTCCGTTTCCTCGGCACCATAGGAGAGATCCTATCCGCCATCAATCTTGAGAATGCCCACCTTGCCGACGAAATGCATGACAAGTTTGCCTTCCTTGATGTTATCTCAGGTGAAGAGTTCCCAATGATCGGCAAGATTTACCAGCAGGCATGCGTGACAAGGCAGGTGGGAAAGCCCTTCCCCGATATAGCCGTAGAGCCTGCCCAACCCTTGCAGTATTCAGGCGCTCCGCTTGGCCCTGACTATGATTTGCGAAGCGTTGGCTCCATGCATGATAGATACTTACAGCTATTAAACACTTCCGCTGCCAACTCGGACGGAACCGGCGTCAAGGTGGCTGTAGTAGATTCTGGATTCGAAAGATCCGGCGAGCTTGCGGGGTTCCTCGATCTGGTGGACCGCTTCAACACCGTTGAAAAGGACAATTTCGGCCATGGAACCGCAATGGCGTCGATCGTTAGGGATGTAGCTCCCAAAGCTTCGACCTACATGGTTAGAATGTCCGATCAAGAACCAGATGTCTCTGGGGCAATGCTTGGCATAACCGCCAGCACGTTTCACTATAAGGCCGACATTATCAATCTTAGCTTTGGACTACCCGTAGGTGAAACTTGCCCGCAATGTGGTGTACAGACGTCAGGGTCAGAACTCATGAGGCGGCTACTCGTAAGCGTAGCCGAAAAAGATGTGACAGGATTGGGACCGCCGATACTGGTTGCTGCCACCGGCAACAATGGTTCCTCGAATGGCTTCTCTCTGCCAGCAAAATGGGACACCGCCGTCGTTGCAGTCGGCTCGATGACCGAAAATCTGCGGCGCTCTAGGTTCAGTAACTACGGAACCAAATATCACAATCGGTACATTATGATGCCGGGCGGTGAAAAAGATCTGAGTGGAAATATCACGGAATGGGTCGGCGAAGCTTCCGCTAAGTGCGCTGGCACTTCCGCGGCGGCGGCCTATGCTTCAGGGATGCTGGCTTTGTATATGTCGGACGTTAGATATCAGAATCTACCTCGTCAAGATTTCTTGAGACTGGTGCTAGGAAATTGCCAGCCGTGTTTAAGCCATGATGCTGACGAGCACGGCAGGGGATATCTGGTCTGCGCCTAATAGTTATTAGGAGGTTCTCCTGCCGAGTGCTCTCGTGGGTTTAATCGCCTTCTTCACTGCCGAGCGTCGTCCGGGACCTGCCTGCGCCTCCACGTCGCATTCTTCCACCTTATTCTCGCTGTCCGGCTCTTGGCTTGCCCGGCGGCTATGCACCTTAGGCATATTTGAATAGATAGACTTTAATGTGGCGTCACGAGCGCGAGCAGCTCTCCGTAAAGCCGGTCTCAAGTGAGGTAGGTCTCTATAAAGCCCGACTACCCGATGCCTTAACGCCGACTGACTGCCCTCTGCGTAACAATTGTGATACCCTGATTATCGTCGCCGACGTGGCGGCGCGTAATGCCGTCCAATGCGAAGAGAAAAATTAAGGAGGATAGGGTATGCCAAATGTCTACGTTGAACCACGGCCAAAGGGCCGCCCACAGGGAACTCCGATTGAAGATTACGTACTCGAATTTGCCGGTGGCCAATCTCTAGGCGGTCCTTTCAAGACCCAGGAAGAAGCAGCTCACTATGCGAGGCAGCAGGGCCACCATCCACTGTGCGCCCGCGTCCGCCATACGGACAAGGGCAACCCTGATCATTGGCGGCCATGTTCCTAAAGCGGGCCGTTCGCGAATTCGCCAGTAAGAGCGCCTATTCAACCCGGCCCGTGGGCCGGTTCTGCTAGACGTTATAAAGAGGACGAGAGTGAGGGCAATCTCAAGACCTCTGGTCTAAAGCACGGTCCGACCGTGAACGACAACCGGCCCCACCACCCACCCTCTTCAGGCAACGACCAGCGCCTCGAGGTCGATCTCCACGGAGGAGGTAGTTTCCGCCTTGAGAACGGTGCGCATTAGGGACAGGGCCTGCTCGTTCTCCTCGTGCGTGTTTGAGGCCGTACAGTCTGAGGGAACGAGCAGGTCGTAATCGCGAAGGAAGGCGTCGTTGGCGGTAAAGAGCACGCAGATGTTGCCAGCGAAACCGGTGAGGATCAGCCTCCGGACGCCGAGATGCCGGAGTAGAAGATCGAGCGTCGTCGAGTAAAAGCCGGAGTACTTAGGCTTGAGGATGAAGTAGTCGTCTTCCTCCGGCCGTAGCAACTGAACAAGGGCCCGGCCCTTCCCGCCCTCCTTGAGGACGTGCTTGATGAGGCTCTGGAAGTCGGACTGCCAGCGGCCGAAGTTATCGTTGACATAGATGGCTGGCACTCCCGCCGCTTTGGCCCGCCGCTTCAGCTTGGCGATCCGCCGGGCAGCCGGCAAGGCCTCGTTGAGGAGGTCTTCCCCAACGTCGTCCAGATCGTTGATCACGTCGATCAATAGCAGGGCGACTGGGGAGTTGTCCGGAGCGCTGCCGTGGAGGTCATGGCTCTTCTCTGGCATACCAGGGGCGGTAAGGCAAAAGACGGGCCATGCCGTGCATAGGCAGCCCCCAAGGGCCGCTGCATTGCGCGACCTACTTTTCGTCCCTCAAGTCCCTCACGCCGCCTTGCCCTCCTTACTCGCTTCTTGTCCTGCGTGACCGCCCTCCATAATTTGCCTAATATTTCCAAGTCTTTCGCTCGACTCCGACTCAGCCAAAAGGTTCGAACTTCGTGGAGAAAGGTCCCCTCTGTCAAGGCGGCAAAATGTGCCGCCTTCCGTAGGCATTCAGGCCAAGGCATTCTTCATTGACTAATCATCTCCATGACGTACACTGTAAACATGACCAATCACTCCATTGGTGAACAGACCTTCCGCCTCTTCAATCGACCGTCCTTCTGGAGCGGTTTCGTTGGCCTCTTGGACTTCCGGCCGAATATAGCCAAGTACCGCACGAGCGAGAGCGAACGGGAAGCTGATGCGCAATCCATCGCCGCCGATTGGGTAGCCGTCGGAGCCGATCTCAAGACAGCCATCTTGTCCTATGGAGGAAAGCGGAAATAGGAAGAGCGGCCTTCAGAATCCCGAGGGTAAGGAGCGTGAGATGGTAACCACTCAGCAGGTGGTTTTCTCCGGACCGTTGCCGCCTCCTGCAATTCTCAAAGGATACGAAGACATCGTTCCGGGAGCCGCCGATCGCATCATCGCCATGGCGGAGAAGCAATCCGGCCACCGCCAGCGCATCGAGTCCATCGTGTTGAAGTCCGACGAGCTGAAATCTATCCTCGGCCTGGTCTTTGCCTTCCTCATCGTGCTCGCAGCCTTTGTGACCGGCGCCTATACCGCACTCCAGGGCAGACCGCTCTTTGGCAGCGTGATCTCCCTGGCTGGCCTTGCCGCAGTCGTGGGACCTTTCATTTACCAGCGGCAGCGCGAGCAGGGGAAAGGAAAGTAGGTTTCTACGCCCGCCGTTCCTGTTCGCCCGCTTCTCGGCGCCTCAAATGTTAGTCTCCTAAAGGGAAAAGCGCCCTCTTGCGCCGCCCCCTAAGCACGGGAAAGGAGCATCATGGAACTGGCCCGCCTGCCGCCGCCGCTGCTCGTCACGTACGGATTCCTGCTCCTCGCGATCATCGGGCTGTGGGTCCGGCCCGTGGTCTGGGTGGCAGCGCTCCTTGGCGCTGTGGGCTGCGGGTATTGGAGCGGCGCCCTGACTGGGCCCGCGGTGGTCTGGCCTGCCCTCCTGGCAGGCGCCTGCTGGCTGTATCGAACGGGTCAGACGGCGCCCGCCAGCTCGCACCGCCGTCTCCAGCTGCCGGCGGCCGCGGTCGTCCTCATCCTATCCTTCCTCCTGGGAGCGCATCTGCTGCCGGGCTTCAACAATCCGGTCCTGGTGCGAGACCTGGTCCTCTCCCCGGGCGCCTCTCCATATACCCGATACCTGAGCTTCGACAAGGCCCTGATCGGTCTGCTGCTGACCGGAATCCTCGGCGAAGAGCTGCTTCGGTCCCGCCGGGACTGGCTGGAGGCCCTGCGCCGCGCCATGCCGTGGATCGTCGCCACTATTGCCCTCGTGCTGGGGCTGACGCTTGCGCTTGGTCAAGTCGCGCTCGCTCCAAAGTGGACATCGTTCTTCTGGCTCTGGGCCGTGACGAACCTCTTCTTCACCTGCATCGCTGAAGAGGCGTTCTTTCGGGGCTTCCTACAGCGAGAGCTCAGCCGGGCGCTCGTAGGGTTCCGTGGCGGGCAGCTGCTGGCCATCGGCGGGAGTGCGGTGCTGTTCGGGCTGGCCCATTGGGCGGGCGGGTGGTCCTACGTACTTCTCGCCGCGTTGGCGGGGCTCGGGTACGCCCTGGCCTTCCGCGCCTCGGGGCGCATCGAGATGGCGATCCTGGCGCACTTCGGCCTCAACACCGTACACTTCCTGCTGTTGACCTACCCCAGCCTGGCGGCCAGAGGCGAGCATGAGAGAGGAGTTCAAGGAGCAGCTCTAGCGACTCATGCGATCTTAGGCCTAGCGCCCCATCCTTTCCAACAGCCGTTTGACAGACCGTATCGGCCAGTGTAAGCTTACACCTATGGTAAAGACCCTTGGCCAGCGCATCCGGGAACTTAGAGAGCTAGCTAATCTCTCCCTCCGCGAATGTGCCGCCCGGCTTGAGATTTCGCCGGCCTTCCTCTCGGACATAGAACTCGGCCGCCGCCACCCATCAGACAAGGTGCTCGCGAGTATCGCTAAGCTCCTGCAAACCAGTCTCGAGGAGCTCCGCCAGTACGATACCCGCCCTCCGGTCGATGAACTTCGGCGGCGCGCTGCCGAGAACCCGACTCTCGGAGTACTGCTTCGCAGCATCGCTGACGGCAAGGTGTCCACCGAGGATGCCCTCAAGCTCATCAAGAAGTCGGACAAGGATTCCAAGCCGTGAGGACCTACCGGACGAACACTGGACCGGTCCGGGAGCGTCCGTTTTATCCGGATGCCGATGTGGAGCGGATCTGTTCAGATGAACTCCGAAAGCTCGGTCTCTATCCCTCCTCGCCGCAGCCGATCAACATCGACCTCTTCGTTGAGAAGCGTTTCGGAGTGACACCCGAACCGGCGGATGAACTTCCCCCGAGTATCCTGGGCTACACCGCCTTTGGAGCAAATGGAGTCCAGGCGATATATGTTTCGCGCGCCCTCTTTGAGGACGAGACGGAACCGGGAAGGAAGAGGGTGACAACTACGCTGGCCCATGAAGCCGGCCATGGCCTTCTCCACGCCCATCTCTTTGCTTTTGAAGCGGATAAGAACCTTCCTCTCTTCGGCCAGGATTCGAACGTAACGGCGACCAAGATCCTTTGCCGGGATGAGGATACCCGTCCGCGGCCCGGCTACGACGGCAGGTGGTGGGAGGTCCAAGCCAACATGGCTATGGCCGCCTTGGTGCTTCCGAAGACGCTGGTTCTGGAGTGCGTGAAGCAATTCCTCCAGTCGCAAGGTATCCTGGGAACCCCCTCTTTGCCCGACGCTAGCCGAGAGACTGCGATCCGCCTCGTCGCGGATACGTTCGACCTTAATCCTGTCGTTGCCAGGCACCGTCTCACAAAAATTTTCCCTGTTTCAGGAGGTCAGTTGACACTGTAAAATTTTTTGCCTACACTGTACGCATCGTCTGCTTACGGCCGCCGCCGAAGAGGACGAAGAATAAAGGTCGAATACCAAAAGGAGAAAAACTATGAGTCACGAGCACAAGAGCGACAAGGTTGTTGAGGAGCTACTCGAAGAGGTCATCGAGGACATTATCGAGATCGAGGAATACATCAAGGCCGGCCGACACGTACCCAAGGGCAAGCACTACCGCATCCGTGTGGATAAGGAGCCCTTCGTGGTGAAGCACCATCTCATCACGGGGCAGGAGATCCTTTCCCTCGTACAAAAAGCGCCTCAACTATACCACCTCTACCAGCATATTCGCGGGGAAAAAACGAAAGTGATCAAGCCAGGGGAGTCCGTGGATCTTACGGAGCCCGGAGTAGAGCGCTTTACCACCACCGAGGCGAAGACCGTCACCATCATCGTCGAAGGTACTCCCCATGAGTGGCCCAAGGGGGAGATCACCTATGCGGAGGTCGTAACTCTTGAGGTACCGGAATACCCTCAGCACCCGGAGATCACCTACTCCGTGACCTACGAGAGGGGCCACGGCAACAAGCCGGAGGGCATACTCGCACCTGGGAGTTCGGTAAAAGTCAAGGAAGGGATGGTGTTCCATGTTTCACCGACTGGTCAATCGTAACGACGACCTCCGCCGCCTGGTCGAGAAGGGCTACGCGGTCGCCTTCGACAGCAACTATCTCATCGTTCGGGATGTTCCTTATCTCGACGCCGAAGGAAAGCTCCAGGTCGGCGCGATTGTCACGAAGCTGGTCTTCGTGGATCAGGAGAGCGTCATCCAGGAAGATCACCAGATTTTCTTCGCTGGGTCGCATCCTCATAGTCTTGATGGGAGACCCATCCCGAACCTTGGCGGAGGCCCCACCCAGCTTCCTCTGAGCGATGCTGTTACGGATGTTGTCGTGCAGCGCTCATTCTCCAACAAGCCCACGGCAACCGGAAAGTTCCGGGACTTCTTTGAGAAGATCGAGAGCTATATCGCTATCATCTCCGGCCCCGCGATGCAGCGGCACGAGGCCAGTCCGTATACCTTCCGTGCGGTTAAGGAGGTGGTGCCCAACTCAGTCTTCAAGTTTCACGACACCTTAACGAGCAGGGCTGAGATCACGGACCTCGCCGCGAAGTTCAAGGACGACGTGATCGCCATCATTGGACTCGGCGGTACGGGAGCATACATTTTGGACTTTCTCGTAAGGACGCCGGTACGGGAGATCCGAGGCTTTGATTCCGATCTTTTCTATGTCCACAACGCCTATCGCTCGCCAGGACCGCTGGAGGAAAGCGAACTCAACCGCCCCAAGGCCGAGGTATATTTCTCGCGATACGACAGCTTTCGGCATGGGCTCTCTTTTGCGGCGAAGTTCATCGATGCCTCAAGCGTCGATGAACTGGAGGGAGTCACCTTCGCCTTCGTATGCGTCGACAAAGGCTCTTCCCGCGGCGAGATCTTCGATCTTCTTCTCTTCAAGCAGATTCCGTTCATCGACGTGGGCATGGGCCTCAAGCGCCGGGAAGGGGCTCTGAGTGGCATGCTTCGAGCGACCTACTACTCCGTCGAGGAGGGACAGAAGGTGCGTGACGAAAATCTCGCGCCGACGACGGACGATCCGGCTGACGAGTACCGCACCAATATTCAAATCGGGGAGCTTAACGCCCTGAATGCCTGTCTTGCGGTGGTGAGGTTCAAGCAGTTACGGGGTTTCTATCTGGAGGAGGTGCCCTCGTATCATTTCCTCTTCAAGACAGGCGATCTGAAGATCATTGCCTCAAGTCACGATGAAGATGATGAACATTAGACTCGAACGAGTCCATTACATGCCGAAGCAACTGGAGCCCGGCGTCCTATACGTCTCGGAAGAGTTCGGCGCCGCGGCGCATTTGTGCGCGTGCGGGTGTGGAACCAAGGTCCGGACACCACTTCTCCCGACCGAATGGACTCTTGAGGAAACGGGAGATGGTCCTACGCTTTACCCCTCGGTCGGCAATTGGCAGCAGGCCTGCAAGTCACATTACTTGATCCGCCGCGGCGAGATTATTTGGTGCGAAGAGTGGGCGCCAGAACTGATCGCGGCCGGCAGGCGCCGGGAAGAAGAGGGCCGTCGCCTCTACTATAACGAGCTTGAGCGCAGTCGGAGGTTTGGTTGGAAGAGGCTTTGGAATTGGCTTAAGGGGCTACTCCGATAAGAAAGGAAGAGCTGTCCTCCAGCCTTGCGGGTGGCAAGCCTTAACAGCCTTAACCTCCCAGTTGCCTCTCCGAGAAGGCCGCATCCAGAGAGGATGCCGGCATTCTCCGGGGAGATAAACTCCGCAGAGGTGTGCAATCTACAGCCCACTCGCTCCTCTGTCGCAAGGTTTTCAATTCATGAACCCTGATAGCCGTCTATTGAAGACCGCTATCCAGCTTTCGTGCTCATTTTTCAGCATGGCGACTACTTCTTCCACGAGAGAGTCGCCTATAGCTTCAGGATGGCCATGGGCGAACTTATTCCGCTGCTGCTGAACGCGCTGAAGAAGATCGGAACGCGTGGATGCCCAAGCTCCTTCAGATCCGCCCAGTACGTCGAAGAAAACACGGCTCGATAGAGTCGGTCTAGCCGTGCTCCAACTGAAGAGTATCGAGCAAGAAGATCCTCCGTTAGAGTGTTGGGAAGATTTCTCATCGCTGCGCGAAGAAGTCTCTCCAGTCGCGTCTCGAAGTACGTCCAGAAAACAAGGACCACGATTGCCCGCGGAGACGGCCTGCGCCCTTCTGCAAAGGTTATAAACCGATCATTGTCAGTGATAGGACTCAGCCATTCGCGCTCAAGCATTTCAAGGTACACATAGTCTTCGTAGCGATCCTCAGCACCTGGAAATGAGGGAGGCAGGCGGTGCTCCGTACCATCCGAACTCCGAATCACAGTCCATTCCAGATCGGGCTTCGCTTGCCCACAAACGAGGCACTGCCCCTCGTAGGGGCGGATGGCGCCACAAGTACAAACGATGTATTCATTCCATAAGCTGGTCCACGACTGGCGGCCTAAAAATTCCTGATACCACATACTTCCTCCTTCCGGTTCACCGACAGATAAACCTCCAGGAATCCTAACCCGGAGAGTGTTCTCTCGTGCCTCTCTCACGCGGGGCGACAGTGCCGGCAGGGGAAAGAGTCCCTGCTCCAGGCGCTTCTTGATCCCATTCTTGGCTTCCTCCCGGAGGTTCCGCACATAGTTGGCGGCGATGACTGCTTGGATGTCCGCGGCAAGGCGCCCTGACCGGGACGAGAGATCGAGCCCGTCGCCCGAGAAGTACACGGGGATACCCTGGTCGATGAGCTCGCCGAGATCGGCCCAGTCTTTGAGGTTTCGGGTGCTCCGATCCACCTTGTGGACGATGAGGCCATCGGCCTCTCCTCGGCGAAGCTTCCGGAGGATCTCGGCGAAGACCGGCCGGCCACGCTTCGCGGCGCTCGTCTGTTCCTCGTACCAGCCGGTCACGATGAGGCCCTGGCGGGCGGCAAACTTCCCGATCTCCTCCCGCTGGGTGAGGAGGGAGACGCCTTCTCCCTGGCGCGGGGTCGAGACCCGGAGATAGGCGAGGAAACGACCTTTGGGGACAGGAGAGGATGGGGGGTTGGTCATAACAGCTTTTTTAGCACTCTTGACACGAGACTGCCAACGGAGAGAGAATGCCCAAGACATTGTCAGGATTCAAATGGTGTCAGAATACATGCCATATACCGTCCCATATTCCTTTAGTCGTTTCATAGAGAATATTTCCCTCTCTGGCGATCATCACGACACTGCAGAAGCGCGTAGGAAGCATCTTGTTTCCTTGCTAAGCAACACCTTCACCATCGTGGACTCCTTTGCTACAGGCTCAATTCCACGGCGGACAGCCCTAAAAACACACTCAGACTTGGATGTCTTCGTTGTCCTTCATTATGGAAAACACATTGAAGGCAAGACACCGAGAGCCGTCCTGCAATCCGTCCGGGATGCCTTAGGGGACTATAGAACTAATGTCCGCAAGAATGGCCAAGCGGTCACTCTCTACTACAAAACCTGGCCGGACGTAGACATTGTGCCTGTTTCACGGGTGAAAAACGACGATGGATCGATTAGCCACTATAACGTTCCTGACATGAACTCAGGAGAGTGGATCGCCTCACGCCCCAAAAAGCACGCGAATGCAGTTGACGCGAAAAATAAAGCGCTAGACAGCAGATTTAAACCTCTCCTCAGAATGGCTAAAGAATGGAATTTGGCCCATTCAGATTTGATGCAGTCCTATCATATTGAAGTCATGGGACTCAAAGGCATAACCTACCTTGACGATGAATGGCCTTGGTCGGTATATCAGTTTTTCGAAGCGGCAGCCAAGCTTGCATCTTCTCCCTTGTGGCATGAGGAAGATTTCGCTGACAACTATTTGGACTATGATTCTCGAAAGGAAGCAGTAAGGCGGCTTGAGAGCGCAAGAGACAAATCCCGAGAAGCTTGGTCATGTACCTACGGCGGAAGCTCCGACCACGAGCGAGCAATTCAAATCTGGCGTCAGATCTTTGGTGATAGGTTTCCTGCTTATGGCTAACAACATCCCAACGCTACAGAATGACGCAAAAGCGCTCCGTCACCTGGCTGCACAACGCCGTCTTTACGGGCGAGCTAAGCAGGTTATGGCCATCCAAGTAGCTCTAGTTGTTCTTTTGCCACTCGGACTTGTAATAGTTGAGGGCTTTTTCCCTAAGATCAAAGCGGGCTCCGCAGCGCTAGATATTGTCATTGCGGTCCTGGATGCCATTCTATTTGTCACTCTGAAGAACTCATTCCAGAAGAAGGCTGCCGCTATCCAGGAGACCTTCGACTGTTATGTATTTGGCCTTGACTGGCCCGAGCTGAAAGCCGAAAAGCCTGATCCGGAGGATATTGAGGAACTTTCTGTGAACTACAAAGCGGATGCCCTAAAGGACTGGTATCCATCAGCAATCGGAACCCTCACCCATCACGCCGCGGTGGTCGTCTGCCAAAGGAGTAATAGCCGATGGGATGCAAAGCTACGCCGAAAGTATCGGGCTACTCTATTAGTATTCGCCGCCATCGTCATCCTGTCATTAATCGTGCTCGCACTTAGCAAGGATCTTCTATTTCATGACTTAGTCCTAGTTGTCCTGGTTCCAGCGCTACCTGTAGTGCTTTGGACACTTCGAGAGGCTGCTGACCAAAAGGAGGCCGCCGACAGAGCTGACAGATTAAAGCAATTTGGCAATGAGCTTTGGGGCAAGATTCTTGCCGGGTCTCTCTCTGGACAGCCGGCCATGACACAATCGCGCGTCTTCCAGGACGCCATTCTGGAGCATCGTCAGCGGAGCCCCATGGTATTCGATTGGTTTTACAAGTTCTTCCGAAAGTCATTCGAGGAGCAGATGGGGCACTCCGCAGATGAAATGATTGATCAGGCTAGGCAAAAGGGTCTAGTTCAATGAACTCTTTTCGTCCCAAGCGAGAGGGCATTGCTCCGGTTTTCTTCAGGCGATGTTCCTATTGCTGTCGATAGGTTCTTCCGCATGCCCTTCTTTGTCGTCGGCATTCGACTTTTCTGACAGAGCTTTAGTAAGCTGAAGTAGTAAGGTGTCCCAAGTTCGAGGTCTGTCTCGTTGTGGTCCACCGCAAAAATTTTTTACCCTGTCCGAGACAAGCTGAGCCTCGGGAAGCGGCGTAAAATCAACGCGTTTTCCTTCGACTACCCAGTTCGAGGTGAACTTTGCGATGATCTCGCGCATTTCTTCGGTTGTGCCCGATTGGTATAGTGAATAGGCCGAATCCAGCCGTTCGAGGAATTCGGCAAGCCGATCCACTCCCGCACTGTCAGGCTGACTAAGGGCCGCTAGCTTTTCTTCAAGAGCCTTCTTCTCAGCGAGCAGCAATCCTTGCCGCTCCTCGAAGGGTTCACGCTCAAGGAGTCCATCTACGAGCGCGTCGGTGAGGCGGCCCCGCCGGATCGCAACCTGGCTTAGTTGGAGTTCGACGGCCTTGCGGTGTATCGCCGTTTCGTCTTTCCAGGTCGTTCTCATGGCCTCGATCTTTTCCCTCAAGTACGCCCGCTCCTCAGGGAGGAACTGTAGCGCTTCAAGGAAGGGATGGAACTTTACGCCCGTGGCTTCCTCCCTCACGCTCGCCGTAGGACAGGTAGGCGTGTGGCAGCGGTAGTAGATATAACCTTTTTGCGTCTCGCCGATCAAGGAATAGCCGCAGCCCTTGCACCGCAAGGTCCGCCGGAAGAGGAAGTCATGCTTCTTCGACCTCGCGGCGAATTTCCCGTCCAGGACTGCCTGTACCCGGTCGAAAAGGGACTTGTGGATCAGAGCAACGTGGACGCCTTCATAGGTCGCATTCCGCCGCTTGATCCTGATGAGACCGAAGTAGAAGGGGTTGCGGAGCATGGTCGAGAGTCCGTTGATGGACACGAGACCGCCGCGGCGGTTCCGGAGTCCAGCCGTCTGCATCGCTTCTCTCAGCCTGTGCAGGTTATAGCTGCCGGTGGCGTAGAGCTCAAAGGCCCGGCGCACCAAGGGTCCTCTCACCGGATCGATAGTCTTCGGTTTTCCCGCTCCGCAGTCGATGTAGCCTATCGGAGCCGGCAGAGGCAAGATGCCCTGCCTCAGGCGTCCATCAATCCCTTTCAGAGCTTCCTCCTTCAGGTTGCGGATGTAGTCGGTGGCGACGACCGCCTGAATATCGGCGGAGAGGCGTCCACCGCGCGTCGTGAGGTCAAGCGCCTCATTGGCGAAGTACAGTTGGATGAGGCCCCGGTCCATGAGCTCTTGGAGGTCCGCCCAATCCCTGAGATTCCGAGCGCTTCGGTCGATCTTGTGGATTACAAGCCCTGAGGCAGAGCCTCGCCGGAGGAGTTGAAGCATCTCGTTCCAGATGGGCCGACCTCTCTTGGCCGCAGTCTCTCGCTCCTCGAACCATCGAGAGATGGTGATGCTGCTTTTTGCCGCGAATCGCTCGATCGCTTCCCGCTGTTCTTGGAGAGACACGCCGCGTTCACCTTGGCGGGACGTCGATACTCGTATGTATCCGTAATAGGTATTACTCATGATTTGTCGGTTAATGGTGGGAATCGACCTTTCTCGTCATGCTAGGCCGGGACGGCCGGTTCGTCAAAGCGAGGAAGCGGCGATAGGCCTCGGGGTCGCCGGTGATCCGCTCGTACATCCGGAGTATCAAGGCGGCATAGCCCGCATACCAGGCATCGAGACCCAGGTACTGCTCTTCGCTGAGGCCCGGGAATAGCTGCCTCAATCTGGTGGGGGTGGGTTTGTTCTCTGAGTTTGGCATCAAGCTAGACTACCTTTCCGCGTGATCCAAGAAAGGCTGCCTACCCTTCATCCTTTAGGAATGCTTAGTGAATCGGCACGTTTCGGATTGAAACGTATTGCCTCGTAAAGGCGTCGCGGCCTTCCCCCTTTGCTTCAATTTCAAGGAGAGTATCCTGATCCTGCCATGACAACTATCTCCTTCACGTTCATCTTTCTCATGCCACTCCCCGAGAGCCGGGCCGGGCCGGCGTTAAGCAGCAGACCAATCTCTTAATACCAACGTCGCAAAACCAACTCTTCACCCCATATGAACCAAACCCAAACCCCACCGACCCGCATCCTCGCTCTTGATCCCACCACTAAAGGGTTTGGCTATACCATTTTCGAACTGCCATTCCGTCTCATTGCCTGGGGCATTGCGAGCATCTCCGGGGATAAGCATGCCGGTGCCATCGCACGATTTACTAAGCTCCTTGATCATTCCCAGCCTCAGGCCGTGGTGCTCGAAGACCCGGAGGCTCCCGGTTCGCGCCGTCGTTACCGGGTGCAGCGACTGATCGAAGCCTTGGTCGCGCTCGCCCGCGCTCGCGGTATCGCGGTCTATACCGTAGCCCGGAAAGCCATCCTTGACCGCTTCTCGTCTACCGAGGAGCGCGCGACTAAGTATTCGATTGCAGAGGCACTCGCCCGGCAATTCCCGGAGCTCGCAAAGAAGTTGCCGCCGCATCGAAAGGCGTACATGAGCCAGGACGAACGCATGGCGATCTTCGATGCCCTGTCGCTTGCCGTGACGCATGCCTCCGCATAGTTCGACCATAAGGCTTGGCAAAATGAAAGGCGGCCATCATGGCCGCCTTTTGCGTCGCCTATGCGGCCGGTACCCTGACTCGCAGACCCTCGAAAACCTGAAGAAAGGAGGATGCGATGCCGCAAGGTTTCGTGTCGTTTGCGGAGGTGAAGCAGGCCGTCCGTTTGGAATCCCTACTCGCCCGTTATGAACTCCTCGGAGGAATGACGAAGAAGGGCCAGAATCTCGTGGGAGCGTGCCCCTTCTGCAAGGGGAAGTCTACGCGTCAATTCCAAGCGAATCTCGCGAAGAACGCGTGGTACTGCTTCGGGTGCAAGGAGGGCGGGAATGTCCTCGACTTCGTTGCGAAGCGCGAAGGGGTGAGCGTTCGCGCCGCGGCGTTGTGGCTCGACTCCTGGTTCAAGCTCGGGCTCGGGGAAGGTGCTCCGCGCGCCGAGCCGTCTCCGCCTGTCGCTACAGCGCCTCCGGTAACCGAAGAACCGATCCCCGCAGAGAACCCGCCTCTCGCCTTTACTTTGAAGACCTTGGATCCCCGCCATCCGAACCTCGGGGAGCTCGGCCTCAGCCCCGAGACGATTGAGCGGTTCGGCGCGGGGTACTGCGCGAAAGGCCTCCTGAAGGGCCGGCTCGCGATCCCAATCCACGGTAGCCATGGAGAGCTTCTCGCGTACGCGGGGCTCGCCCTTGATGCCGAGGAGGCTCCGCGCTATCTCTTCCCGCCGAAGTTCCATCCGTCGATCGAGATTTTCAACCTGCATCGCCTGATCGACGTCCCCGAGGAAAGCGGTCGGCTCTTCCTCGCTCCCGACATCCTGGGGGTCCTCCGGCTCGCCGACGCCGGCCGCACCGCAGCTCTCGGCCTCTTCGACGGCTCGCTCTCCGAGCCGCAGGAGGATGCTCTCCGGGGCGCCCTCTCGCTCTACGAGGGGTTCCTGCTCATGGGTGAGGGCTTCGCCGATCGCACCGTGGCCCGGCTCGCGAGGTATGCGGCGGTCTCCTGGGTCGCTGGACTCCCGGCCGGCGAGGAGGCGCCATGAAGCGCGAGCGACGGACTTTTCCCTTGGGACAGATGACCGCAACCCCGGACGCGCTCCGGGAGTTCGCCCTCAGTGAAGAGAGCATGCTGCCGTATATCTTCCGGCATGCCTGCGGCTGCTGGGGCGACGTCGACTCCGAGGATGCCGCAGCGAACGACGAGGCGCGAGAGAATGGCGAGCGCATCCTCTCCGCATACAACCTTCGCTCCGGCACGAGGATCTGGATCGTGACCGAAGCCGACCGCTCCTCCACCTGCATCCTCCTTCCCGAGGAATACTGATTCCCTGGCCCCACGGCTCGACCGTCGGGGCTTTTTCTTTGAGAAAGGCCTCCTAGCGGTGCGCCCGACCGAGGGCCAAGTTCCAGTTCCGCCGAATGAGCGCGGCGGCGTTCGCGATCTTCGGATCGCCCACGACGAGGCCGTCAAACGTCCCCAGGCTGGAGAACACGGGAAACGTCTGCGTGGCAAGGCTCATGACAGTTCCTCTTGTCGGCCGGCTCGGAAGGGCCGTAAGGCAGCCCCTCGGACCGATCAAACAGCCGTCGGCGGCGGGATAGGACGTTTTTTCTCCGGTTTTCAGGTGAGGAAGGTCATGCAGCAATCCCATGGTATGCCCCCACTCGTGGGCCAGCGTGTGCTGCGAAAACGCTCCGAGCACGAAGACCAGGTGTCCGGAGGAAAGATTCCGAAAATCTTTGTCCTTCGAAGGACGATTCGCAAGCCCGTTTGCCTCACCACAGCGCACCGTAAGGGCGATGCCGCTCGCGAGCTGCTCACGCTGCACCTTGTCGATGTCCGGCCGCGCCAAGGCAGCCAGGTCCGCACCGAGGTTGCATTTCGCCGCCAGCGTGTCGAGAGGCGCCGGCGCGGGGGCTATGGAGACCACCCGCACCTCGTAGGCGGCCAAACCCGAGTTCGCCAGGGCAAGGTTAAGGTCGTCCTGGCTCGCGAGAATCTGCTCTTGGACTGCCGCCTCGCTCCCGAAGGCAACGATGGTATCAGCGGTATAAAGGACCACGAGCCTGTAGGGCTCGGGTGGAGCTTCCATTCGGTCGGCGAATATCCTGGCGCCGCCGGCGTCCGGTAAAGACATGACTCCAGCCCTTGGAGCAGAAGCTGTAAGGAGAGGGGCGAGAAGCAGCGTTCCGAGGGAAGCGAAATGGAGTCGCCGACGCATCTAAAGTCTCCTTCCAATGATTCCAGAGGTTCTGGAGATCGCCCCGAGCCTTCAACCTCGTGAGCAGTATAGCCGTACCTACGGCTCTCTAGCTATCCAGCGAGACGGCTTCCATATCGTCCAGCCATGGCCAAACAAGCGTTAGGACCCCGAGGAGGAGAAACGACGGTCTCGAAGACCGGCATGCTGAAGAAGACTCTATGGCTCCATCCGGACGAGGCGGAATCGCTCCGGAAGAAGGCGTACGAGGAGCGCCGGACGGAATCGGAGATCCTGCGGGAAGGCCTCAGGAGGATCTTGGGGCTGGAAGACTGACCTCGGAGGCCTCTCGCCACCTGCAAGCCGCACTTCCTATCCGGGAACGGGGCCGGGGCGTCAAGCCCGGGCCTCGGCGGCACTCCTCCAAGTATCCGGAAGCAGGCGGAGCACAACACATCCGGAGAGACCCGTTTTGTCCCAGAAAGGGTGAAGGGACTTCACGGAATCCACGTGCCCCAGACCGTTTCGGTTACACGCCGATCAGACTCAGGCACCCACCATCCGCAGCTCGAAATCCTTGAGCCTCAAAACGAGAAGAGCATAGGCAAACCCGAGGGAGGTCGCGGAGGAGTAGTCAAAAGCTCTGACCGGGAACGCCTCTTCCCGTTCCTTTGCATTTTCATCTGTGTACGTCACGGCAGCAGTGAAGGATCGCACCTTTCGCATCGAAACGCTCATTTCAAGCTTCGGTTCACTTGAAGGCTATCACGACCGGCCGCCGGCCTCACGGCTCGGAATTTCCTTTACGAGATCGAGGAGCGCCGACTTTGCCCGCAACTCCTCGGTCCATTGCTTGCGCTCCACTTCCAGGAGGTCGCAGTAGGCCCGGACCATGAGCGCCCGGAGATTCATGACCGCTTCCTGGCGGGTATCTCCCTTCGCCGATAGCGGTACTTCCATGAGCTGGGCCACAAAACCCGGACCGTCGAATTCGACCAGGACGTCGAGCGGCCGCCTGGTCCGGAACGTGTTCGGATGCAGAGTTTGGATATGGACGACGACGCTACCCGGACTGTTACGGAGTAGGTGAAGCGCGCTCGTGAGATCCGCGGCGGCTTCGTTTAGCCGCCGCATCGCTATAGCGATCATGTTCGCAGCCTTGTCGGAGGCTGCCTGCTCGCGAGGGTTTCGGCGCGTCGTTCGGTCCCGACGTGCCTTCTTCTCTCGGACGATCTCCCGCACGACCTCGATCGCGCGCGACGGGAAGAGGCGCCGTCTTCCTTCCCTTTCGGAAGGGATTCGGTCTCCGTGCTTTCTCAGGAGGACGAGGAGGGTTCCGTAGGAAACGCCAGCCTTGCTCGCGACTTCGTCCATGGCGTACCATGCGTTTATCTCACTCATGAGTCCTCGGCTGGCTATAGTCGCATTAGAGGATCTTCACTCCCAGATCGTGAGGTAAGACGCAGACGCCTTTCGCATCCCTCTCCCACTCCTTCCGGGAAATGAAAATCTCGCCGCCCTGCCGGCGCAGGAGGCAGGCGAGCGCGCGGTTTAGCCGTTCTGCGTTCGCCAGATGATCGGATTCGACGCTGCCCCACAAAATGAGATAAGACGCTTCTGAATTCGGATCGTCATCCCAGTTCCGGAAATACTCCCGCACGAGCTCGGGGCCGCCGTGCCGCGCAATGCGGAACGGCGATCGCCGAATGAGGTCAAGGTCGAGGCCAAGTTCACCAGTGATGATGATTGACACGCGAATGGTTCCTTTTCCCTGATGCGAACGGATGGTTTTTGCTCGATCACGACGCCACGCTATTAAGTGCTCACTTCTCGTGTTCGCCCGCTTGGTTGACTCCAACTCCGAGCAGAAAGGCGGCGATAGCGTAGCAGATCCGGCACGCTCCCAGGTACCGCAGGAATCAAAAATTGGGTTCGTTCTTGCCATCCCATCCGCGACTGATGCCGAAGTTTTCGCTTGTGATATATCCACCGATATTGCCTCCCACCATTCAAAGGCGAGGCGAGGAGTGCGAGAAATAGTAACCGCATCCTTGCGGCAGACGCCTGCTCTCGGCACGAGGTACCCAAAACCGGCACCGCGTGCCGGTCTGTGGGGTAGGGCCTTAACGCCAGGCCGCGCCCTTCTAAGAGCAGAGCGCGTGGAGAGAAGCTACTTCCGACCTGGCCCGCCGGCCGTTGTCCGGCCCTCGTGTTCCGAGGTGCGGCGCTCGAAGCGCAGCTCCGGTTCATACCGTGCCCTGCGGAGGTAGGAGAGGATCTCTTCCGCAAAAGCCTTTGTGACGCCTTCCCGTTCCGCCGCTTGGCGAAAGAGGGTAAGAGTCGCGAGTCCTTCGCGATGAACTTCCTGTGTCTGGAAGATTGGCGCCATGTGGCGGGCGATCGCCTTCACCTGGTCGTTCCGACCCTCTGAGGCGTAGGCGACGGCGAGTTCCAGGGAAACAAGCGCCGTGTCGTAGGCCATGGATCTCGCGACAAACTCCCCGCGGACATGGGCGAGGCGCGTGAGGCCCTCTTCGACCGATCCGAGTCCGGCCATGATGCGCGCCTCCGTCCAGGAGAGCCGGACGAGGTTCAGCGCTCCGCCCGTCGCCTGCCAGTGCCGGCGGACTTCGGGGAGAAGCGCGGCGGCCTCTGAGAACCGGTCGAGCTTGCTTAAGGTATCCGTGAGATTTTGCCAGACGAGGAGAAGAATGCGGGGCTCCTCGTCAGGAGAGACCGATTCGCTCACCCGCGAGAGAATCGCGGCCGCTTCCTCAAGATCCCCCCGCTCTTCGAGGAGCTTCGCTTGGCTGACCTGTACCTGCACGAGGAACGTAGCACCGATCGCCATGCGCGCGGCGCGGTCCAGGAGTTCCGCAGCCTCATCGAAGCGGCGCTGCGCGCGGCGCAGGGACGCCTTACTGAGGAAAATGAAGCCTTCTTCGACGAGGCCGCGTTCGGCGGTCTTCCCGCTCTCCCAAAGGGATTCCGCGAGCGCCAAGGCCGCCTCGGCCGCCGCGAGGTCGCCCCTCGCCCTCAGCACGTTCCCGATGTGCGCCTGCGCGAGCGCCTGAAGCTTGGCTCGTAAGGCGTCATCGCAGCGGGCGAGGTTCGCCGAGGCGAGCGCCAGCTCGGCGAGGGTGGAGGCGCTTATCGGATCATCGCCGCAGAGGCGTTGGCTCTCGATGCAGAGAATCTCGCAGATCGCCCATTGCACGTCGGAAGGAACTCCGGGGAGCGCCTTCGCCAGTTCCCGGGGCGAGAGCGCCTTTAGCCGCGCCCAGTGCCGCTTCGCTACGTCGCGCTCGTCGCCTCGCCGGCCGTCAAGGACGACGCCCGGAGCGGAGGGAGCAGGAAGCCGCTCGTCCTCCCGATACTCCAGACTCGCGACCACTTGGCCAAGCGCCGCAGCGGTCTGGTGGGCGACTGCGAGATCCGCGTGCAGTCGGTCGGAAAGCGTCCCTGCGGCCCCGGCGGGGTGCGGCGTTCCGTAGGGAGCGCTTTCGCCTTCTGGCAGCCGGCAGTCCGCCTCAAGCCGCTCGAAGAACCAATTCACGAAATCGAGCGCCGCCCAACGGTAGCCGAGCCCCGAGAGCAGCCGCTCCAGGGTCGAGGAATCCGGCGCCCGCTCTCCACGCTCGTATTCCGAGATGGAGGACCGCTTCGCGCCGGATCTCCTCGCAACCTCGGCCTGGGTGAGCCCTTGCGTATTCCGGAGCAAGGCGAGCACCTGCCCCATGGCCACCATGCGGCGTTTCGCTTCCGACGTCTTTGTCCTTCTTTTCCTCTCTTTGCCGGTCGGCAATCCGCTCTTCACGAGTAAAAAGTCCTCATCCCACAATCTCCCAGTATGTCTCGAAAGACGAAGTTATGCCTTCGAAGGGATAGTGCGCAAGGTGCGCGAGAACGAGCCGAAAGAAGAGAATGCGATGCTTGTTGCCTCGGGATCGGCATAGTGTCCCCCGAAAGGGGACCGGCTGCCGCCTTCCCGAAGCACTCTTAGAGAAAGGCGTGAAGCTCGGATGGCGATGATCGCGGTCCGAGATTTCGCTGCCGGAAAGGGAGCCATCAGATGCCTCCTCTCGACCGCCATCGTTTCGCGCTCGTCCTTCTCGCCCTTCTTTTCATTGTCTCGCCGCTCTCCGCCGCGTCGCATGAGGCGCTCCGAACTCCGAATCCCGCTCATGAAGCGGGCCCGTGCTCTTTCCTTGGAAAGGCATGGATTAGGATCATCGGACTCTGGGCGAAGGAAGGCAGCTCGCTCGACCCCATGGGCCTCCCGAAGCCGAACCCGCCGGCATCTCCCTCAGGGAGCGGCCCCGCGCAGGGAGCGCCACCGGCTCCCCAATAACGCCGCGCTTTTAAGCCCGGCTTGGTGTACCCCTTTTCGGTACCCGGCGCTTTGCCATGCCCGTTTTGAGGTCGAGGCCACGGCCTCCCCCTAGACTCACGGGCATGGCCAAAGCCCGCGAATCGTTCAGCCGATGTGACTGCACGCCCCACACTCCACGGCCCGTCCTGCCGCCTTCGGAAGGAGCTGCGCCGGGAGCCGGTGTCGCGCCGATCGCCTCGATCGATCCCAACACCTTCGAGGAACACGAAGGATTCCGCGAGACTCTGCTTTTCCATTACACCACCCCCACAGCGAACGCCGCGCTCCGGGCATTGGGCACTCTGCTCTTCGATCTGGCACTGGAGTGCTGCGGGTCCTGGCCCATCCGGCCGGAGAGCCATGTCCGCGCCGAGCTCCAGGCCGCTCTCGCTGATCTCAGGCATCTCGAAGGATTTCTCTCTGCTCTGGGCCGAGAGCACCTTGTCTCCTCCCTCGACCGGGACGCCACCGCGCTTTCGCGTCTTGCCCGTAAGGCCGCTTGCGACATCTCGGGGATCGCGAACCGAATCGAAGCGCGGCTGAACTCTCGAACTGAACCGGCAAAGAGCGCCGAGACAGGGCCTGAGGAGGACCAACGTGCTTTCGTACGGCAGCTTTGAAATCGTGGCAGTCGAGGACGGGAGACTTAAGCTTCCCGCGAAGCTGCGACGCGCGCTGCCGCTCCTCGCTGGAGACCTCCTCGCGATGCAGCTTGGCGAGTGGTCGCTCCACTTCGAGATCTACCGGGAACTTCTCGAAGACGACTGGAGCGCACTCGGTCCGGAGGTCCGCTCGCCGTACGTCGTGGCGTTCCTCTCTCGCCCGCTTGCCTCGATCGATGCGAGGGGCAGGCTCGCGGTGCCTCCAGAGGTCTTCCAGGTCACGCGGGGTGATCGCTTCATCCTCCAGGCCTTCCATCAGGGAGGCTCTCATGCCCTCTTTCTCTTCAGGAGTAACGTCGACCCTCAAGGAGCCCGCGCGATGCTCCCGGCAGGCGAGGCCGGCCTGCCGACAGGAGCCTGAGCCATGAACCGAAGCGCCGAAGGCGACCTCCGGCGGGTGCGTGGCATCTACCGCACGCCCCGGCCGCTCGTGCAGTTCGTGATCCGCTCCGTCGATCTGCTCCTCCGCACCCGCTTCGGATGTCCCGAGGGTCTCGGAAGCCAGGACGTACGCCTCCTCGACCCTGCGGCCGGGCCGATGAACTTCCTCGCCGAGGCGTGCCGCATCGTGCTCCAAGCGCGCCCCGGCGGCTCCTTTGCCGGCCATTTCCGGAGCCACTTCGCAGGTATCGAGATCGAACCCAAAAGGAAGGCGCAAGGCGAGGCCCTTCTGCGCCGCCTCCACGGCGCCTCCGAACCGGTGCCGGTGCCGATCCACCTCGGCGATGCGCTCCAAGGTCCCTACGATCCCTTTGGAGACAAAGGCGGCGGGGAAATCGAGGCCATCGTCGGCAATCCGCCATGGCGCGGCCACTCGGCTAACCAGGGCTCCTGGATTCGCGGCCTCCTGCGCGGGTACGTGCTTCCTGATGGGAGGAAAGACGAGGGGTATTTCCGGGTGGACGGGGCGGCGCTCGGCGAACGAAATCCGAAATGGCTCTCGGACGACTACGTGAAGTTTCTCCGCCTCGCGCAGTGGCGGGTGGACCACGCGGGCCAGGGAATCGTGGCCTTTGTCGTTAGCCATACCTGCCTTGAAGCTCCGACCTTTCGCGGCCTTCGCCGTTCGCTCCTTTCGACCTTCGATGAAATCTATGCTCTCGATCTCCACGGAAACCGCAGGAAACGGGAGAGCACGCCGGAGGGCGGGCGCGACGAAGGCGTATTCCCCGGCGTGGCCCAGGGGGCGGCAGCGCTCTTTCTCGTGAAGCGGCCGGGGCTTCCGAAGAGGGCGTTCCGCGCCGATCTCTACGGCCCTCGAAGGGCGAAGCTCCGCACGCTCGGGGCTCGGGGGTTCGAGGCACTTCCTTGGCAGGAGATCCGGCCCCAGGCTCCCGCCTATCTTTTCGCCGCGACCGACGCGCGGATCGACCGCGAGTTCCAGCGGGGCCTCCCTCTTGCGGCGATCTTCCCGGTCCACGCGCCCGGAGTCATTACGGGAAACGATGCGCTCCTTACGGGGCTCGACCGCCACGCACTCGAAGCGCGCCTTGCGAAGGGGAAGTCGCCTGCGCCTCATAAGGTCTGCGGGTTCCTGGTGCGTCCCTTCGACATCCGCTTTCTGCTCTATGAGAAGACGCTCCTCTCCCGGCCGCGGAGCGCGATCGTGGCCCACATGCGGAGCGGCGAAAACCTCGGGCTCGTCGTCTCGCGCCAGACGAAGGAGGAGTTCGGTGCGGTCGTGACCCGGCTCATCCCCGGCCACAAGGTGGTAACCGCCTTTGATACGAACTCCCTCTTCCCCCTCTATCTCGACCAAGGAGGCGAGCGGGTCCCGAACCTCGCGGCCGGCCTCCTTGCCACGCTCTCCGATCGCTATGGGGTAGCCCTGCGGCCGGAGGATGTCTTCCATTACGTCTACGCCACGCTCTACCACCCCGCGTACCGCCGGCGCTTCCGTGAGAACCTGCGGCGCGAGTTCCCCCGGATCGGCTTTCCTGCGGGTGGCAGCCCCTTCCTCCTCATGTCCGCCTTCGGCCGCGAGCTCGTGGCCTTGCACCTCCTCGAAGACCCGCGGCTCGCTGGCGCTCCGGTCGGCCTTGAGGGAGACGCGCGGGCACCGCTCCAGACCGTGTGTCCCGTCTACAAGGCAAGGGACTGCAGCGTCGAGATGTCCGGCAACCGCTTGCTCTTTCGAGGGATTCCGCCCGAGACGTGGGAGTACCGGGTCGGCGCCTATGTCGTGCTCTCCCGCTGGCTGAAGGCGCGGTCCGGCCGGATTCTCGGCTGGACGGAGATGAGAACCTTCCGTCGGATCGTCGCCTCGCTCACCCATACCCAGAGCGTCCAAGCGGCCATGCCTGCGGAGTGGGGGAACGGCTAACCGGAAGGCCCAAGCAGTGCGCTACCGCAGCGAGGCCAAGCCATAGACATTCGTCCAGTTCTCTCTGATGGCACGGGTCGCGTTGTGTTTCTGGTCTCCGGTGATCCTGCCGAACTCATCCCGGCCGGGATGAGAGAAGAAGAGCTGCGGCAACCCGGGCTTGTTACCGAGCGCGTCGGACTCCAACGGGTCGGAGGGATGGAGCTTCGCGAGATAGATGCCGAGCCCGTAGGGGTAAGCCGAGGGCTTCTTGCCTGAAGCTGCCGACTCGGAGGTACCGCAGCCCTCCGGGTGACAGCCACCGAACGTATGGCCGATCTCGTGGACAGCGACCACGTTTTGAGGCGCGGCAAGCGATCCCACCTCGATCACGATCACGCCGGTGCCAGGGTCCTTGAAGTCCTGAGGTCGAACAGGGATGTAGGTAACCCCGAAGCGATTCTTCTCGCCGGTGCCCTTCGTATCGTGGCACTGCACCAGCAAAATGACGATCGAGAGCTTCTTCGCTTTCCGGACCTGCCGAAGAGCCGGATTCAAACCAAAGAAGGCGCGGATCTCGTCCAGATCGCAGCTGCCGCCGGCGACACCGGGAGCAACGTCATCCCTTACGACACCAGGAAAGGTGGCGAGACTGACGTCGTAGCCCTGGGAAGCCAGGAGGCCCGAGTTGCCGAGCGCAATCCGGAACTTGTCCCGGATCTCGGTCTCGGCAATGCCCTGCATGCCGGCATCGCCACCAAAATAGGTGGCGCTGTCCGGGGTCCAAAAGACCCCGATCGAGATGGGCCGGATAGGAGCCGGCTTGGGCTTCTTGGCCTCGGCGGATGCTGCAAGGAGCACTCCTATGAAGGCCATAGCCAGAAGATATTTGGTGGACGAGGAGCAATGTCCCGTCATCGTAGACCTCCCTTGAGACGAAGACCCTGCCGGCGGGCCAAAGGGGTGAGGAGACGCCGCCTTCGGCAGAGCGTCATGGAGTATACCGGAATTCCGTAATCCGTAATTGCGGAATCCGGTCATCTTTATGCTCCCCTCATGGCGGATACCCGGAAGCTCGTCGGACCTCGTGGTGGAGAGACGACCCTGAAGCCCGGCCAAGTCAAAAAGACGATCTGGTTTAACGAGGATGAGGCCGAGGCGATCCGCAAAGCCGCCTTCGAGCGGCGGGCGAGCGAAGCGGCGCTCGTTCGGGAAGCGGTGCGGCGCTTCTTCAAGCTTCCTGACTAGCGTGAAGACCAGTTAGAGTGCGCTGCACCCATGCTTTTTCACTCCCGAATCCCACCCCGCGAGTCCTGGAATGCCATCGAGGCTGATTATTGGCTGCAAGGTCTCTGCACCGCAGAGGCACTTCCGCACCGGCTCTTCTGTGGCAGTACTGCGGTCGTCTTTACGACGTGCGGACCCCGTTGTGACCGCCACGTGAAGACGAACTGATCGGCCGGCTACTCCACTGCCACGATTTCAGGCACGATCCGCCCGTCCGCGATCGTGAGGATGGCGAGGGTGAGGGGATAGGAGAAGCGCCGCGGCCCCACGGCGCCGGGATTGAGGAAGAGGCAGGCGCCCCGCCACTCCATTTCCGGCCGGTGGGTATGACCGAAGACCACGAGACGAGCCTGTTTTGCCCACAGGGGCTCCACGTCCTCCCGGCGGTGGATCATGCGGAACGGGAGACCATCCAGTTCTCCGGAGGCCATGAGAGGGAGCACGTCAGCCTCCGGACCGGAGTCAGTGTTCCCACGCACCGCCACTACCGGGGCGATCTCCCGGAGCCTCGACAAGATCTCGCTTCCCCCGACATCCCCCGCATGGAGGATCAGCTCGGAGCCTCGAAGAAGGTCGAGGACCCGGGGCCGCAGGAGTCCGTGAGTGTCAGAGAGCACGCCGACGCGCATAGCGAGACCCTACCGCACCGGAGTCTCCGGCTCAATTCTTCCCGCTTCCGCCCAGGCCGGTGTAATAGCTACAGCGCCGATGAATGCTTCGAGCGCTTCCCGCACCCGCTCGTGCCCGTAGCCGACTTGGCCAGCCTCCCACGCGCGGATGGTCGAGGGGTCGAGCCCGAGGCTGAGGGCAAGACCCTTTTGGGAGAGCCCCGTCGCCTTCCGCGCTGCCCGCACCCGCTCGGAAAGCGATGTCGGCGCGGCGTTCGGATCGCGTCCCAGGAACCGGATGACCTTGGGAAAGGAAGCATCACCGATCGCGGCCCGGCCGGCTTCCCAGTTCTTTATCGTCGCGGTGGAGACCCCGATGACCCGGGCCGCTTCGCAGAGCCTGAGTTCCAACTCGCGGCGGCGTTCGCGTACCAAATCACCCAAGGGAGCCTCGGGCGCGGGAGTTGCAAGGTCGGCGAGCGGTCGTAACGCTATGAGCGTAAGATCGCAAAATGGCAACGCGACCAGGTGCTTGCGGCCATCGGCGCTTCCATCTGCCCCTTACCCTCGCTATTCTCAGCGTGGTTGACCCTCGGATCGTGCCCGAGATCCTGGCGGTGGAGTGAGGACCGGGGCCGGCCGTTTCCCATTTGATACAAGGAGAGAGCATGCGACACCCTCGCCGCATCGTCTTGTTGTGCCTGCTCGCCGCCCTCGCCGGGGCGAGCCTCGCCTCAGCCTCGGGCTTCGGGCTGTTCCAGCACGGTGCCCGTGCCATCGGCCAGGCCGGCGCCTTCACGGCCCGCGCCGTGGACCCCTCGACCGTCACCTACGATCCGGCGGGGATCACCGAGCTGGCGGGCCTGCAGGCCGAGGCCGGGCTCGACATGAACAACCCCACCATCGACTACCACAGCTCGACGGGCAATTTCGCGGCCCGGCACATCATCCAGTTCCCGCCGGCGCTCTACGTCACCTGGAAGCCGAAGAGCGGCCCGCTGGCGTTCGGGATCGGCTACGACTCCCCCTTCGACGACAGCCTCTTCTGGGATCCCGTGGACTTCCCCGGCCGCTTCGTCAACCGCCGCACCGAGCTCCGCCTCTATGAGGTCCACCCGGTCGTGGCCTATGACCTGGGCGAGGGCTGGAGCGTCGGCGCCGGGTTCCGCTATGCCTTCGGCAACCTCGACAGCGACATCAACGCCATCGAGACCGTCGAGGTCGGTCCCGAGCCCGGCCCGGTGACGCCGCTGTCCCTCGAGCTGCGGCGGAACGCCACCGCCGACGTCGACGGCACCGCCTGGGACGCCTCGGTCCATTACGGCGCTCCGTCCTGGGGGTTCGGCGCGGTCTACCGGAGCTCCGAGAGCCTCAAGGGGAACGGCTCCGTCTCCTACGTGACGCGCGATCAGATCACCGGCGTTCCCGGGTTCGATACCGCCTTCCAGACGCAGTTCGGCAACGGCCGGACGCGGGAGTCCTTCGAGCTGCCGCGGGAGGTGCGCGGCGGCATCTGGTACGCCCCCTATCCGGAGCTGCGGATCGAGCTCGACGCCAGCTTCCAGAGCTGGTCGAGCCTGACGTCGACGGACATCACCTATTATCCCAACCCCATCAACCCGTCGACCCCGACCGAGACCACGCCGCGCGACTGGAAGGACACCACCGGCCTGCGGCTCGGCGTGGAGGGGAACGTCACCGACCACTTCCTGCTCTACGGCGGCATCGCCCGCGAGCAGTCGCCGGTGCCTAACCGCACCGTCGAGCCCGGCTTCCCGTACGGCGACTTCATGGTCTACGCCGCCGGCTTCGGCTATGACTTCGCCACGATCTCCTTCGATATGGCCTACTCGTACCACAAGTTCGACAGCCGCAGCGCTCCCAACCAGGAGCTCGAGAACCCGGCCGTCACGGGCTCGTACACCGGACGCGACAGCGTGTTCGGCCTGACGGCGCGCTGGCGGTTCTAGTACTCTGTCAATACAGAGGGGATGCGTTTTTCGTAGGGGCGGCCCTATGTGGCCGCCCTGGGTGGGGGAGATTCCCGACCGGACTGGTCCCCCTCCCAGGGCGGCCACGTAGGGCCGCCCCTACAAATCCACCATTTCTAGGGTGACGGCGGTTCTATATAGATTCTTTGTAGGGGCGGCCCTGTGTGGCCGCCCTGGAGCAAGGAGTCGGTCGATGATCCTGGGGGCCGCCCTGGAGCAGGGGCAGGGCGGCCACACAGGGCCGCCCCTACACCAGCACCGGCCGCTCTCTCGCCATCCGCGCGAACATCCCCGGCGTATAGGCGGTGATCCGGCCGGTGAAGGCCGATGCGGCCACGGTCAGCGGCGAGGCCAGCCAGAGCTTGCCGGGGCCGGAACGCCCCTTGTAGTTGCGGTTGATGGCCGAGACGGTCACCTCGTCCGCCGTCTCGGAGACCCCCGGTCCGCAGCCGATACAGGCGCCGCAGCCCGGATGGATGAGCTGCACGCCCGCCCGTTCGAAGGTGTCCGCCAGGCCGTTCTCCCGCACGAAGCTCTCCACCGCCTGCGAGCCGCACTGGATCATGAAGCGCACGCCTGGAGCGATCCCGAAGCCGGCGTCGAGCGCCTCCTTGACCACCTGGTGATAGAAGATCAGGTCGTCGATCTTTCCCGCCGTGCAGCTGCCGCCATAGGCGATGTCGATCGGCACGTCGCCGATCTCGTCGATCCAGGCGCCATTCGTGGGATCGGACGGAATGCCCTTGTCGGGATCGCCCGGGTGGGCCACCATCGGGCGCAGGGACGAAAGATCGATCGTGTAGACGCCGCCGGCGTACTCGGCGCCGGGATCGGGCGCCACGGCGCGTGCCTTCAGCCGCTCGACGTCCACGCCCGGCCGCCATTCGGCGAGCCAGCGCCAGGTCTCGTCGTCGGCGACCACGATCGCCGTCTTTGCCGCGCACTCGGTCGCCATGTTGGTCAGCGTCGCCCGCTCGTCCATCGACAGCGTGGCGACGCCGGGGCCGGTGAACTCCATCACCCGGTCGAGCGTGAGCTGGGGACGGGCGTGGTTGAGGAGGATGAAGAGCATCAGGTCCTTGGCCGTGACCCCCGCCGGCAGCTTGCCGGTCAGCTCGAAACGGATCGACTCCGGCACCTCGACCTGGGTGAACCCCTGGTGGATCAGGTCGGCGTACTCGGTCGCGCCGACGCCCCAGGTGAGCGCGTTGTTGACTCCGCCCATGCAGGTGTGGCTGTCGGTCGCCTGGATGAAATCGCCGGGATCGATCAGCTGCTCGCGCGCCACCTCGTGGCAGATGCCGGGCGAGATCCGGTCCTTGGCCGAGAAGTCGCGCACGCCGGTGTGGCACTGGAAGTCGCGCTGCAGGTCGCGGAGCGTCTCGATCTTGTCGAGGAAGACGCGCATCTTCGGCACCTCGTCGGCGTAGATCAGGTGGTCCTCGAAGACGGCGAACTTCCCCGGATTCTTGATCTCGTAGCCGGCCCCGTACTCCTCTTCCAGGAAGTAGTGGACCTGGGCGGTGGTGAACTCGTGGGAGTAGCCGCCGTCGACCGACACCACCACGGCGTCGCCCGGCTTGACGTAGCGAGGACCCTCCTCCGCCCCCAGCAGATGGGCGGCGAGGATCTTCTCCGCCATCGTCATCGGCCGCGGGCCGGTCTCCGGCTTCGGCAGCTCGAGCTCGCCGGCCGCCAGCGCCTTGGAGAACGGGAACAGACCGCCCTGGCGGATGACGATCTGCGTGATCGGGTCCCACCCGTGGCAGAACTCATCGAGCGGGATGCCCTCGCCGTCCTGCAGGCGCTGAATCACCCCATGGTCGCCCATCAGCACGCCCTGGCTGATGTTGTTGCGAGCGTGGATCGGGGCGAAGGAGGCGGCGATGGCGATGCGGATGCCCGACCACTTCTCCGCCTGCACGGCGGTCTCGCGCGAGCTCCCCACCCCCTTGCGGACGCCGGAGACGATGACCTCGAAGTTGCCGTTGATCAGGGCGTCGCGCTCGAACAGGCGCTTGCCGTCGACGATCAGCCCGGCGTAGGCGTCGCGGGCGATGTCCTCGGGGCGATGGCTGAAGCAGACCCAGGCCGGGGTCATGGCGTCGGTGTTGATGTCGTCGAGCAGATCCTCGACGCGCAGGTCGGCCATCCGCAGGTCGAGCTCCCCGCGCAGCTGGCGGCGGATCAGGTCTGGATCCTTGGTGAGGAACAGCACCCGTTTGCCGGGGGTCAACCGGATGGTCTCGGGAGGCTTCATCGAGGGCTTCTCCTTTCGGGCGTTCGCAATGGACGGCGCCCGTCATTCTACTCAAACGCCGGCGATCCCGGGGCGTATTTCGGGCCGCCGGCCGCGCAGGCCGCATGATATAAGCCGGCCATGGCGGACTCAGGCAACGTCTACGAAAAAGTCGTGGGAACCCCTCTTTCCTCCGGCGCCCTGCCGCCGGCGCGGATCTCGGCGGCGGTGGTGCTCTGGCGGCGCGTCGAGGGGGGTGGGCCGGACGACGTCGAGGTCTTCTGGGTGAAGCGGGCCGAGGCCCTCGCGTTCATGGGGGGATGGCACGCGTTCCCAGGGGGCGGGCTGTCGCGGACGGACGCCGCGATCCCGGTCTCCGGCCAGCCGCAGCTCGCCGCGGACGCTCCCGCCTCAGAGCAGCCCGAGTCCCTCCGCGACCTCGACGAGGCCAGCCCGGACCTGCTGCCGGGGCTCGCCGCCTGCGCCCTGCGCGAGCTGTTCGAGGAGACCGGGCTCCTCCTCTCCTCCCCCGCCGTCGATCCCGAGGACCTGCCCGAGCTTCGGCGCGCGCTGCTGGCCGGCGAGCGCGGCTTCGCGGACATCCTGAAGGGGCTGGAGGTCACGCTCGACGCCTCCCGGCTGGTCTACGCCGGCCGCTGGGTGACGCCACCGTTCGCGCCGGTCCGCTTCGACAACCGCTTCTTCCTGCTGGAGTGGCCCCACGACTCGGCGGCCGAGCCCGCCGTGGTCGAAGGCGAGCTGGAGCACGGCGCCTGGATCCGGCCGGCCGAGGCCTGGGAGGCGTGGCACCGCGGCGACGTGCTCGCCGCGCCGCCGATCCTCCACACCCTGGAGGTGCTGAGCCAGGACGGCCCCCTCCGCGGCCTCGTCCGCCTGCGCGACTCCGCCGAGGCCAATCTCGGGCCCGTCCGCAAGGTCGAGCTGCGCCCCGGGGTGCTGATGTTCCCGCTCCTCACCCACACCCTGCCACCGGCGGTCACCACCAACGCCTACCTCCTGGGGCTGCACGACGCCGTGCTGGTCGATCCCGGGGCCTCCGACCCGCGGGAGCTCGACCGCCTCGAGGCCGCCCTCGCCGCCGCCCGCGAGAAGCTCGGCCGCCGGGTGACCGCCATCTGGCTCACCCACCACCATCCGGACCACATCGGCGGCGTCGAGCGGCTGCGGGCTTCCCTGGGCGTCCCCGTCCTGGCCCACCCCCTCACCGCCGAGCGCCTCGCCGGCCGCGGCATCAAGATCGACGGCGAGCTTCAGGACGGCCAGCGCGTCGACCTGGGAGATGGCTTCTCGGTCCTGGTGCTCCACACCCCGGGCCACGCCCGCGGCCACCTCTGCTTTCTGGAGGAGGAGCAAGGCTCCCTGCTTTGCGGCGACATGATCTCCGGCGTCAGCATGATCGTCATCGATCCCCCCGAGGGGGACATGGACGACTACTTCGGGTCGCTCACCAAGCTCGCCTCCCTGCGGCCGGGCACCCTCTTCCCCGGCCACGGCCCGGCGATCAAGAACGGCGTGGCCAAGCTCCGCGAGTACATCGATCATCGCCGCTGGCGGGAGGAGCGCATCCTCGAAGCCTGGAACGCCGGCCAGCGGACGCCCGCGGAGATGCTCCCCACGGTCTACGAGGACGCGCCGAAGCAGGCCTGGCCGATCGCCGAGCGGCAGATTCTCGCCCACATGGACCGGCTGCGGAAGCATGGCCGGCTCGGCGAGGAATAAGGAACAGCGACCAGCAAGACGAACACGGACGATCACGGACGGCAGAAGATCCGTGGCGGTCCGTGCTCGTCCATGTGGGTCCGTGTTCGTCGCTTCCACTCCTATTCGGCCCGCAACGACTCCACCGGATCGACCCGCGCCGCCCGCCGGGCCGGGAGTTGGCAGGCAAGCAGGCCTGCGAGGACCAGCACGGCCGGCGCGAGGACGAACACCGCCGGGTCCCACGGGCGCACCTGGAAGAGCGACGCGGCGAGCAGCCGGGACAGCCCCAACGCCAGGGCGAGCCCGAGGCCGACGCCTATCGCGAGCTGGAAGAGTCCCTCTCGCAGCACCAGCCGACGGATGTCCGCCGCGCGGGCGCCGAGCGCCATCCGGACGCCGATCTCCCGCGTGCGCCGCTCCACCGCGAAGGCCATGACGCCGTAGAGGCCCAGGGCCGCCAGGAAGAGGGCAATGCCGCCGAAGAGGCCGAACAGCGCTCCCGCCCGCGTGTACGGCTCGGCCACCGCCCGCAGGACTTCCTCCAGGGTCGCGAGGTTCGCCAGCGGCACGTTGGGGTCGACGGCGACCGCCTGCCGGCGCAGGGCCGCCATGGACGCTCCCGGGGCTCCATCGACCCGGACCGCGAGGGCTCCGCCCCAGACCGGCTTCTGGTCCCAGGGAAAATACATCGCCGGCTGCGACGGATCGCCGTCGAGGCCGCCGAGCGACAGGTCGGAGACCATGCCGACGATGGTGTGCCAGGGGTGGTCCTTGCCCGCGGTGCGGAAGCGCTGCCCTAGCGGGCTCCGGCCCGGGAAGAAGCGCTCCGCGAATCCGCGGCTGACCAGGGCGGCCGGAGGCGAGCCCGCGCCGTCCTCGGCGGTGAAGAGCCTCCCCGCCAGCAGCCGGAGGCCGAAGACCGTGAAGTACGGAGGCGAGACGGCCGCCCAGCGCGCGGCGGGACCTTCGGCGCCCGGGTGGGCTTCCAGCACGATGGGTGTGGCGGGGCCCACCAGACGCTCCAGCGGCATCACGGAGGCGAAGGCCACCGCTCGCACGCCCGGCAGGCCGCTGAGGCGCCGGCCCAGCTCCGCAAAATATCGGCGCCGCGCCTCTTCGCTCGCATAGGCCGGACCATCGAACGAGACGCCCGCGGTCAGCACCCGGTCCGCCGGGAAGCTCAGCTCCAGCCGGGCCAGCTGCACCAGGCTCCGGACGGTGAGCCCGGTGGGGATCAGCAGCCCGCAGGAGAGCGCGATCTCCGCCACCGCCAGCAGGCGGCTGAACCGGCCGAGGCTTCGCCCGGTCGAGCCTCGCGACTGGTCCCTGAGGATCTCGCCCGGATCGCTCCGCGCCGCGTGGAGGGCCGGCAGCAGACCCGCGGCCAGAGCCGCCAGCAGGGTGAGCCCGAGGGCGAAGAGGACGGCGCGACCGTCGAGGCGGATGTCCACCCAGAAGGAGACGATGTCGTTCCCCATCAGCCGGCGGTAGAGGGCGATTGCGCCCTGGGCTACTCCCAGCCCGGCGATCCCCCCGCAGCCGGCGAGCACCAGCGACTCGGCCAGGAGGTCCGCGGCGACGCGGAGCCGCCCGGCGCCGAGCGCGGCCCGCACGGCCATCTCCGGCGTCCGCTCCACGGCCCGCGCCAGCAGGAGGTTCGCGACGTTGACGCAGGCAATCAGGAGCACGCCGAGGATGGCCCCCAGCATCAGCCACTGCCGCGAACGCAGCTCCTGGTCCACGTAGGCCTCGACGAAGGGGACGATGCGGACGTGGAACCCAGCGGCGACTCCCGGCGGCGGCGGGAGGTGGCTGCCGAGAGCGCGCAGCTCGGCGTCGGCCTGCCGTGGCGAGACCCCTTCCCGCAATCGCGCCACCAGTTGCAGGGGATACCCCTCCCGCTCGGCCTGGTCGAGGCGCAACGGCTGCAGGAGGTACTGGTTCAAGGGGAACCGGAAATGTGGAGGCATGACGCCGATGACCGTCGCCGGCTCGCCCGAGATCCGGACGGTCGTACCGACCACCCGCGGGTCGCCCCCGAAGCGCTGGTGCCAGAGATCGTCGCTCAGCAGGACGATCCGGGGCGCCCCGGGAAGCTCGTCCTCAGAGCGGAACGTGCGGCCCAGGGCCGGCTGGACGCCCGTCAGCCGGAGCAGCCCGGCGGTCGCGTAGCCGGCGTTGACCGCCTCGGCAGGCGCTCCCGGAGCCCCCAGGTTCAGCCGGAAACCGATCCAGGCGGCGAAGGCATCGCAGGAGGCTTGACCGTCCCGCAGGGCTCGGAAGTCGCTCGCCGTGAACCCCGCGCCAGGCTCGCCGTTCGCCGCGACCCGCTCGACGCGGAAGATCCGGTCGGCCCCGGCGAACGGCAGCCCGCGCAGGAAGGTCCCCTCGACGATCGCGTACATCGCCGTGGTCAGGCCGATCCCCAGGGCCAGGGTCAGCACCGCGACGCCCGAATGCGCCGGGTGCTTCCAGAGCCTGCGGAAGCCGAGCCGGAGAGTGGGAAGCATCATCTTCATCGGCCACCAGTTTCCAATGAGCGACGTCTGGTGTCCAACCTGTATGCGACTTTCACTCTTCTGCCTTCTGTTCCTCCTCGCGATCCCGAGCCCGACGGCGGCCTCCGCGGCCCGGGCACCGGGCGCCGTGCAGAGCCGGATCGATCCTGACCTGCAGGAGCGGCTCCAGCGATTCGGGTCCAGGCTCGAAACCCTGCGCCGGGAGCAGCGGATTCCCGGGATGTCCGTCGCGATCGTCAAGAACGGAAAGGTCGTCGATCTCCTGGGGCTCGGCTCGGCGGCCGACGGTGCTCCGGCCACACCGGACACCGCCTATCCGGTCCCCTCCCTGATCGGGCCTTCCGGCCAGACATGGACAGTTCGCAGTCTGGCAAATCTCGACGTCCTGCTCGGCCACGGCGCCATCGTGGAGAGCCAGCCCTTGCTCGCATGGCACACGGAAGACACCGGGGGGCATCGGCTCCGCTGGGCCTGGGAGCACCAGAAGAGTGGCACGGTCCTCTGGCTCAAGATCCCGGAAAAGAAGCTGTCGCTGATCCTGGTGGGCCGGGGAGACTTCGAAAAGACCTCCTTCGCCACGGCCTTGACGCAGGCCTTCTGAGCCTCCCGGCCGTCCCTCTCAGAGGACGCATTTTCGTAGTTCTCATATCTTTGTCCGGAACGCTGGCGGCCTCTCCCGAGGACGCCGGTGTCCTCGACTTTGCGGATGAATCGGCCGGCGGCTAAGATGTGCGCCCCGGAGATGGAGCGTGCCGATTCTGGCGGTCCCAGACCTTGCGTCCGGGGGTCCCAGGCACGAGAGGTGCATGGTGCAGGGGCCTTGAGAGCTGTGACGCTGATCGCGACCTTTGTTTGGAGTAGTGAGGCGGTTCCGTCAGGCCGGAATCCCTTGAAATT
This sequence comes from Thermoanaerobaculia bacterium, assembly GCA_036271335.1. GTDB lineage: Bacteria > Acidobacteriota > Thermoanaerobaculia > Multivoradales > UBA5704 > DATARR01. Next base: position 81,735 of record DATBAW010000336.1, read on the forward strand.
CATCAACCCTGGCATGGATCGCTGCTGATCGATCGCCACTCAGGAGAGCCGAGGTAGACCATGACCCCGCGCAACACACGCGTTTTCGTCTTCGCAACCGCATTGTTGGCCGCACCGCTTCTCCCGGTGTGGTCGCAGGCGCCGGTCCATCCCCGGCCGCAGCCCACGCCCACGGCCCCGGCCAAGGGGCAGGTGATCATCAAGAGCGACACCCCGATCGATCCGAACAACCCCGACGGCCAGGCTCAGAATCAGACCGCGCAGGGTACCGCCGCTCCGGGCCAGACTCCGCCGGCGGCCCAGGCGCCGCAGGACCAGATGCAGCAGCCGGCCGCGCCGGGACAGCCGGCGGCGGCGCCGCCCGCCGACGGCAGTGCGCCCAACGCGGCGCCGAATCCGAACGCCGCCAAGGGGATCCCGCCGGAGCAGATGGGCCTCTCGTTCGCTCCCCCGCAGGGGTGGCAGCAGGGCGACCCCACGAAGTTCACCGTGCCGGGCAACATCTGCTGCGTCTGGTCGGCCGACAACATCTCGTCGATCGCCATCTTCGCCCAGAACTCGCCCAAGCCCTACAACCCGCGGACGCTGCTCGAGCAGAGCGCGCAGGGGCTGCAGAAGAGCCTGGGCGCCGAGGTGACGACGAAGGAGCTGATCACCGTCGGCGGCATGCGCGCCTTCTCGCTGGTGGTGAGCGGCCCGGGCACCGGCGCCGGGATCGACGGCAAGGGCACCGTCAAGACCGATCAGCACTGGGTGGCGGTGACGCGTGAAAAGGATGTGGTCATCTTCCTCATGACCTCTCCCGACGACAAGTTCGCGGCCAACGAGGCGGTCTTCCAGACCCTGCTCGGCTCGATGAAGATCACCGGCACGCAGACGCCGGACCAGCAGGCCGCCAAGTAGACCTATTTGGGCGTCGTGGGCTTGGGGGGCGCCGAAGCGGCTGCCGGCGCCTCCCCCGCCTCCTCGCTCTCCGGCATCTTCAGCCCCGCCTTCTGCACCATCGCCTGATACTGCTCCGGCGTCAGCTTGCCCATCCGGCGGACGAACGCCACGATCGCCCAGATCTCGTCGTCGGTGTGGGTGACTCCGAAGGAGGGCATGCCGGTCATCTTGATGCCGTTCTTCACCACCCAGAAGGTCTCCTCCGGCGCGGCGCGCCCGGCGTCGGAGAGCTCGGGCGGATCGGGGTTCAGCCCCTGGCCGATCTCGGAGATCTTGACCCCCGGCGCGCCATGGCAGGTCGTGCACATCTCGTTGTAGTGGACGAGGCCGGTGCGGATCAGCTTCTCGTCCTCGAGGTTCGGCACCGCGATCTTCCCCTTGATCCCGGCGGCGGCGCGACGCACCGAATGCTCCTGGGTGGTGACCAGCGCCCAGCGGATCAGCCCCCGGTCCGGAACGCTGGCCGAGACGTCGTAGACTCCCGAGACGATGAAGCCGATCCCCGCCAGGACCAGGACCACGACGACCGCCAGCGCCGTCAGAAGCGTTTTCATTTCCGCCGTCCTCCCATAGAGTGATGCCCGTGCCCGACGCGAACGGTAAGGATCATGCCATGGCCTCGGGCCCACCGGCCAGCGAAGGCGCGCCCGCGCTCGCCCTGGTGCTCTCGGGCGGCGGAGCGCGGGGGGCCTATCAGACCGGCGTGCTGCGCGGCCTCGCCCGCCGCCTCCCCGGGCTCCGCTTCCCGATCATCACCGGCGTCTCGGCCGGGGCGATCAACGCCGCCTTCATCGCCGCCCACCCCGGCACCCTTGCCGAGGCCACGGCGGATCTCTGCGAGGTGTGGATCAACCTCCAGGTGGAAGACGTCTTCCGCGTCGACACGCCGTCGCTCGCCCGCCACTTCACCCGCTGGGCCACCCGCCTCGCCGCCGGCGGCTCGCCGATGGCGCCGGCGGTGCTGGGGCTGGTCGACACCCGCCCTCTCCACGGCACGATCGAGCGCGCCACCGCCACCGTGGACGGCGAGATCATCGGCATCGAGCGCAACCTGGAACGGGGGAGCCTCGACGCCTTCGCGCTGACCGCCCTCAACTATTCGACCGGGCAGACGGTCACCTGGGTGCAGGGGCGCGGCTTCCCCACCTGGCGCCAGCCGCGCCACCGGAGCTTCCACGCCCGGATCACCGCCGACCACGTCATGGCCTCCGCCGCGCTGCCGATGTTCTTTCCGGCGGTCCGCCTCGGGGACGCCTGGTACGGCGACGGCGGCATCCGCCTGTCGACGCCGCTGGTCCCCGCCCTGCGCCTCGGTGCCACGCGCATCCTCGCCCTCTCGCCCCACTACGAGCTCAACTTCGAGGAGGCCGAGCGGACCAAGATCCCCGGCTATCCGCCGCCGGCGCAGATCCTCGGGCAGCTCATGGATTCGATCTTCCTCGACGTCCTGGACGAGGACGTGCGCCGCCTGGAGAGCGTCAACCGCCTGCTGGCCAAAATCCCGCCGGAGGAGCGTGGCGCCGACCTGCGCGAGGTGGCGATCCGCGTCCTGCGCCCCTCTTGCGACCTCGGCGAGCTGGCCGCCGCCTACGAGCCCCGCCTCCCCGCCAGCTTCCGCTATCTCGTCCGCAGCCTGGGGACGAAGGACACCCACACCTCCGACTTCCTCAGCATGCTGATGTTCCAGCCCGACTACATCCAGCGGCTGATCGACCTGGGCGAGGAGGATGCGGAAGCGCGGCTGGAGGAGATCCGCGAGCTGATCGGCTCCTGAATGCTGACTCGACACCTCCTGAGCCTGGCCCTCGCCCTCGCCGCACCTCTGGACGCGCCCCGGGACCTCCCCTTTTCGGAGACGATGGGGACGGTGCGCCTGGAGGTCGACGCGTCGGACACCCGTCACAAGGTCTTCTCCGTGCGGGAGACGATCCCTGTGCGGCGGACGGGGCCGGCGGTTCTGCTCTATCCGGAATGGGAAACCGCCAGCCATGCCCCGACAGTGCCCGTCGCCAACCTCGCCGGGCTGGTTGTCCGGGGAAAAGCCCTCCGGGGGAACGGCCGCCGCCTCGACTGGCACCGCGACCCGGTCGACGTCCACGCCTTCCACGTCGAGGTCCCGCCAGGCGTCGACGACCTCGAGCTGGATTTCCAGTACCTCTCGCCGCCGACCCCGCGCGCCGGCGCGATGGTCATGTCCCCCCACATCGTCAAGGTCGAATGGCAGCGGCTGCTGCTCTATCCGGCGGGGTGGTCCGTCGGCGACATCCCCGTCGAGGCGAGTCTGCGGCTGCCGCCGGGCTTCCAATCCGCGACCTCGCTCGTGGCCGTCCGCGCCGGCGAGGACCGGGTCACGTTCCGTCCGGTCCCGCTGGAGGAGCTGGTGGACTCGCCCGTCTATGCCGGTCGCTACTTCCGCCGCGTCGAGCTGGTGCCGGGAGCCGTGCCGGTCCGGCTGAACCTGGTCGGCGAGGATCCGTCCAACCTGGCCGTCACGCCTTCTCAGCTGGATGGGCTGCGCGCCCTGGCCGGCGCGGCGGTCCAGTCTCTCGGCCCGGGGCATTTCCGCCACTATGACTTTCTGGTGTCGCTGAGCGACCGGCTGCCGTCGAGCGGCGGGCTGGAGCACCAGGAGTCGAGCGAGGTCAACCTCGCCGCCGACTTCTTCCAGCGGCAGGACCAGCACCTCCTCGACCTCGACCTCATAGCGCACGAGTTCGTGCACTCCTGGAACGGCTGCTTCCGCCGGCCCGCGGACCTCTCGACGCCCAATTTCAACCTGCCCATGCAGGGGAGCCTGCTCTGGGTCTACGAGGGGCTGACCGAGCTCTGGGGGAGGGTCCTGGCCGCCCGCGCGGGTCTGCGCACGCGGGAGCAGACGCTGGACCTCCTCGCCCTCAACGCCGCCACGGCGTCCGCCCGGAGTGGGCGCTCGTGGAAGTCGCTGGCCGACAGCAGCAACGATCCCCTCTTCGTGATCGGCCACACCGTGGCGTGGCCCGACTGGCAGCGGCGGGAGGACTACTACGGCGAAGGCCTGCTGCTCTGGCTCGACGTCGAGAGCATCCTCCGGGAGCGGACCGGAGGGCGCCAAGGACTGGACGATTTCACCCGCGCCTTCTTCGGAGCGCGCGACGGGGACCGCACCACCGTCACCTACACCTTCGACGACCTCTGCTCCGCCCTCCAGGCCGTGGCGCCCTACGACTGGGCCGGCTATTTCCACCGCCGCCTGGAGGCGCACGACGACGACGGCCTGCTCGACGGCTTGAAGCGGGCGGGCTACCGCCTCATCTACGTGGAGACGCCGACGGAATCCTTCCTGCAGAGCGAGACGGACGGAGGCGCCACCAACCTCGCGGACTCCCTGGGGCTCGCCGTCACGAGCGACGGCACCGTCAAGACCGTGAGCTGGAACGGGCCGTCGTTCCGCGCCGGCCTGAGCGTCGGCGACCGGATCGAGGCGGTGAACGGCATCCCCTACACGCCCGCGGTGTTGAAGGAGGCGGTGCGGAAGGCGGCGGAGACCCCGGTCGAGCTGAAAGTCATGATGGACGGCGAGGAGCGCGAGGTACGGATCGACTACCGCGGCACGCTGCGCTATCCGCGGCTGGAGCGGATTCCGGCGGCCCCTGACCGGCTCAGCCCCCTTCTGCTCGGGAGCCGCTGAGAGCGGAACCGGGAGGAATGGCCATATAATTCTGAGTCCGCCTTATATGATATGAAGACTCACGCAGCGTCGCGCGACATCCCGTCATATAAATCTCTGAGCGGTCCATATAGTTGGTCGTCCCCAGCACCCTGGCGGACCGCCGGTCCCTGTATTTTTTCGACTCGTCTATATAGATGAGCGTTTCCAGCCCACTGCCGGAAGTCCCGTCCATATAGATGAATGATGAATCTATATACCAGGGACATCCATCCATATAGCGAGATCGGATTTCTATATGGACGGATGAGTTGAGAGCCGGGGGGAATGCCGCGGTCATATAGAAATCTGACGGAACTAATGGTCCTTAGCTCCATGAGTCTCTCCGTGACCGCGGTGATCGAGGGTGGAGACCTACGCGATCGTGACGTCCTTGCACAGGAACACGTCCTGGATGCCGTGGAAGAGCTCGACGCCCTCCTTCATCGGCCGCTGGAAGGCCTTACGGCCGGAGATCAGGCCGGAGCCGCCGGCGCGCT
>DATBAW010000337.1:0-4789 GCA_036271335.1 Thermoanaerobaculia bacterium
CCCCCAACTTCCGCTAAACTCCCTCCTGCACTCTCCGCTTCTCTGAAGGACGCCGCCGATGAACCTCAGTCCCGAGCTGGTCTCCGACATCCTGGTCCGCCAGGGCTACCTCAGCGCCGCGCAGGCCGACACCATCAAGGCCGAAGCGAAGGCGATGCCGCACCGCCTGCGCAATTCGGCCGCCTTCGAGCAGAAGGCCCTGGCCTACGACCTCATCCTCCAGCTCCGGCTGCCCAACCAGAAGGACTCCGGCGGCGCGCTCACCGAGCTCGACGTGGCCCATGCCATCGCCGCCGACGCCAAGCTCGACCATATCCGGATCGATACCCTCAACCTCAACGCCGACCTCATCGAGTCCAAGATGTCGCGGCCCTTCGCTAAGCGCCACCGGATGATCCCGCTCGACATGGCCAACGGCAAGCTGCGGGTGGCGCTCGCCAATCCCTACGACATGGAGGGGATCGACTTCTTCCGCCGCATCGCCGGCCGCGACGCCCAGTTCGTGGTCGCCTCCGAACCCGACATCCTCAAGGCGCTCACCGAGTTCTACGGCCTCCGCCACTCGGTCAAGAAGGCCGAGCGCGACCTCAACTCCGGCATCGACCTCGGCAACCTCGAGCAGCTCAGCCGGATGAAGAGCGAGACCGAGATCGAGTCGTCCGACCAGCACGTGGTCAACGCCGTCGAGTTCATGCTCCAGCACGCCTTCGAGAGCCGCGCCAGCGACATCCACATCGAGCCCAAGCGCGACGAGAGCCTGATCCGCTTCCGCATCGACGGCGTGCTGCACGATATCCAGCGCATGCCCAAGGTCGTCCACGCCGCCGTCACCTCGCGGATCAAGACGATGTCCCGCCTCGACATCGCCGAGAAGCGCCGGCCGCAGGACGGCCGCGTCAAGATGAGCCGCGGCGGCCGCGAGGTCGAGCTCCGCGTCTCGACCCTGCCGGTGGCCTTCGGCGAGAAGCTGGTGATGCGCATCTTCGATCCCCAGGTGGTGATGCAGGACCTCGAGGGACTCGGCTTCTACCCGGACGAGCTCGGCACCTTCACCGACTTCATCTCCCGCCCGCACGGCATCATCCTGGTCACCGGCCCCACCGGCTCGGGGAAAACGACCACGCTCTATTCGGCGCTCAAGACCATCTGCACCCGCGAGATCAACGTCGCCACGATCGAGGATCCGATCGAGATGGTCTACCAGGACTTCAACCAGACCGAGGTGCAGCTCAAGGTGGGGATCACCTTCGCCGCCGCCCTCCGCCACATCCTGCGCCAGGACCCCGACGTCATCATGGTCGGCGAGATCCGCGACAACGAGACGGCCCAGTACTCGATCCAGGCGGCGCTCACCGGCCACCTCGTCTTCTCCACCCTCCACACCAACGACGCCTCCTCCTCCATCTCGCGCCTGATCGACCTCGGTGTCGAGCGCTTCCTGATCAGCTCGACCGTGGTGGGGGCCATGGCCCAGCGTCTGCTGCGCAAGATCTGCCCGCACTGCATCACCGAGCGCTTCCTGGAGCCCGAGGAGATCGCCGCCCTCCGTCTCGCCGTGCCGCCGGGCAAGCGGGTGAAGGTCAAGGAGGGCGAAGGGTGCTTCGAGTGCCGCAACACCGGCTATCTCGGCCGCACCGGCATCTTCGAGATCATGCCGATCGACGATGCCCTCAAGAACATGGTCGTCGAAGGCAAGGACGCCCCCGAGATCAAGCGCGAAGCGGTGAAGAACGGCATGCGCACCCTCCGGCAGTCGGCGCTACGGAAACTGGCGGAGGGGGTGACGACGTTCGAGGAGGTGGTGCGGGTGACCGGGTTGTAAATCCGGACGGAAGTCGTCGAATCCGCCCCCAGCCTACCCCTGGCGCTCAGGGCATGCGCGCTTGGAGCGCCCGCGTCAGATCCTCGAGGGTGCTCCGCTTGGCAGCCCCTCCTGCCTTCAGCGCTGATGATCCGCGCAACCACTGGACGGCGCCGGTGAAGAACGCTCCGTTGACGCATCCTCTCGTATCCAAGGTCATGCTGCCGTCGAGCTCGGGCGGGGCGAGATTCGCACCGGCGCCGGTGCCGTTCAGCGATCCGCATCCCCCGTTGGGGACCGACCAGGTGATTTCCGTCCCGCTCGCGGTGCCGGTGATATTGAAGGTCGAGTCGAGCACAGAAAGCGTTCCGGAAAGCGAGTTGCCGTTCTGAGTCAGCGTCATGATCGAGGCGATGCTCAGCCCCGAGGTCAACCAGAGTCCTCGCCAGGTGCCCCCGACCTGCACGATCTGAGGCTGCTCTGTAGGACTGTGACCACCTCCGCCTCCACAGGCGCCAACGAGAACAAGAAGCAACGCGAAGAGAGCCGTCCGTTTCATAGCATCCCCTTTCACCAGGCAGACGCGAGTTCGCGCACCGGTGGGGATCATCGCTCTCTACCGCCCCACGCATCCGCCGGAGCCAGGCGGCGGCTCGCCGGCTCCGGCGGGGGGTAGGTTGTAAATCAGTTGTCAAAGAGCTGCATCGCGCCAATCCAACGCGCGACCGAGACCTCTTCTACGGACCCGCCGGGAGAAACGTCCAAGCAGGCACTCCCGCCTCGACCCAACGCTCGCGCCGGCTCCTCCGTAAACTCCAGGGCGCCTCGGCCAGCCAGAGTCCAGCATGAGGAGGCGTGGAGGTCTTTGAAAACTGATGTCACCAGGAGGACGGCAGGCCAGCCGCCTCCTGGCCCACAGTACGCCCACGGCCGGCCACGCCGCGCCGTCCGTGGGTCCCGCCGTTCGCGGCCGGGCCCGTGCCGCCGCTAGGATCACCCTCCTCTTGGCGATCTCCGCCGGCCTGAAAGCACCTTTCCACCCTTCCGCGGGTCCTTCGGCCGCGATGATTTGTTCGCCGGCCCACGTCGGCGGATCGTCGGCCCACCCTGGTGGACCGACCGCCAGCCTGGGCGAATCGCCGGCCAGCCCTGGCGAACCGACCGCCAACCCTGGCGAATCGTCGGCCTGCCCTGGCGGATCGACCGCCAGCCTGGGCGAATCGTCGGCCCGCCCTGGCGGACCGACCGCCCACCTGGGCGAATCCTCCGCTAGCCCTGGCGGATCGACCGCCAGCCTGGGCCGAAGAACATTTTGGCCGGGCGAGCCGTCCTTTTCCTCACCGGCGCGGCGCGCGAAGGCGGATCGAGGAGCGTTCGCGCGGTCCATCCGTCGCCACTTCCTGCGGTAGGATTCCATCCGCCGACGCCGGCCAGCGAGAGCCACCGGCGCGACATCAACCCCGTCCCGGAGGGATCCATGCTCAAGATCATCCTCATCGTGATCATTCTCGTGATCGCCGCCGTGCTCGCTTTCGCGGCGACCCGCCCCGGCTCGTTCAGCGTCCGCCGTTCGGCTTCGATCCAGGCGCCGCCGCGGAAGATCGCCGGGCTGATCGACGACTTCCACAACTGGGCCTCCTGGTCGCCCTGGGAGAAGCTCGACCCGGCGATGAAGAAGACCTACAGCGGCGCGACGGAGGGGCGAGGGGCGGTGTACGAGTGGACCGGCAACAGCAAGGTCGGGACGGGACGCATGGAGATCCTGGAGGCCTCGCCCAACCGGACCACGATCAAGCTCGATTTCCTCAAACCGTTCGAAGCCCACAACATCGCCGACTTCTCGCTGGAGCCCGGCGGCGACGCGACCAACGTCACCTGGGAGATGCACGGCCCCAGCCCCTACATGATGCGGGTCATGGGCATCTTCATGAACATGGACAAGGCGATCGGCAAGGATTTCGAGACGGGGCTCGCGAATCTGAAGGCGTTGGCGGAAAAGTGAGGCGAGCGGTTCGCTGAACGGCTCGAGCGCTCCGACGCCCGGGCATAAATGCCCGGGCTACGTTTCAACCAAAAAGCCGGCTGAAGCCGGCTCCAAAAGCGGCCGGAGGGATTGAGCCGGCTTCAGCTGGCTTTTCGGTTCCAGCGTAGCCCGGGCATTTATGCCCGGGCGGGGCGCTACGAACCCATCGAGCCTCTATCGCCCGGTTCCCCCTCCGCTCCCCCGCGGAGCATCCGTCCGAGAATCACCAGCAGCACCAGCACCGCGCCCACCAGCGCGCCCCAGAACAGCTTCCTTTCCAGGGCCGAGGGGTCCACTTCCGCGGCCCTGATCCGGGCGGAGGCGGCCTCGGGCGCGAGGGCGATCTCGTGCGCGGTCTCGCCGAGGAGGCGGGGGGCGAGGAGGGCGAGGTCGTAACGGGGCGGCGCCAGCCCCGGCTGGCCGTAGAGGAGCGTCAGGGAAGCCCCCGCCGGGTAGAAAAAGCGCAGGCGGTTGGCCGGCAGGAGCAGCCGGGGCGGATCGAGGGGGAGCGGGGCGTTGTCCCCCTCCTCCACCAGCAGGTCGAAGCGGGTCACCGGGCTCGCCGGGAGGTCGAGGGTGAGCTGGGGCGCCGGAGTCTCCGGATCGGCGTGCCGCCAGGAAGCGTGCGCCACCTCCGGCTCCCCGGCCTCGCGGTCCGCCCGCGGCTCGCGGGTCGCCGTGGGAACCTCCACCAGACGGACCTCGCGCTCGAAAACCCGCGCCGTGGTGGCCAGCACCAGCCGCGCCGCCGGCAGCGAGGGGTACGGCAGCTCGACGCGGTAGCGGGAGAGCGCCGGCGGATCATCCTTCCGCGCTTGCTTTGCCAGGGCGGCCAGGGGGAGCGACAGCGGCTCGTCCCGCTTCTCCGGCAGATAGGGGATCTGGCGGCCACCGGCGTCGGCGATCCGCAGGTCGGTAAGGCCCGGGCTGCGGGAGAGCACGGCGGCGTCGAGCAGGAGCGAGGT
>DATBAW010000338.1:0-2153 GCA_036271335.1 Thermoanaerobaculia bacterium
CTCGCCTGCGTGACGGCGGCGATCCCGCTCCAGCTCGACCGCGAGTGGATCACCATCGGCTGGGCCCTCCTCGCCGCCGGGCTCGCCGCGCTCTACCTGCGGATCCCGCACCGCGGCCTGCTCTGGTGGTGCGCCGGCCTGCTCGGCGCCGTGTTCGTCCGCCTGTCGCTGAACCCGGCCGTCCTCGCCTATCATCCGAGCGGCAACCTCGCGATCCTCAACTGGTATCTCTACACCTATCTCGTGCCCGCTCTCGCCTTCTTCCTCGCCGCCCGGCTCCTCTCCCGGGGCGACGACTCGCTGGGGTCTCCGCCGCTGCCGCGCCTCTCGAGCTTGGCGGCCAGCGGCGCCGTGGTGCTCCTCTTCCTGCTGGTGAACATCGAGATCGCCGACTTCTTCTCGCGCGGCACCAGCCTCACCTTCGGCTTCCTCACCGGCGAGGCCAGCCTGCCCGAGGACCTCGCCTACACCCTCGGCTGGGCGCTGTTCGCCATCGGCCTCTTCGTCGCCGGGGTCGTCCAGCGGAAGCAGATGGCGCGGATCGCCGCCATCGTGCTGCTCCTGGTAGCCGTGCTCAAGGGGTTCGTGCACGACATGGCGCAGCTGGGCGGCCTCTACCGGATCGGCTCCTTCGCCGGCCTCGGCCTCTGCCTGGCGCTGATGGCGGTGATGATCCAGAAGTACGTCCTGCCGCGGCGGGAGGCGGAGTGAGAGGAAGCCGGGCCCTCCTTCTCGCCACGGCCCTCGTCGCCGCCCTCGGGCCTACCCTCGGGGAGGGAGGGGAGCCTGCATTCCGCCACGAACGCCAGGTCCTCCCCGGCGCTCCTGGGCCGAACCGCCTGGAGCCCGACGTCGTCCTCCTCGGCTCCGGCGCGCCCCTCGCCTACGATGCCGGAGCGGGGCCCGGCGAGCTCGGCCCCTTCCGCTCCGGTCTCGCCGACCTCCGCCTCTTCGACGCCGGCGGCCGCGAGGTCCCCTATCTCCTGGTGGCCCCGCCCCGCCGCGAGACCGAATGGCGCGCCGGGCGGCTCCTGCCGCTGGCCGCCACCCAGACCGAGAGCGGTTTCGAGGCCGATCTCGGGGCCCTCCAGACGATCGGCCGGGTGCGGATCTCGGGGCTCCCCGCTCCCTTCCTCAAGCGGTTCCGGCTGGAGGGTGGGGGAGACCGCAGCCGCTGGACCCTGCTCGTCCCGCAGGGGACCCTCTTCGACCTGCCCGCGGAGGGGCTCCGCCTGCTCGACGTCGACGTGCCGGCCGGCGACTACCGCTACCTGCGGCTGACCTGGAACGACGCGTCGAGCGCCCGCCTGCCGCTGCCGGGAGGGGTGGAGGCGGCGCTCGTCCGGCCGGTCGATGCGGGCCGGCCGGCGCGGGTGCCGGTGGTCTTCGAGCGCCGGCCGAGCGAGCCGGGGAAGAGCCGCTTCCGCCTCCGTCTGCCGGCGGTCCGGCTGCCGGTCGTGGCCCTGGACCTCGACGTCTCCGGCGGGCCCGCCGGACCCCTGCTGCGGGCCGCGACGGTGACCGAGGGGCGGCTGCGCCCGGACGGCGGCGCCAAGATCGCGCCGGTGCGGCTCGGCGGGTCGATCCTGCGGCGGGCGGTGCGCGACGGCCTCTCGGCCGCCGACCTGCGCATCCCGCTGATCCCGCCGGAGGGGGCGGACCTGGAGCTGACCGTCGACGACGGCAACAACCCGCCGCTGCCGCTCGCCGGGGTGACCGCCGAGCTCGCCCCCCTCCCCTGGATCTACTTCGAGGCCGCCGGCACAAACCCCTTGAGCGCGCGCTTCGGCGAGGCGCGGGAACGGGATTCCGCCCCGCCGCGCTACGACCTCGAAGCCCTGCGCGATCAGGTGACCGGCGCCCGCACGGCCGCGGCGCGCTGGGGGGAGGTCCGCACCCTTGTGCCCGGGGAGACCGTGGCCGCCGCGAGCCCGCTGCCGGCGCTCGGCGCGCCGCTCGATCCGGCCCGGTTCCACGACCGGCGGGAGATCCCGGCCGCGCCGCCGGGCCTCACCTCGCTCCTGCTCGACGCCGCCGTGCTCTCCCGCAGCCCGGGCCTTACCGACCTGCGGATCGCCGACGCCGGTGGCCGCCAGATCCCCTATCTGCCGGAGAAGCGGGACGAGCCGCTGTCGCTCCCCCTGGCCGCCCTG
>DATBAW010000339.1:0-3765 GCA_036271335.1 Thermoanaerobaculia bacterium
CCATACCCCGTGACCTGCCCGGTGCAGGTATAGAGCTGGCAGCAGTCGTGATGGCATTCCCCGACCTGCGTGGTGAAGCTGGCGTCGCTGTAGAAGGACTCGTAGACGGCATCGACGCAGCCGGCCATGGCGGGGCGGGGAAGGGAAGCGAGGGCCATCGCGGCGGTGGCGACGAGGAGTGCCAGGAGCAGGCTCAGGCGGCTACGGGAGAAATTTCGGACGTGGCTCAAAAGAAGTCTCCTTTCGTTGTGACGTAGTGACTCACATACGAGGAGGTGTCCGCCAGGCCCCCAGGCGCGCCTCCCGGCCATCTCTGCCCACGTACGGAGCTGGATAACGAGGCCCGTCATCGCCTCATAACTGTCCAACGCTGCGCCGCAGCGGAGCAACTATGGGACAAAACTGCGTAGCTACGGGACATAACTGCGTAACGATGCCGCGTAGCTGAACAGTTATCCGGCATAACTACGTAAGGATGGCCCGCAGTTGAGCCGCTGCACGGCATCGTTGTCCAACGGAGGTCCGCAGTTGGCCAATTGCGCGGCTCAACTGCGCGGCGATGCCCCGCAGTCGAGCAACTACGCCATATCACTGCGTGACGATGCTCCGCGATTGAGCAAGCGAAAGGGCTGTTGGACGTCTTCCTCACAAGGGCCGGTATATAATTTCACTGGCTGCTGTTTTTCTCCTCCAGCCCGCTATCCGCCGGCGATCCGGCTCAGGAGGCCCAGAATGGTTTCACGATTTCGCGCTCTTCGTTGGTGCTTGACCGTCGCGATGCTTCTTCTCGTCCTGTTGGCTGGCGGAGCCCTGGCGGCTCCGGCGCAGGACGCGCCGGCGGCGGGTGGCCCACCCTATCGGGTCGGCGACGGTGTCACCCGGCCGGAGAAGATCTCCGGGGGGGCTCCGGTCTATACCGAGCTCGCCCGCAGGGCCCGGGTGACCGGCACCGTGATCGTGGAGGCGATCATCGACGAGCAGGGCGATGTCGTGAACACAAGGATCCTCAAAGGCCTGCCCATGGGGCTCGATCGAGCCGCCGAGGAAGCCGCCAAGACCTGGAAGTTCACGCCGGCCATGAAGGAGGGGAAGCCGGTCAAGGTCTACTACGTGCTGACCGTGAATTTCCAGGTGGGTGATTCCCCACCTCTCGGCCCGCAACTCCAGAAGTTCCTCCAGGGGAATCCTGAGTTCGCGCAGTTCCTGAAAGCCAAACGCTACACGGAAGCCGCCGCGCTCCTGGATCGCCCGGCCGCGGAGCGGTCGGCGGAGCCCGAGCTCACGACCGCGCGGTGTTATCTCCTGCTGTCACAAGGCCGGTTGGACGATGCCTGGGAGGTGGCCCAGAGCTATCGGGGTCCCGATCCCTACGAGATGCTGGCTCTCATCGGCGGCTTCGCCCAGGCGCGGGCGTCTTATGACAAGGTGTTGAGCCCGGAGGGGCGGGCCGCGGTCATCGACCTGGGCCTCCAGGCCGCGACCATGGCGCTCGAAACCCGTCAGGAAGGCTTGGACGCGATGATCTCCAAGGCCTTGCTACTGCGGGAGAAGGCGAAGCTGACGGGCGATCCCGCGCTGGCGGACGAGGCGACTCGGCTCCAGCAGCAGGCCTCGGAGCTCCAGGACAGGCTACGGGATGCGGCCGGGCCCAAACAGTAGAAGCCGAACAAGAACGCGAAGGCCTATAAGGACCAAGGATTGGGAGCCGGTATCTCCTGTCCTTGGCGTCCCTGCGGTCCTTTGGGTCCTTCATCCCTCCCCGGTTTGACACCGCCCCCCGCATCGGCTTCAATACGGCTCCACAGATCCATCTCGGTCTCTCGATAGGGGGAGCGGCGGCATGGCTTTAGAGGTTCTGAATCAGCGGTCCTTCGGCGAGACGGCGCGGCGGGATGCGTGGTGGGTGCAGCCGCTGGTGGTCTTCCTGGGGCTCTCGACGTTCATCGTCTACTCGACGTGGGCGGCGTTCCAGGGGGCGCACTACCGGTTCGGGCCCTACATCTCGCCGTTCTACTCGCCCGAGGTGTTCGGCGATCCGGCGACCAGCTGGTTCGGCGGCAAGCCGGGGTGGTGGCCGGGATGGGCTCCCTGGTCGGCGGCGTTCTTCATCCTCTGGGCTCCCGGCGGCTTCCGCTTCACCTGCTACTACTACCGCGGCGCCTACTACAAGGCGTTCTGGGCCGATCCCCCCTCCTGCTCGGTGGGCGAGCCGCGCAAGCGCTATCTCGGCGAGCGCTCGTTCCCGCTGATCCTCCAGAACGTCCATCGCTACTTCCTCTATCTCGCCCTGTTCTTCCTGGTCTTCCTCGCCTACGACGTGTGGAAGGCGATGTGGTTCACCGACGCCGCCACCGGCCGGGTGTCGTTCGGGATCGGGGTGGGCACCCTGGTGCTGCTGACCAACGTGGTCCTGCTGAGCAGCTACACCTTCGGCTGCCATTCGCTCCGCCATCTGATCGGCGGTTACAGGGACAAGCTCTCGGGGGCGCCGGCGCGGCTCAAGGCCTACAATTGCGTCGGCTGCTTCAACCGGCGCCACATGATGTTCGCGTGGCTGAGCCTCTGCTCGGTGGGGTTCTCGGACCTCTATGTCCGGCTCTGCTCGATGGGGATCTGGACCGACTGGAGGATCTTCTAGGTGGCCGACTTTCCGCGGTTTCAATATGACGTGCTGGTGGTGGGGGCCGGCGGCGCCGGTCTGCGCGCGGCGATCGAGGCGGCGGCCGCCGGCGCCAAGGTAGGGGTGGTCTCGAAGTCGCTCCTCGGCAAGGCCCATACGGTGATGGCCGAGGGGGGCGTCGCCGCGTCGCTGGCCAACGTCGACGACCGCGACAACTGGCGGGTCCATTTCTCGGACACCATGCGCGGCGGCCAGTATCTCAACCATCCGCGGATGGCCGAGATCCACGCCCGGGAGGCGCCGGATCGGGTGCGCGAGCTGGAGACCTGGGGCGCGCTGTTCGACCGCACGCCGGACGGGCGCATCCTGCAGCGCAACTTCGGCGGCCACCGCTATCCGCGCCTCGCGCACGTCGGCGACCGCACCGGCCTCGAGATGATCCGCACCCTTCAGGATCACAGCATCCACCTGGGAATCTCGTTCCACATGGAGCACACGATCAGCGTCCTGCTCAAGGACGGCGACCGGATCGCGGGCGCTTTCGGCTACGAGCGGGAGCGCGGGCGGTGCATGGTGTTCGAGGCCAAGACGGTGATCCTGGCGACGGGCGGCATCGGACGCGCCTTCTCGGTGACCAGCAACAGCTGGGAGTACACCGGCGACGGCCATGCCCTGGGCTACGACGCCGGCGCCGACCTGCTCGACATGGAGTTCGTGCAGTTCCATCCCACCGGCATGGTCTGGCCGCCCAGCGTGCGCGGCATCCTGGTGACCGAGGGGGTGCGCGGCGAGGGGGGCGTGCTGCGCAACAAGGAGGGGCGGCGCTTCATGTTCGACGACATCCCGCCGCTCTACAAGGAGCAGACCGCCGACAACGAGGAGGAGGGGTGGCGCTACTGCCAGGGCGACAAGGACGCCCGGCGCCCCCCGGAGCTGCTCACCCGCGACCACGTGGCGCGCTGCATCGTGCGCGAGGTCAAGGAGGGTCGCGGGAGCCCGCACGGCGGCGTGTTCCTCGACATCTCCTGGATCAAGGAGCGGATCTCCAACGCGCCGGAGCACATCAAGCGCAAGCTTCCCAGCATGTACCACCAGTTCAAGCAGCTGGCGGACATCGACATCACCAAGGAGCCGATGGAGGTCGG
>DATBAW010000340.1:0-12437 GCA_036271335.1 Thermoanaerobaculia bacterium
CGCCTCGTAGAACGCCCGCGCTCGATCGAGCGCCTCCCGCAGTCCGATGAAGGGGAAGGAGGGGCTGCGGACCTTCTTTCTGGATTCGCCGTCGCTCATACGGGCGGAGACTAGCATTGGGGTTGTCTGATTTTGTCTGAAGATTGGAGACAGCGACGATCAGAGACAAGGCGTGACGCAGGGAGACTGCGGCCTCGTCCATGTATCGATGAGGGCCCGAGAGGCATGGATAAGCATCGCTCAGTCCCTGGAAAGCTCTGTGGAAAAGGGGAGGATATCGATGTCTCAGTGGATCAGATCAACTGTCGGAATTGTCCGCTTCCGCCGAGAGGGAGGGGGACAGACCCGGAGGGGCGGGCTTTGACTAGCCTGGCGTTTCAACGCCAGGCGGGGAAGGGGACGGTGGCTGGCGGGATCGTGAAGGGACGGGCGGACGAGGACCGACGACGCGCCCGTCGGCGAGGCCTCGCCTCGCGTTGAAACGCGTCAAAGCCCGCCCCTCCAGGGCTGTCCCCCTCTCGGGCCCGAGATGTGCGGAGCCGCAGGGCCTCGTCGTTGAGGGAAGAAGAGTTGGCCCCAGGAGGGCTCGAATCGGGCGGGGCTACGCGGGCAGGTCGATCGTCTGCTTCTCGGGATCTTCCTGCTGGCGGTAGAGGATTACGATGAAGCCGACCAGGCCGACCCAGGCACTGTGGGTGCGCTCGGCGATCTCGTCGGCGACCTCGCGCTTGCCGCCGTCCGCAGGGACGGAGATCCTCACCTTGATCAGCTCATGGTCGCTCAGGGCCTTGTCGATCGACTCGACCACCGTGTCGGTGAGGCCGTTCTTCCCCATCTGGACCACAGGCTTCAGGTAGTGGGCCATCCCTCTCAGGTACTTCCGTTGCGCGCCGGTCAGCTCAGCCATCTTGTCCTCCCTCAGGAAAGCGGATTGTGGAGGAATGAGAGTGGCGCGTCCAGTTTCTCAAGGGAGAGGTCGCTGACGAACGCGCTGGCGGTCGACGACCGTATAGCGTCCTTCGAGCTCGATTCCGGGGATATTGAGGAGGACTGAAATCACCTCGGCCGCTTCCTCCGGTGTTTCAGGAATGAGACGCAGGTAGATGACGCCGCGGGGAGAAGGTAGTTTCCGCCGAAAGATCAGCTCTCCGTAGTCCCGGTCGAAGGTGAGAAGAACATCTCCTTCCTCCGCCGCCCTGGCGAGGACGGCCGGGTCTTTCGCGCCGGGCGAGAGCTCGCTGATAGAGACGACGACGTGTCCGGCTTCCCGCAGCCGGACCACGCTTGCGAGGGGAAAATTCTCGTTGGCGAGAAACCGCATCAAGCGGTACGGAGGCGAACCGTGTAGAGGCTCTCTTCCTGCATGGCTTCCGCTGCGAAGGCGAAGACCGCACGAAGAGCGTCCAAGGTCAGAGAGGGGTAGTTGTCGAGAATCTGCTCATGCGTCCACCCAGCCGCGAACAGGCCCAGAAGGAACTCGACGGAGAGACGAGTCCCCTTGACGACCGGCTTGCCGAGCAGGATCTCGGGATCGGAGTGGATGTAGTCCTGCCAGCTCATGGTCTTCAGGGTACGCGGATCGACCCTCACGAGCAAGGTTTCGCGGCTCCTGCTGGTTTTGGCCCGGTTCGCCGAGAGGGCCGCGTCCAGTTTGGCGCCGTGCAATGATGCGAAAACAGGTGCTCCGGCGAGATCCGGATGGGCGCTGGCGCTATGCCCGGGGGATGACGAACCTGGAGGCCAAACCTCCGGCTGCCGGCTCCGGCAGCTGAGGGCTGAGTGGCAGCTGGGAACCTACCAACTCCCGCTCGCCCCACCTCCGGAGGAATCGGGACCGCTGGAGCTCGAAGACGAGGACGTCAGCATCGGCGTCGTCTGGTTGAAGCTGTTCCGATAGGAGCAATTGGCGCAGGCCTGATGGACATCGATCGACCCACACTGATACCGGGTGGCTGGGACGAGCGTTGTGGAGGTCGTTTTCAGGGTGCGTGCCTTGCACTCGGGGCAGATCTTGTACCTTGAGAAGAGGGAGGAGCTTTTGCGCGTCTCGTGCTCGCCGCAGGCCGGACAGACCCAGACCTTGTAGTTGACGCTCTTGAGCCGCTCCTCGGCCTGCTCGCCGGGCTGGAGGTAGGCGTCGTCCGCAGCCTCGTCCAGCCGCTTCATCGTCGCCTTGCAGCGGGGACAGCGATGAGTTCGCAGGCGCCGGATCACGGCGACGGGCAGCAGGATGATGAAGGCGAGGATGGCGATGAGAATCGAGCAGGCGGCCCAGTCCGTGGAGGTGGCGGTACTGGGTTTCGGTCGAGTTGGAGGCTTTACGTCGGAGTCCGTCGTCAATCTCGCCAAGCTTTTGGCCTCTGCCCCCGTGGCTTCCGCAGACGGCGGCGAGACGCCGAGGAACCGCCGGGCGCAGTCGTGGGCGCCCTGGACGGGCGCCGGTCTTCGCTTTCACGTCGACGCCCAACCGGTTGAGCTCCGCCAGCTTCGCCGCAGGCAGGGTGCCGGTCAGGTCGACCGCCCAGCCGTTGGGGCGAGGGTCTGGAATCGTCTCGAGGGTGACAGCTCGAGCCGCCGGTGCTGCGAGCAGGCAGGGCAGGCCCAGGAAAAGCAGGGCGACGACGCAGGATCGGAGAAGCGCGCGCATAAGTCTCTTTCGAAGCGACCTCAATTCTGACGGAATTCTTCGCCGGCGCGAAATCATTTTGCCTCGCCGGTCACAAGAGGATGTGGACGGAGTCCGCAGAAAGCGCCTGCCGACCGGCCAGGTCCGCCCCCCGCGCGATGTAGAATCCACCTCCGATGCCGATCGACACGCAGACGCTGCTCAAAAAGAGCATCGCCAAGGCTATCCAGTCTCCTGGCAACGTGGTCGCCGGCGCCATCAGCCTCGCCGCGTCGGCCGTGCTCTGGAATCCCCTGCCGCTGATCCTCTGGGGGCTCGGCGCGACGGGCTGGGTGACGCTGGCCGCGACCGGCAACCGCTACATCCGGCAGATCGAGGACGAGCAGCAGCGCCAGGCCCAGGCGAAGGCCGAGGCGGACCGCGAGGTTCTGCGCCAGAAGGTCGAGGCGAGCCTCGCCGAGAGCCCGATCCCGAGCTGGATGCGCGCCGGCCTGCTGCCCGACTATATGGCCGTCTACCGGCGGCTGGTCGAGATCCGGGGGCGCGTCTCGAAGGTCCTCGGCGACCGCAACGACCTCGACGCCGTCACCAAGGCGGGGACCTTCGATCAGCTCGGCTACATGCTGACCGCCTATCTCAACTTCGTGCGCGAGCGCCTCGCCTACCTCCAGATCCTCGCCACCATGAAGCCTGGGATGGATACGCCGCCGCTCCCGCCGGCGGTGGCGACCGGTGCCGCTCCCACCGTCCCTATCGACCGCCGGCGCGGCATTCAGATCCAGATCCAGCCGGCGCGGCCGGTCGCGCCGCCGATGGTGCTGGCGCCGCCGCCGCTGCCGAGCGTCGAGTCGCGGTTGGCCGAGGTGGACGTGAAGGTCAAGCAGCTCCAGGATCTGGCGCAGGCGGAGCCGGCGACCGCCCGCACCCGCGAGTTCCACATCGGCATCCTGCAGAAGCAGCGCGATCTCCTGCTCGAATGCCAGAAGCGCGATCAGTGTGTCATCGCGCAGCTCGGGGCTTTTTCCGATGTTTTCGAAGTCATTCTGGGCCGCGTCAGCGCCTCCCAGTTCAGCGCGACCGAAGTCGCCAGCTACATGGGCACCGTGGTGGAGCAGGTCGTGGAGACGGAACGTTTCGTCGACTCCCTCCGCCCCGCCATGGACGCGCTTCTGGGCGGTCTGCCCCCGGCCTAACAAGGAGATAAGACAATGAAGCTCACCCCCATGGGGAAGGCGATCGTCGTGGTGGCGTTGCTGGTGGCGGCCTTCTTCGCCGTCCGCCGGTTCGCCCCGAACCTCAAGATCTGGGCTCTCGGCAACAAGGGCGCCACCGCCGGCGCCAGCTCGGAGACCGTCAACAAGAGCGATTTCGACGCTCTCGGCCATGCCCCGGCCGATCCGGAGCGCGGCAAGGGCTCCGACGGCGTCACCCCGGCCAGCAACGCGGTGGGGACCGGCAAGCTCGACCGCCCGCTGGTGGTGGCCATCAACACCTGGGCCGGCCATTCGCCGGGCATCGTCTTCAACAACGGCATGGAGCCCAACTCCGGCTCGCAGTTCAAGAGCAAGTACGGGCTGGACGTGAAGTTCGTGCTCTTCGAGGACCCGGCGACCAAGCTCGCCGCCTTCCGCAAGGGCGACGTCGACGTCATGTGGGACACCGTCGACAACTGGGCGCGCGAGGCCTCGATCCTCGCCGAGCAGAACCAGAAGGCGAAGTCGTTCATCATGCAGGACTGGTCGCGCGGCGGCGACGGCATCGTCTCGCTCGCTTCGATCACCTCGATCGAGGGGCTGAAGGGGCACAAGATCGCCTGCACGCAGTTCACCCCCTCGCACTTCCTGCTGCTCTACCTGCTCTCGCAGTCCGGCCTGTCGCCGGAGGACCGCGCGGCCGTCGAGCAGAACATCATCTTCACCCAGGACGCGCCGGCCGCCGCCGCCGCCTTCAAGGCCAAGCAGGTCGACGCCGCCGTCACCTGGGAGCCCGATCTCTCGGCCGCCGTCACCGCCCGCGGCGCCGAGGCGCACGTGCTGGTCTCCACCTCCGCGGCGACCAACATCATCGCCGACACCCTGGTGGCCCGGCAGGACGTCATCGACAAGGCGCCGGCCAGCATGCTCGCCTTCGTCCATGGCTGGCTCGACGGCATCGACGCCATTAAGAACGACCCGCAGGGCTCCTATGCCCTGGTCGGCAAGGCGCTGAAGCTCGACACCGACACCGTCTCCGGCATGCTCTCGGGGCTCAAGCTCACCCCCTACGCCGACAACGCCCAGTTCTACGGGCTGACCGGCGGCAAGGCGCACTTCGAGACCCTGTTCGACACCGCCTTCGTGATCTGGCGCAAGAAGGGTCTGGTGACGCGGTCGGTCGAGGCCAAGGACTGGGCCGACACCCGCTTCCTCCAGGCCCTCGCGTCTGACTATCCGGGCCAGAAGGTGGAGGAGCCGAAGCTCGCCGCCAAGGCGCCGTCGGAGAAGGACCGGGCGATCATCAACAAGCAGATCCAGATCCACTTCACCCCGGGCTCCGACGACATCATGGCCGGCTCCTTCATCGTCCTCGACGCCTTGGGCGAGACCATGACCTCCTTCGGCAACACCTACCTGCGGGTCGAGGGGAACACCGACGCCACCGGCTCGCAGAAGGCCAACCTGACGCTCTCCCAGAAGCGGGCGCTGGCGGTGAAGGACTACATCCTGAAGAACTTCCCGAACATCGAGGCGGCGCGCTTCCAGACCATCGGCCAGGGCGCGGCCAATCCGGTGGCCGACAACAGCACCGAGACCGGCCGCCAGCTCAATCGGCGGACGGATATCAAGGTGGTGCTGGCGACGCAGTAGGGGAGCAGCGCTGGCGGCCGTCCACGCCCGGGCATCAATGCCCGGGCTACGACGGAAGCGAAAAGCCGGCTGAAGCCGGCTCAAACGGCGATTTTCTCGAGCCGGCTTCAGCCGGCTTTGTGGTTGGGACGTAGCCCGGGCGTTTACGCCCGGGCGTCGCAGGCGGTCAAAACCTGTTCCAGAATGCCTATGCCCAAAAAATCCCACCTCTTCGCCCTGCGCGAGCCACTGCCGCGCGCCACCTCCACGCTGATCGGCCTGTTCGCCCCGATCCTGGTGATCGCCGTCTGGTGCCTGCTGACCTACGGCGGTTTCGTGACGCCCGACTTCCTGCCGTCGCCCACCGAGATCCTGCGCGGCACGCTGCAGCTCTTCCTCCAGTACGACCTGCTGGGCGCGATCCTGATCTCCACGCGGCGCATCCTGTTCGGCTTCCTGCTGGCCTCGGCGGTGGCGCTGCCGCTGGGCGTGCTGATGGGCGCTTTCGAGCCGGTCAACCGCTTCTTCGAGCCGATCGTGGCGCCGCTGCGCTACATGCCGATCTCGGCCTTCCTCGGCATCCTGATTCTCTGGTTCGGGATCTACGAGAAGCAGAAGATCGCTTTCCTCTTCCTCGGCGTCTTCGTCTACCTGCTGCCGGTGGTGGTGACGGCGATCCGCCAGGTGCCAGAGGAGCTGGTGCAGACCTCGCTCACCCTCGGCGCGTCGCGCTGGCAGGTGATCCGCACCGTGCTGCTGCCGGCGGCCCTGCCCGAGATCTTCGACTCCTTCCGGGTGATGAACGCGATCTCGTGGACGTACATCATCCTCGCCGAGCTGGTGAATCCGGGGCACGGCCTGGGGTACATCATCGAGCTCGGGCGCACCCACCAGCGCGCCTCCTGGTCGTTCGCCGGCCTGCTGGTGATCGGCGGCATCGGCCTGCTCACCGATTTCATCATCCGCCTGGTCAGCGGATGGCTCTTCCGCTGGAGGGAATCGTCATGAGCGATCACGACGCTCCCAAGGTCCCGAACGCCCTCGCCGAGCCGGGGACCATCGCCGTCACCCTGCCGTCCAAAGAGCAGACGCCCACCTACCGGCACGAGCCGGGCGCGGAGACGCCGAAGCTCCGGCTGTCGCACGTCCACATCACCTACCTCGACCGCGCCGGCCGTGCGACCGAGGCGGTGCGCGACGTCTCGCTCGACATCGTCGACAAGCCGGGAGTGGGGGAGATCGTCGTCTTCCTCGGCCCCTCGGGATGCGGCAAGTCGACGATCCTCAAGGCCATCGCCGGACTGCTGACGCCGACGCAGGGGACGATCGAGGTCGAGGGCAAGCCGGTCGAGGACGTCGGCCGCGACCGCGGCATGGTGTTCCAGGCCTACACCTCGTTCGGCTGGCTCACCGTGCGCGAGAACCTGGAGTACGGCCTGCGTCTGCAGGGGGTGCCGGCGGCGGAGCGGCGGCAGTACTCGGACAAGTACCTCAAGTCCGTGGGCCTTGCCGAGTTCGCCGACCGCTATCCCAAGGATCTCTCGGGCGGCATGAAACAGCGCGTGGCGATCGCCCGCACGCTGATCAACCGCCCGAAGATCGTGCTCATGGACGAGCCCTTCGGCGCGCTCGATCCGCAGACCCGCTGGGGCATGCAGAGCCTGCTGCTCGACGTCTCGCGCACCGAGGACAACACCATCCTCTTCGTCACCCACGACGTCTCCGAGGCTGTCTACCTCGCCGACACCGTCTACGTCCTCTCCTCGCGCCCCGCCCGCATCCTGCACAAGGTGGACGTCCCCGCTTTCCCTGTCCACGATGTGGCGCTGAAGTCGGCCCCGGAGTTCCGGGCGGTCGAGAAGCAGCTGCTCGACCTGCTGTACGCGCCGGCGGAGAAGTAGGATCTGGAAGAGAGACCGCTCATAGGGGCGCAGCATGCTGCGCCCCTACATCTTCGGTGCCCCTCTCCTACGGCGCCGGGAACGCCTGCGGCGGCGTGACCTCATAGATCGGCACGCCACCCGCGAGCAGCTGGGCGCGGTAGGTCAGCCCCTCGGCCCCGGGATCGACGCCTGCCGGCGGCGACCAGACGAAGGAGGCGTTGCGGCTGTAAGGCACGGTCCCCACGTACCCTTGGCCGCTCACCCAGAAGCGTACGGCCGTGGGCGCGGCGGGAGGGTGAATGGCCATCGGCGCCTTGAGGATCCACTGGCGTCCTTTCGCTGCCGGCGCCGCGGTGCGCGCCCAGGGCGGCAGGGGCCATGGCGCCGCTTTCTGCACGGTCATCGTGTAATCGAGGGGAGTCTCGGAATCCACGAAGGTGTCGAGATACCAATCGCCGGCTCCGATAACGAGCGATTGACCGCTGCACTCCCCATCGTACTGGTACAAAACGGCGAGAAGATCCGGGCCGTAGACGTCGGGAGAGATCGCCACGTTACTGCTGGCGTTCGGGTCTTTTACGCAGAGCTCGAGATGGATCCGCTCCGAGGCCGGCAGGTGAAGCTGAAAGTGATTCACATCCAACGTGGAAGAACCCATATTGCCTTGGACCTCCGCGGGGAGCGCCAACTCCTGCGGTGTGAAGATGGAGCCCCCGTTGTGGTAGATCCTCTCGTCCACGCTGCCGTCACAGTTGTCGTCCAAGTGATTCGGCAGCTCCCGTGCCCCGGGATGGACGGAGGCAAGATGGTCGTTGCAGTCCCCTTGCAGCGGGGTGTAGCCGTCGTGGTCCTGATCCTCGCAGGCCGGATTTTTGGTGCCGTAGAGCTGCTTCATCCGCTGGCGCAGATCGTCGGAGATGGACCAGCGTAGGGCGTCAACCTCACAGCTCAGGTTCACGTGCGCGCCGGCCGCCAGGGCCTCGACGTAGAGATCGTTCTTCTCCTCCGCCGTCGCCGGCGGCTGGTGCGACTGCACGTACTGGCGAAGGAAGGCGGTGAATCCGAGCACCGTCTGCGGACCGTGCCGCAGGGCGATCTTCAGCCCGAAGGCGCCATAAACGTTCCTCGGCGTGATGTACCGGTCCTCGCATTGGTCATCCCGTATGCAGCTCGCCCACGTCGCGGTGGGATCGTCGAAGTAGGGCGACGCGTAGCTGAGCCATTGCTCCGTGCCTTCCTCAGGCGTCAGGTTCACATCGCCTTCGTGCGTGAAGGTGTAGTAGTAGGTGGTGATGAAGGTGGTCCAGCCGTGGGCGCCGTCGTTGACGTACCAGAGGTAGGGCCCGAACACGTCGAAATTGTGGGTCATCTCATGGACGAGGACCCCGGACGGATAGTCCTCCGCGATCTCCTGCCAATAGAGAGCCCGGTACTCCGGCACGTCCGCCATCTCGATCCCTTTGATGCCGATCGAGGAGCAGCCCAGCCCGTCGCTCGCGCAGACCTCCGGAAGGATGGCGATCGGGAGCGGTCCATCGCCGGCCGGCTCCTGGCCGATCTGATCGCGGAAATACTGATAGATCATGTCCGTGCGGTCCAGGAAATGTCGGACCAGCTCCGGCGAGAGGGCCTGCGGGCCCAGCCAGACGTCCGGCAGCAAGAGGTCCACGTACTTGCCGTGGAAGCGGTTCAACTCATACGTCTTGCCGTCGAAACTCAGATAGGACACGCGCTCGCTGTCTCCGAACGCCTTGGCGCTGGACATCGGCAAGGGGGTGACGCGCACCTGCGGATCGGTGGGAGAGGGGATGCGGAAATCGTGGCTCCGCTCGAGCGGGGGCAGGGTCGCGCTCAGCGAGGGCCCCGCCAGGGCAAGACTCATCACGATGGCCGCCGACAGGCGGCATAGGGCAGAAAAATACATACGACCTCCTGATGAAATTGATACACCTTTGGCCTACGACCGCGCGCCAGGACGGACGTCAAGCGAGGCGATTCCTAAGGGCTCCGACCTCAGGAATCGTGGGAAATCTGGATCTGCGAACGTCCTCTTACGGCGCCGCGAACTCCTGCGGCGGTGTGATCGCGGCGGCAGGTACGCCACCGGCCATCACCTGGGCCCTGTAGGTCAACCCCTCGGCGACGGGATCGACGCCGAGAGGTGGGGTCCAGCTGAAGGTGGCGGCACGGTCATAGGGCACCGTCCCCACGAACCCCTGGCCGCTCACCCAGAACCGCACCTGCGTGGGCTGGACGGAAAGCTTGGGATTCGCGGTCGCGGCGGTGAGGACGAACCCGTTTCCGCTCTGGCGGGGAGGAGCGGTCTTCGCCCAGGGAGCGAGCGGCCAGGGGGCGGCGTTCTTCACGGAGACGGAGTAAAGGCCGCCCGGAATTGAATCGAGCGGACCTCCGCCTTCCACCCGGAAGTGCCAGTCTCCGGTGCCCAGGGGGAGAACCGTACGGCTGCAAAGCCTCTGGACATACGTATTTCTCAGAACGCCACCGGTGCGGTCGTAGAGATTGAGCTGGATGTCGGAATCGAGCGAAGGCGGGCAGAGCCTGAGCTCCACGCGCCCCGGCGACTTCAGGTGGAATTTGTAGTCGTCCTGATCGGAGACGCTACCCAGCGCCGCGGTGACCGACGCGGGCAGGATCAGGGACAACGGGCTCGCGAGGTCCCGGGACTCGCGATAGAGATGCTCGTCGACCAGACCGTTGCAGTCGTCGTCGAGCCGGTTGGGGTGTTCCAGGGCTCCGGGATGGACTGACGCCTTGTGATCGTCGCAATCCCCCTGGAGAACCGAAAAGCCGTCGTGGTCGTGATCCACGCAGTCCGGGTTCGGACCGTAAAGCTGCAGCATCGTCTGACGAAGCGAGTCGGTGATGTGCCAATGCCAGGCGTCGGCCACGCAGCCCAGCTCACGGTGCGCTCCGGCCGCGAGGGCTTCGAGGTAGAGATCGTTCTTCTCCTCGTCGGTCGCCGGCGCGGAGTGCGACTGCGCGTACTGGCTCATGAACGAAGTGAAGCCGGTGACCGTCTGCGGGCCGTACCGCAACGCGACCTGAAAGCCGAACCCACCCACGAGGAGCGGGGGGTCGACGAGGTACGGGCTCTGGAAGCTCATCACGTCCTCCCAGGTGGTCGTAGGATCTCTGAAGACGGGATTCGTGTAGTCGAGGACCTCCTGCTCGGCCTCCTCCGGTGATTGGTTGCTGAAGCCCTCATGGGTATAGGCGGCGTAGTAGTTGGTGATCAACGTCGTCCAGTCGTGCGTCCGGTCGAAGCCATATTCGAGGAAGCTCGAGTAGACGTCGAAGTTGTGCGTGAGCTCGTGGATGAGGACGCCGTTCGGGTAGTCCGCCGCGATGCCTTGCCAGAAACCCGGATCGTTGTAGGGGTCGTCGTCCATCATGACCCCCTTGTGGCCGAGCAGGGCGCAGCCCAGTCCATCGCCGCAGATTTCCGGGACGACCACGATCTGGACCGGTCCGTCGGCGCCCAGTGGCGCAGTGCCCACCAGCTCGAGGAGTTGCTGGTAGATCAGGTCCGTATGGTCGAGGAAGTTGCGGATCTGAGCCTTGGAAAGCGCCTGCGTCCAGGTCTCCGGGAGCAGGATGTCTACATTCAACCCATGGAAGCGCGTCAGCTGATAGACCGTACCGCTGCTGGTCGTGAAGGCGACCGGCTCACTGGAGCCGAACGACTTGCCGGGCAGGCTCTTGGGAGCCGTGATATGCGCGCGCAGATCCGTGGTCGGGGGAAGGACGTCGTTGTGGAAAGAGCGCTGAGACTGACTCAGGACCGGCCCGGTCAGCGTCGCCGCCACCAGAGCGGCCGCCGACAGGCGACTGAAGAAAGAACGATACATGCAACCTCCAAGCAAAGAAGACTTTGGCTTCGGGTCGCACGCCAGAGATCGACGTCAAGGACTGCAAACTTGAATGTTCTTGAGATTTGAGCCCCAAGAACTGCATTGACCCTGATTACGTGCGGACCTGCTTAATGTTTCGGGGGACCTGGGAAAAGATTTCGCCGCGACGCGGGAACGCCTTCGGCGGGTGGCGCCCAGGCGGGCGAAACGACGGCCAGGCGCGCTACAATCGTTGGCAGGCCCGGCTCTTGCCTGAGAACCTGCCGGGTCCTGACGCGTACCACCATCATGCCCCTGCGCAAGAGCACCCTGGTCACCCTGAGCGTCGTCAAGGCGCTCCAGAACCCGCTCAACCTCCTAGCCGGTGCCGCCGCCGCCACCGCCACGTGGTGGCTCCACGATCCGACCTGGTCGATCGTCTACGGCGCGGGAGCCGCCGGGTGGGTGGCGATCGCCACGGCCTCGCATCGCTACCGGCCGCGCATCCAGGAGGAAGCGCGACGGCGGCGCGAGGCGAAGGACGAGAAGGAGCGCGAGGCCCAGCGGCTGAAGTGCCAGAAAATGCTCGACGAGAGCCCCTTCGATCTCTGGACCCGCGCGGGCTACCTGCCCGACTACATGGCGGTCTTCGGCCGCTTGACCGAGATCCGCGCGCGGGTCGCGAAGGTGCTGGCCGACCGCGTCGACCTCGACGCCTTCACCAAAGCGGACATCCTCCAGCAGCTCGGCACCATGCTCGCGGCCTACCTGGGATTCGTGCGCGAGCGTGTCGCCTACCTCCACATCCTGGCCAACGTCCGCCCCGCGGTCGTCGCCCCCAAGGCCTCGAACTCGCTCCCGGACTGGCGCAAGGACTGGCGCCGCCTCTCCGCCCGCATTGCCCCCGCCTTCGTGCCGCCGATGCCGAGCCTGGAGAAGCGCGTGGCCGAGGTCGACGAGAAAGCCCGCCAGGTCCGCGACCTCGCCGCCAAGGAGCCCGCCACCGCCAAAACCCGCGAGTTCCACCTCGGCATCCTCCAGAAGCAGCGCGAGCTCCTCCTCGACTGCCACAAGCGCGACCAATGCGTCGTCGCCCAGCTCGGCGCCTTCTCCGACGCCTTCGAAGTCATCCACGGCCGCCTCAGCGCCTCCCAGTTCAGCGCCACCGAGGTCGCCAGCTACATGAGCCAGCTCGTCGAGCAAATCGTGGAGACCGAGCGCTTCGTAGAGACCCTCAGGCCTTCGATGGACG
>DATBAW010000341.1:0-25321 GCA_036271335.1 Thermoanaerobaculia bacterium
GGTCGGCCCATTCATTTAGCTTCATGGCCTCGCATCCTATGCCAGCCCTCATAGGTAGCGGAAGCCCTCGGACCAGCCGTCACGGCTTCGCGTTGCCGGAGCCGGCTGAGCCGTGGCCTTGCCTCTCTGTCCGACACTCTCGTATGGTCGTCAATATTCCTCGTTTCCCAAAGTTGCGCTCGCTATCAACACTCGCCTGCACGGCCCTGGTCCTCCTTCTCACCGCACCGCTCCTCGCCGCCGAGGACGAGGTGGTCGGCACCTTCACCGTCCACGGCAAGACGACGACGTTCAACCACGTCTATGCCAGCCTGGAGGGCGACCCCCAGCGGCCCGACGGCAAGTACCTCGTCCTGCTGCTGAGCGACGCTCCCCTGCCCGAGGGCGACCACTCGTCCGGCCATCTGACCGAGCTCGCCAAGCAGGAGCAGATCCACGCTCTGAAAGTGCGTTGGCACGTGGGATATGACGGCCTCGCCGTCGTTCCCTATCACGCCGAGATCCCGCAGAGCGGGTCGGCCGTCCTGGGGCTCGGCATGATCGATCTTGAGAGATTCGATGATGAAAGGATCGAGGCCAAGATCGAGTCCCACAAGCTCGGCCAGGACTGGCATTACAGTGCCACGGTGCGCGCCGCCTTGCATAATGGTGGTACGGCGGAGCTCGAGCCGGAGGCGGAGATCGCGGCGCCCTCTCCGGAGCCTCTACCTGGCGAGGTCGGAGATCCCCGCCTCTCCCTCAAGAAGGATCTGGGCGGCCTTGGATATGAATTCAACAACGGCGGCTTCATGCGGTCGATCAAGGACGGCAATCTCGAAGCGGTGAAGCTTTTCCTCAAGGGCGGCATGTCCCCCAACGCCAAGGAGGGCAACGACTCTGCCATGGTGACGGCGGCCGGCTTCTGCGCCTACGACCCCAAGCCGGTGCGCGACGCCATCGTCCTCACCCTGCTCGCGGCGAAGGGCGATCCCAACGCCGCCGACCAGAACCACGCGACGGCTCTCCTCTGGGCGGCCGAGAGTTGCGGGCCCGACGTCGTCAGGGCCATGATCCGCGCGGGGGCGGACGTCAACGCCAAGGCCAAGGGGGGCGGCACGCCACTGACCGTGGCCGATGCGCTCAAACGCACGGAGATCGCCGCGATCCTGCGCGCCGCCGGCGCCAAACCCTGAGGATCACCCCGCGTTCGCCAGCGCCATCGGCCGCCGATCGATCACCTGCGCGGCGAAGCGCTCCATCTCCTCGTACTGCGGGCTGAATTGCAGCAACAGCAGATCCACCCCGGCCGCCTCCAGCTCCTCGATCCGCTCGCGCACCTGCTCGGGAGTGCCGACGAGCTCGGTGCGGAGGCCGCGGTTCGAGACCGAGTACTCCTCGATCGACATGCGCCGTTCGAGCTGCGTACCGGCGAGCCACTGCTGATAGTTGGCATAGCCGGCGGCGTTCTCCTGGACGTTGGTGATCCGCTCACGCTCGCGCCGCGCCTCGCTCTCCGAATCGCGCACGATGGCGTAGCCGGCGACGCCGAAGGTCATCGGCGGCAGATCCATCCGCTCGCGCCGCGCCGAGAGGTCGACCACCTTCTCGTGGATGCGGTCGGCGGGATCGCCGTGCATCACATAGGCGTCGCACTGTTTCGCGATCAGCTCCTTGGCCGCCTCGGATTCGCCGCCGGCGTAGATCGTCGGGCGCGGACGCGACACCGGCTTCGGCGACAGCACCGTGCCGTCGACGTGGTAATGGCGGCCGGCGAACGAGAAGCGATCGTTTTTCCATACGCCGTCGACCACCTCCAGCCATTCCGCCGTCCGCGCGTAGCGGTCGTCGTGGGAATCAAAGGCGACGCCGTACTGCGTGGCCTCCTCGGCCCACCAGGAGGAGACGACGTTGAGCGACAGCCGGCCACCGCTGATGTGATCGATGTTGGCGGCCTGCTTGGCGAGCAGCGCGGGGAGATGGAAGGTGGGCCGCACGGCGACCATCAGCTCCAGGCGCCGGGTCACCGCCGCCAGCGCCGCCGCGGTCGACCAGGCGTCGAGCGAGGGCGCGTCGATCCCCTTGATGTCGTTGAGGTTCAGCTCGGCGACCAGCGTCAGGTCGAAGCCGATCTCCTCGCTGCGCCGCGCCAGCCGGCTGACGTAGTCCCAGCTCGCCGCCATCCCCTCGTCCTCGACGTTGCGCAGCCAGCCGCCGAACACCGGCATCCAGTATCCGTATCTCATGGCACGGCCTCCGCCTCGAGATAGTCGACGAGCGTCACGAAGGGGTCGAAACCGACCACCCGCGGCGCCTCGGCGACGAAGTTGGAGAGAGCGTTGATGTCGTAATAGAGGAGCGCGCCGTCGCGGTCGTCGATCATGTATTCGACGCCGCCGACGTCGATCCCGGCCGCCTCGAAAATCCGCTCGACGTCGGCGATCACCGCGGGCGGCGGCGTGTACCCCTCGACCCGAATCCCCCGCGACGCCGCGTCCACGGCGCACGCCGCTCCCGCCAGCGCCGAGCCGTCCGTGGTCTGGCAGGCGTCCCCCGGACAGATGTTGAAGACGTCCTCGGGGCTGAAGACGCGGATGCCGTAGATGAACTTCCGGCCGACCACCTCGACGCGCACGATGTGCCCGCCGCGCGCCGGGACGAACTCCTGCACCAGCGCCGTGCTGTCGATGCCGAGGTCGACCGTGCCGCCCGCCACCGCCGCCGCCAGCTGCTCGGGGGTGTCATAGCGCACGATCCCCGCGCCGCTGCCGCCGATGTTGGCCTTGACCACGATGGGGAACCGCAGGTGGCGCGCCGCGTCGGGCGCCGCCGCCGGATGGCTGATCACCAGGGCCCGCGGATACCTCAGCCCCAGCGACTCGAACAGCGACAGTTGCAGCGCCTTCGAGGTCTCGACGCGGAACCCCTGTGTGCCGTTGATGACGCGGGTGCCCACCCGCTCGAGGTGTGCGAGGTAGGCGAGCGTGTAGTAGATGCCGTGGCAGGTGCTGCGCAGATAGGCCGACGGGCTCATCCGGTTGAACAGCAAGGAGTACTCGCGCTCCTGGCTGCCGGCGTCATAGAAGCACCGCCGGGCGTCGACGCGCACATACGGCGTCCCCCGCCGGTCCAGCTCGGCGAAGAGCGGCCGGAACCACTCCTGATGCTCGTGAAAGATGGCCATCGGCCGGACCGTCTTCGTCATCAACGCCTCTCTCCCCAGGATCGCGGGCCCGAAGCGGGCCGGCGACGGCATTATAGGAGATCAAGACGCTAACAAATAGTGGACGGAAACGCCGAACGGCGCCCGGGCTTGGTGACGCCGAGCACTCGTGAGGTGCGGAAAGTCGGCGCCGCGGCGCCCTCACTCCCCAACCCCTCTCTCCCGGCCTCCCCCCCGGCCGCCGGGAGAGAGGGGCTAAAACAGGAATCCAGCCGTTGCTTTTAGACTAACCACTCCCTCTTCTCCCGTCGGGCCGGGGGGGAGGCCGGGAGAAGAGGGGCGGGGTGATGAGGGCCTTTTTTTACCGCAACCGGCGCCGCTGAGGCCCCGGCGAAGCCGCGCGCTGCGGCCCCGGGGCGATCGCACGGCCCGGCCACGGGTTCATCGTCGCCGGCTCGGCGCCGCGGCGGTGCGACTCCTGCGGCCGGGCCGCCGCCGGACGCGGCGTGGACGGCCGCGCGTGGCTGTTGTCGCCACGGCTGTCGCTACGACCGGCGGGCACCGGCTGCGGCTTGCGGGCGTTCCCGTTGCCGTTGCCGTTGCCATTGCGGGCCGCCGCGTTGGCGTTCGCCCGCGACCGTTCGCCGGAGCGCTGGGCGCGCATCGCCGCCAAGCGCTCGGCGAGGGGAATCTCCAGCTTCTCGGCCGTCTTGGGCTGGTAGTCGAAGCCGTCGAGCGTCTTGCGTGGCAGCACCTTGGCGACCGCGCGCTCGATGGCGCGGAGCTCGTTCATCTCCTCGGGCGAGACGAAGGTGAAGGCTTGGCCGGTGGCGCCGGCGCGGGCGGTGCGGCCGACGCGGTGGATGTAGTCCTCGGGCACGTTCGGCACGTCGAAGTTGACGACGTGCGACAGCCCCTCGACGTCGATGCCGCGCGCCGCGATGTCGGTGGCGACCAGGATCCGCGTGCGGCCGCTCTTGAAGTCGGCCAGGGCCTGGGTGCGCTGCGGCTGGCTGCGGTTGCCGTGCACGCGGTCGCAGGAAACGCCGTGGCGCTCCAGGAACTGGGCGAGACGGTTGGCGCGGTGCTTGGTGCGCGTGAACACGATCGCGTTCTCGATCGCGTTCCCCTTCAGCAGCTCGAGCAGCAGCGAGGACTTGACGTCCTGCCGCACCGGATAGATCGCCTGCTCGATGCCGGTGGCCGGCGCCGAGGCGCGCTCGATGTTGAGCTGCACGGGGTCCTTCAGCATCTGCCGCGCCAGCTCGCGAATCGGCGGCGGCACGGTGGCCGAGAAAAAGAGCGTCTGATCGGCGGGCGGCAGATGCTTGAGGACGCGCCGGATGTCCGGCAGGAAGCCCATGTCGAGCATGCGGTCCGCCTCGTCGAGCACCAGGACCTCGAGGCCGGCCAGGCGCGCGTAGGAGTACTGGAAATGATCGAGCAGACGGCCCGGGCAGGCGACGATGACGTCGACGCCGGAGCGCAGGGCCTTCTCCTGCGGCGCCATGCCGACGCCGCCATAGACGGCCGCGGCGCGGATCGGCGTGTGCCGGGCCAGCTCGTTGAAGTGCTCGACGATCTGCGCCGCCAGCTCACGCGTGGGGGCCAGGACCAGGCACCGCGTCGTGCCGCGCGGTTTCCCGAGCAGCCGCTGCAGGATCGGCAGCGCGAAGGCGGCGGTCTTGCCGCTCCCCGTCATCGCGCAGGCCAGCACGTCGCGGCCTTCGAGGGCCGGCGGGATGCCGTCGCGCTGAATCGGGGTCGGTTCGGTGAAGCCGAGGTCGGCAACGCCACGGAGCAGGCAGGGGTCGAGCTTGAAAGAAGAAAAACTCATCAGGTGTGGGGGTACTTTCCGACATCGCATCGCAGCGACGTCAAGGAACTTTCCGGCAGGATTCTTGAACGGAGGACTTAAGCCGGCGAGGCCGCCGTTGAGGGGCTTCGTGCCCCGGTGAGACTCGATGCGGCGCTCTTGGCGGAACGCCGACGGCCCTTAGGATCGCACAGTTTTGGGGATTCGGCAAATCGGGGGATCGACGAGAGGGCCGAGGCCTGACCCCGGGGCCTGATCGCCGCCACCCCCACCCGGGCATTTATGCCCGGGCGGGGTGGCGCCGGCGCGCCTTACGCCCCCTGCTCCAACGCTCCCTGCTCCTCCGCCCCCCGCTCCAGCCCCACCCGGTCCCACCCCGCGCGATCCGCCGCTGCCTCGTACGTGCTCTGCAGGAAATCGAGCAGCGCCGCCTCGGGGTCCGCCGCGGTTCGCACGGCCTCGTACGGCAGCAGGAACTCCCCCATCTCCTTGGAGAAGAAAGCATCGGCCGGCCGCAGGGGCGCGTCGCCGAAGCCCTCCGGCGTGGGATAGGCGTACGAATAAAAGGCAGCCTGGGGATAGGCGTCGTTGCCCGGCCAGAAGCCGGCGCTCGACACTTCGTGCGAGTAGGCCTCGCGCATCACCCAGTCGCCGACGTGCGGGGCTCCCCCCGGATGCGGCGGCGCCGTCCGGCCGGAGAAACGGGTCACCGCGAGATCGAAGCTCCCCCAGAAGAAGTGCACCGGGCTCGACTTGCCGAGGAAGCGCGCGCGGAAGATCTTGAAGATCCGGTCGATCCGGATCAGCGCCTGCCAGAAGCGGTGCGCCGACTCGCCGTCGTAGGAGCAGTGCTCGCGGTCCTCGGCGAACGGCAGGGCGTCCGGCAGCTCCACCGGCACCGGCCAGACGTGGGCCTCGACGTCCAGGCTCCGCAGAGCGCCTTCGTACGCCGCGAGAAAGTCGGCGACGCTCCGCGGCATCAGCGGCAGCTCGCGGCGGGCGCCGTCGCTGGTGCGGATCGCCAGCTCGTGCGCGATGAAATCGAATTCGATGTCGACCAGCCGCCCCGGCCCGCACGGCATCGCCGACGTCGTCAGGCCGCGGGCGCTCACGTAGAGCGGCACCTGCCACCAGTGATTCAACATCGGTTCGAAACCCATGCGCGTCTTGCCGATGATCTGCGTCCAGCGATGGAGCGTCGCGTAGGTGTCCTTCCAGGCCTCGAACGACAGCACGGGCCAGGCGTCGGGGGCGGAGCTTTGCGGCGTCGAGTGCGGTCCCATCGAGACACTATACCGTGAAGCCGCGCCGCCGGGCTCTGGCGGTCATCGCGAATTCGGCACCACAGCCTGTGCGGATAGTAGATCGGCTGCTCGGGGTCGCGGTGCCAGTCGTATTCCGCCCCTTGGGCTGCCGCCTCGGCGACGGCACGGCCGGCGAGCCGTTTGAGGAGATAGAAACCCATGTCGGTACCGGCGGAGACGCCCGCGGAGGTGACGTAGCGGCCCGCGTCGACCCAGCGTGAGACGTTGTCCCATTGAACGCGCGTGCCGAATCCGGTCACCCAGCCAAAAGACGCATGATTCGTGGCGGCCGGCTTGCCGTCGAGAAGCCCGGCAGCCGCGAGGATCGCGGCACCGGTGCAGACAGAGGTCATGATCGCGACCCGCTCGTCCATCGACCGCACCCACTGGAGGAGCGCGCTCCTTTCCTCTGGATGATCGTCGGCGAGCAGGACGCGCGTTCCACCGCCTCCGGGGATCATCAAAAGATCGATCATCTGTTCGAGGGCCTCATCGCGAAAATAGTCAGGAGCAACCAGTGGACCGTTCATGCTATTCACCGGTGCCGGCGTCGCTCCTGCTGCCTCCGGCCGGCATTGATTGGAGATGAGCACCACTCGAACGGATATGGTGGATCGCCGAAGTAGCCCGTGCCGATGAAGCGCGAAAGGCTGAACGCTTCGACGAACCCCCAAACGTCGATCGGCTCGAAACCGTCGAACACCAGGATTCCGATGCGCAATGTGCGGGGGAATGAATTCGTGTCACTCATCGCGACCTCCCATTTCAAGATAGAAGCTTCCACGCCTATGCGAGGATCTAGTCACGCGCCGCTACCAACCTCCGCGCATACCCTACCGAATTGCATTACTTCCTTCGGGCAACTGTGGCGGGAGGCGATATGGGGACCTCCCAGCTAAACAGGCATGACAATCCGCGCTTCAACTCCATGCTGGCGCAGAAGGTATAAAAGTTGATGTCCATCCATGAGCTCGATCGGCTTGTCCCTGGAAAATTCGAAAGCGTCTGGACCGTATCCCGCTGTCGTGACGAGGATGCCTTTATTGGCGCCCTCGTTGATCATAGTCCCATATAAGTCACGAACAGCAGCAACTCCTACCGTATTCTTATAGCGCTTTGCCTGGATAACTATTTTCCCCCCGAGCACAGGTCGAGTATCGAATGCAATAGCATCTACGCCTCCATCGCGGGAAGAGCGGGTCTGCCGAGTTTCCAGGCCCATCTTTGAGAAGAGATTACCGACCAAGCTCTCAAACTCGAATGGCGTAAGCTCCATGATATTGGGCCGACTCTCTAAGGTCGAAATTGCATCTAGCTCAGCCACGAACCTTTTGTCAACCATATCGAACTCGATGATTGGCCTAATTGGCGCTAACTCTTCAGGCTTCTTTGATACCGCCCCGAGCGACCTCAGGCATGCGACAGGATCCACTTTACGCAGATTTATCTTAAGAAACTCATCTCTTGTGACCCTGACTGAGACAATGCAAGGGCTGATATCTTCTCCCGATTCAGGGGAGACTGTCCTCACTATTCCGTTGAAGACAATACATTGAGCAATAGCTGCGACATCACTTGAAAAAACCGCGTCGGTGACGCTCAGTGAAGCACTTGCAATTACGGCTTGGTATAGATCGCGAACATCTGCCTTCTTCCTTGGTTTTTCCCGCAACTCATCCTTGCTCTTGATATACGACACCTCTTGAACCGCCGGCACAACCTCGATCGCAGGAAGGCAGTACTCGATAACGAGCTCCTTGGACTCTTCTACAAAGCTCAAGCGGAATTCTTCTGGAAAGCCATCGGGGAAATTCAATCGGTCGAGAACTAGAGCAAAATACTCTGCCGCCGCAGCCGGCAAGCCTTCATTATATGCCTTCTCAAAGTCATCCACTCCGGAGTTGTGCCTCGTATTCTCAGCAAGACGGGCGCTTTCCTCTCGTTGAAAAGTTGCATGGGCTGCGGCATCAACACGTCGCCATTCAGCAAACGCTTGACGCCATCTCTCAAAACTTGCCTGGAATGCCTGTTCATCATTCTCATGAGCCGCTTGAACTTCTATCTCATACTTACTGCGTCCACCAAGAAGCCCAGCTAACCAGGTTGGGGGAGTTACTTCGGTCTTGAAGTCGGAGCGGAGAGGTTCTTTCGGAGCTTGCGATGGACTATACGTTCTCGCTATATACGGCTTTCTCAGCGCCAAGAAATCCACAGGCTTAGCGTGTGATGCCCCCTGCAGGATGCTTTGCAGGTCATGTATCTGCTTTTGAATCCCCTGGTTCAATTCCTCTGCTTCATGCTCGCGGCTGCTGGTATATGCCTCTTGTGCGGCGCGGCTTGCAGCCTTACCTAGACGCAGGACCTCTCGCGCATAAGCCTGTCGAGCGCGTTCTGCTTCTCTCACGGCACGTTGTCGATCGTGAACCGCGCGTTTGTGAGCACGGTCTGCGGTACGAGCTGCTTGGCGAAAGATTGTGTAGACGCTCCGGGCCATATTGCCTTCCGAAATCTAAGAAGTTAGAGCCATACCTCTACATCACTTCGTTGATGTGACCTACCAGAGTCGGATCCGATTATATACCGAGATCCGCCCGCGGGGCCTGAAAGTCTTGCAGCCGGGGACGCGGGCCTGTCGCGTAGGTGTCCTTCCAGCCCTCGAACGACAGCACGGGCCAAGCGTCGGGGGCGGAGCTTTGCGGCGTCGAGTGCGATCCCATCGAGACTCTCCTTCGGTTCCGCCCGGGGAAGGGCCTCCCTGGCGCGGGGCCAGTTTCTCACGTCCGGCGCGCCACGGCGAGGGCGATGTCCCCCGCCGGCGCCAGGCCACGCTTCTACAAGCGAACCGGCACGAAGGGCCATCCACAAAAACCTTTCGTCATATCAACTTCACCCTAGTAAAGGAGGAATTCCCACATGGGAGCCTATAAGAAGAGTTTCGTCTCCACGCTGACCGCGATCGCGGCCGCGAGCCTCGGTTTCCTCGTTCTCCCGCTGTCCGGCCTGGCGCAGCCGTGCGCCAGCGGCACCGACGTCCGCAACCTCGACGACAGCAGCGTTCCGGCGTCGATCAAGAACCAGATCCTCGGCACTCCGGGGAAGATCATCAGCAACACCAGCTCGCTCTATCCGTCGGGCAAGCTGGTGGTCATCCGCGCGGCGCTCCAGGACGCCCCGATCAACCCCGCCGCCGACACGGCCTACATCAACGAGATCTTCTTCGGCACCGTGCAGGGCGAGAAGAACGTCCACGGTTATTACAATACCAACTCCTACGGCCAGCTCAACGTCAACTCCGGCGGCGTCCCGGACTGGTTCACGCTGAGCAAGAAGATCACCGATTACAACAACGGCATCGAACAAAACGCCACGTTCCTGCAGGACGTCCTGAAGAAGGCGAACGTCAACTGGAGCGCCCTCGACACCACCGCCGACCATTCGATCAGCGTCCGCGAGGCGCAGATCGTCATCCTGGTTCCCAACGCGCTGCCGGGATCGGGGTACGCGAGCACCCGCAACGTCACCGCCGGCAGCGTGGCGACGCCGACCGGAACCTACACGTTCCCCGCCCGCAACATCGTCATCTTCAGCCTCAAGGCGCTCGCCGACCCGCAGTACAACGTCACCCCGATCCGCGCGCTGGCCGCCGTCTGCCACGAGCTCGGCCACGCGTTCTTCGATCTCCCCGACCGCTACGGCGCGAACACCGGCACCGGCGAGTACGACATGATGGGCTCCGCGAATTCCAGCACCTGGGTGCACCTCACGATGCACGACAAGGTGAAGATCGGCTGGATCAAGCCCAAGTTCATCCAGGGGCATCTCGGCCAGTGCCTCCAGTTCGTTCCCTCGGAGCTGACCAATTCGGCCCTGATCATCGTGCCGATCACCTCGTTCATGGGCTCGCCGCTGGAGTATTGGATCGTCGAGAACCGGAACAAGCAATATGACGGCGGCGAGGGGTACGACGACAATCTCCCGGACAAGGGCCTAGCCGTCTGGTACAACAGCGTCGGCACCTATCAGCCGAGCGGGCACGACGACGTGCGCCTGGTGGATTTCAGCAAGCCCAGCCAGAACCCCCTGAACTACAACAACCCGGGGAACAACGCCCTCTTCACCCTGAGCACCACGAACCCGAGCCATGCCCTGTTCAACCGCACCGGGCAGTGGAACCTGCTCTCGTTCGAGAACGTCTCGGATGTGAACGCCAACTTCTCCGGGCTGTTCGTGTACGCGGAGTTCTGAGACCTGCCAATCAAAAACCAGGGCTCTCCCCAATCGAGCGGAGAGCCCTGACCCAACCTCCTTTCCTGATTCAGTTTTCAAAGACCCATCCTGCGCCGGGGGCGCGCGAACACGCGCCCCCGGCAATCACGGTCGGATCGCTACTTCACGGTGCGGTGGGATTGCGGGAGGGCCCCTGACCCGGCGCCGAGACGCTCTGCGGCGCCGCGGCCTGATGGGCTTCGGGTCCGGCCGGGTTTGCCGGCGCCGGCGTGTCCGGCACCGAGGACTCGGCCTTTTTCTTCGCCTTCCGAGGGACCGGCAGACCGAACTGCTTCACCAGATCGGTCTTCGAGCCAAGGTGGCTGAAGACGAAGGCGCGGAGCTTGCGGGCTGCCTCCTGGCCGTCGGTCATGATCTGATTGACGTTCTGGGTCTCGGCCTGGCGGCTGGAGCCGAGCGACGCCTGCTGGACCTTGGCCGCCCTCCCGTCCGCCAGGAGCTTCTCCAGTCCCGCCTTGAGGTCGTCCACCCCGGGCAGCAGGCTGGCGTTCGCGTCCACCGCGCCGAGGAGAGCGTCCCAGTCGCGGAGGATCTTTGCGTGAGCTGTGATCTTGGGCATTTTGATGTTCCTTTCTGAACGTTTTTCTGTCGAATGTGTGTCGGTGGTCCAGGTCTCGTCACCCGAGCTGGGCGGCGAGGTCGAGCACGGTTTCGGTCAAGGGGCCGAAGCGTCCCCGCTCGCGGCAGGCGTAGAGCTCCAGGTCGACGTTGCCGTCGGCGAGGCTCAACCGCAGAGGCTGGCCGAGCGCTCCGGCCAGGGCGGCGACGAAGGTGCCGTAGCGCGTTGCCACGATCGTCGAGGGGAACGCCTTCACCCGGTGGAGGGACCTGCCGTTCGCGCGCAGCTCCCACGCGGGCCAGGCCCGCAGCCACTCCTGGACCCGCTCCGGCTTGAGGGAGTCGACGTCTTTCTTCGCCATTTTCCCCGCCATAAGCCCCGCCACAAGCTCTCCCGCTCCGCCGGGTCGCTGCGGGCGCCGCAGCTCGATCGTGAGCTCCGTCTTCTTGCGGACCACTACCGTTTCCATCTTCATACGTCTCTCCTTGGTAACCTCGGAGCCTCTCTGGCCCCGAAGAGCGAAATCTGCGTTGAGCCGTCCGGATTCAACCGTTCGGATCGATGCCGTATCCCCGCGTCCCGAGCGGCAGGATCCCCGCGCTCCGCAACAGGCCTTCCAGCTCGGTGACGAGACGGGTGATCGCCCGCACCGTCCCGTCATTCAAGCCACCGTGGACCACCGGCGCCGCCTGTCCGAGCACGAGCTCGTCGAGGGTCACTCCGAGGACGTCGCCGAGCGCGATCAGCATCTCCAGCGGCGGCTCGTTCTTTTCGCGCTCCCATTTCGCGACCCGGTCTCGCGACACCCCCAGTCCTCGTGCCAGAGCGGTCCGGCTCAGCTCCTTCCGTTCCCGCAACCGCACGATCTGTGCACCCAGGTCCGGTGCAGAGAGTTTCAACGAGGCGGCTCTTTCAGCTCGAACCGGGCCTTGGTCTGACACGCAAGCGTCCATCTATCTGCTCCTTCTGCCGTACCAAGAGTCTACGGCAGCCATCGTGAGTCTGTCTAGACCTGTTTCAACTTTTTTTGCGGCTTTGTTGGTGATTGCGCAGCAGAGCTGCTGATGTTATGTTTTCTGACGACGGAGCGCGGCTTGGTGATGGATGTGCGGGTCTTCCTTGTCGAGACTCGGGAAGGCGGGAGAATCTGGCGCGCCAGCGGGAGAATTTCGCTCGCCAAATGCCAGACTTGAGCCTTCGCCAAGCCTTTGGCATCGCGACCGCGGGCGCTGGCGCCATGGCGGCGCCGATCGAGCCGCGGTCTCAGGAGACGACATGACTCAGACTCTGATTCGG
Source organism: Thermoanaerobaculia bacterium (assembly GCA_036271335.1). Lineage (GTDB taxonomy): Bacteria > Acidobacteriota > Thermoanaerobaculia > Multivoradales > UBA5704 > DATARR01. The sequence continues at coordinate 12,402 of DATBAW010000341.1, forward strand.
CGCGTAGCGATCGCGGGAGCCCTCACGGCCGTCCTCACCTTTGCGGCTCCAGCCCATGCCGCGGGCTGGAATTACAACGGGCCCTCGAACCTCGGCCTGTTCCAGGCGACCTGGCAGTGGGTGGTGAGCTTCTGGACCCCTCAACCCCATACGCCGCGGAGCGTGGGCGGAACGGCCAAGTCCGACCTTGGCGCTGCGGCCGATCCCAACGGCCGGCAGATCACCCCGACCGTGGCGAGTCAGGCGAACGGCTCGAACGGCTGAGCCGGCTCCATGGGCGGGCCCTGGCCCGTCCACGCCGCCCGCGCAGACCCCGGGGACGGAGGGATTCTCCGCCCCGGGGAATGACCGATCGCCTGTGCCCCTCAAAAGTCAGCCCGGCAGGGGCGTCAGACATTGGCCCGGACCCGTGCGTTCTTGCCGCTTTTTCTACGATTCCGCTTGTGAGAGAATGCCGCCTTCTCATGGAGAGTGGGCATTGACCGAGCACCCGAGCGCAGAGGAGTTGCTGGATCTCGTCCGCGGCAGGATTGCACCCCAGCGCGGGGAAGAGATCCTGCGCCATCTCGAGGAAGGCTGCAAGGAGTGCCTCGCCGCCGCTCCCGCGGGCCTCATGGCAGGTCTCGGCGTGGAGAGGGAGCTCACGGCCAAGGAGGAGGCTGCGACCGAGGCCGCCATCGATCGCGCTTTCGCGGTCGCTCTTCGCGAGGAACGAAAGCTCAGCCGCCGGCAAGGCCAGCTGGAAAGAACGGTCAAGAGACTCGTCGAGGGTGGCTTCAAAGGTCCCGAAAGCCTCCCCAGGTCGATGAAGCAGACCGACAAGATCGAGGCCCTCCTCGCCGCGAGCTGGTCCGTCCGATATGAGGACGTTGGCTTGATGGTCTACTTTGCCCAATTGGCGGTCAGTGGCGCCGAGCAACTCGTCACACCAGAACAGAGAGGAAAGGAGATCTTCGATATTCGGTGCCGCGCTTTCGCAGAATTGGGGAATGCCTACCGCGCCTCGGATCAGTTCGACAAGGCAAGGGATGCCTTCGCGCGCTCACGGCAACTTTTCGAGCTCGGCACTCATTCTGATTCCCTGGAAATTCGGCTCCTCGAACTGGAAACTTCCTTTGATGCCTACAGTCGAAGCTTTGGAAACGCATGCCTCAGACTAAAGAAGGTCCTTAGTTTCTATCAACGAAACGGACAGGATCACTTCGCCGGCCGTACGCTGCTTCAGCTTGGCCGGTACACAGGATTTGCTGGCGATCCTGAACAGGCACTCCGCTTGATCGACGAGAGTCTTTCGCTCCTTGATGTGGACAAGGATCCAGGTCTTTTCTATGTCGCGAAACAGAACCAGATCGAATTTCTTGTCTGGTGCAAGCGCTACCGAGACGCGGAGATCCAGCTCTTTCACCTGAGAGCCCTTCAGCACGCGACGGGAGGGCGCATCAACGAGCTTCGGCAACGCTGGTTGACCGGGCGGGTCGAAGCCGGGCAAGACAGGCTTGTTCGCGCGGAGACGACGCTTCGCGAAGTCCACGAAGGATGGACGGAGCTTGGCTCTGGCTACAACGTCGCCCTGGTTTCTCTCGACCTTGCGGCAGTTCTCCTCGCTCAGAGGAAGGCGACCGAGGCAACCGCGGTGGTCACGATCGCCTACAGGACCTTCCTGGCGCTCAAGATCCAGCGCGAAGCCCTGGCGGGCCTGTTGTTGCTGAAAACGTCCTGCGAAATGAGAGAGGCAACGCGGGAGGACGTCGAGAAGCTGGTCCGTTATCTGAGGCACCTCGAGAACAACCCCAGCGCCGGGTTCGAAGCCTAGCCTTCGACTCGTCGCCCGCGAACCCCGGCCCTACTCCCCCGACGCCGCTTTGCCCATGAACTCGGCGAAGAAGCGCGAGAACACCCGCTTCATCATCCGCTCCATCTCCTGCTCCAGCGCGGAGCCCAGACCAGACTCCGAGGCGCCCTTCTCAGCCTCGACGGACGGGGCCGCGGCCCTGCCCGCCAAGCGCGGCCCGAAGGTCTCCCGAAGCCGCTGCGCCGACTCGCTCGGCGGGTTGCGCGGTTGCGGATAGGCCAGCTGGACGATCTCTTCCGGCTCCAGGCCCATGGCCCGCGCGATGTCCACGATGTGCTGGAAGCGAAGCTCCAGAGTGCCGTTGAACAGCCGCGTGAGATAGCCGCCGGAGACGCCGAGCCGGCTCTCGATCTCGCGATTCGTGAAGCCGAGAACCCGCACGGCCGACCGAAGGACCTGGATCATGTGCGCGGTCTCGGGCTGCATATCGGCTTGGCTTTTCATGATGTTGGGTATCCTACCCCGGATCGGTCCCTCAGGGCAAACACTCTCTGCCATCTTGACAGGATCAGCAATCCAGTTGTAGAACAGCGCTCCAGCCGGTCGCGCTCTCACGGTACTTATTCCGGAGAAGCAAGCCGGCTGAAGGGAGAGCCATGCCGGAAAACTTGGTGGAGCTGACGTCGAGGGTCACGACGCAGGGTACGACGCTCTGTTTCCCGCTGGGGAAGACGCTGGCGAGGGTACTGGATCGGTTTGGATTCGGGCTGGACGAGCAGGTGGTGCTCCGCTTTTCGGACGAGCGCCTGGAGATCCGCCGGCTGAACACGCCGAGCGCGATCCGGGAGAAGCTGAAGCACTCGGCGGCGGATCTGCGGGCGTTCACCGAGCGGATGCGGGGGTACGCCAGGGATCTGCCGGCGGGACCGGACGAGGAGGTCGACCCGGAGGCGGCGCGGGAGGGTGAGCTGCTGGGCATGCTGGAGTGCCTGATCGCCGACGATCTCGACCCGGCCGTGCAGAAGCTGGAGAGCGTCGACGAGCTGGGCGGCCCGGACCGTGCGAAGAAGCGTTCCCGAAAAAAGGCGAACGGCCGCCCGTGACGGGCCATCCGCCCGGCAAAAAAGTCGATCCGCCCGGGCTGACCGTCCGCCGGCCCACGTGAGCGGAACGTCGGCCCACCCCGGCGGGCCTCCGATCCAGGTGGGCGGACGGTCGGCCAGACCGGGTGGATCGTCGGTCCTGGTGGATGGAACGCCGACCAGCTCGGTTGGGTCATCGGCCCGGGCAGGCGGAACGTCGGCCATCCCGGGCGTGGCATCCGCCCGGGCGGGCCGACGAACCGACGAGAGCGGCCGAAGAACCGTCGAGGGCGGCCGACGAACCGTCGAGGGCGGCCGACGAACCGGGAGGGGGATCGCCCCGAAGGGGCGGGCTTTGATCAGCCTGGGGTTTCAACCCCAGGCGGGACGCGGACCGGCCGCGCCTGGGATTTCAACCCCAGGGCGGCCGCCCTGGATGAATTCCGCCCCTGGAGCGTCGCGCCTGGGGTTGCGGCGGCAGCCGGCCTGGGATTGAAACCTGGTTGAAACCCCGGGCGCTCGAGGCCGGCGGCAGCCGGCCTGGGGTTGAAACCTGGTTGAAACCCCGGGCGCTCGAGGCCGGCGGCAGCCCGCCTGGGGTTGAAACCTGGTTGAAACCCCAGGCGCTCGAGGCCGGCGGCAGCCGGCCTGGGGTTGAAACCCCAGGCTGATCAAAGCCCGCCCCGGTGGGGCGATCCCCCACCCGATGCTCCCCCTCCGACTGTGGCAGAATAGCCACTCACCTCTCACGAGAGAACAGCCCAACCGTGCACCTGCCAAGACGTACTCGTCTCTGGGCGCGCCCCGATCCGGCTTCGGCCCGGGCCGGACGCGAGGGGGAGCTGCTGGCGGCGCGCGTGCGGATCGGGACGGCCGCCGTGGCGGCCCTGGTGCCGCTGACCACGGTCGTCGCCCAGCCTGCCGATCCCGAGCCCTGGATCGGTATCGGCGGCGCCCTGCTGGCCGCGCTGCTGGGAGCCGCCGTGCTGGGCCTTGCCCGCCAGGCCTCGCCACCGCCCTGGCTGGGCTTCTTCACCTGCGTGCTGGACGTCAGCATCGTGAGCGGCGTCAACCTGGCGCTGATCCTGTCGGGGAGCCCGCTGGCGGTGACCAACGGCCGGACGATCTTCAGCATCTACCTGCTGACCCTGGCGTTCACCTGCGTGCGGCAGGACATCCGGATGTGCCTCACGGCGGGGTTTTCGGCCTTCCTCCAGTATGGCGCCCTGGTCGCCTGGGTGGTGGCGCGGAGCGAGGCCGCGGGCCTGCCGCTCGCCAGCCTCACCTACGGCACGTTCCGCTGGAACAATCAGGTCAGCCGGCTGGCGATCCTCGGGATCGCCACCGCGATCAACGTCGTGATCGTGCGCCAGAGCCGCGACCTGCGTCAGCAGCGGGACCGGGCGGAAGAGGCCAGCCAGTCGAAGAGCGAGTTCCTGGCCAACATGAGCCACGAGATCCGCACGCCGCTGAACGCGGTCCTGGGGATGATGAGCCTCCTGCGCGAGACGCCGCTCACCGCGATCCAGCAGGAGTATGTGTCCACGGCCCGCAGCAGCGGCGCGGCGCTGCTCGGGGTGATCAACGACATCCTGGACCTCTCGAAGATCGAGGCCGGCAAGCTGGAGATCGAGTCCGCCCCGTTCGTCATCCGCGAGTGCCTGGACGCGGCGATGGGGATTCTGAGCGCCAAGGCGCAGAGCAAGGGGCTGGCCTTCACCTGCGAGGTGGCGGCGAGCGTTCCGGCGGCGATCGAGAGCGACTCCGCCCGCCTGCGCCAGGTCCTGGTGAACCTGCTGGACAACGCCATCAAGTTCACGCCCTGCGGCGCGGTGCGGCTGGAGGTGGAGGCCGGGCCGGAGCGGGACGGTCTCGGCGAGCTCCGCTTCACCGTGCGCGACACCGGGATCGGCATTCCGGCCGACCGGCTCGAGCGGCTGTTCAAGCCGTTCAGCCAGGCGGACTCCTCGATGTCGCGCCTCTATGGCGGCACCGGCCTGGGGCTGGTGATCAGTCAGCGTCTCGCCGAGCGGCTGGGGGGACGCTTGTGGGTGGAGAGCGAGCCGGACCGCGGCTCGGCGTTCTTCTTCACGCTGCGGGGGCGGCCGGCGCCGGTGGCGCCGGTCCGGCTCGCCAGCGGCACGTACGACCTCGCGGGGCTGGCCGAGCATCCGCCGCTCCGCATCCTGCTGGCGGAGGACAACTCGATCAACCAGCGGGTGGGTCTGCTCCTGCTGGAGCGGATCGGCTACGTGGCCGACGTGGCCGGGAACGGGATCGAGGCCCTGGAGGCGTTGCGTCGCCAGCCGTACGATCTGATCCTGATGGACGTCCAGATGCCGGTCATGGACGGCCTGGAGGCGACGCGCCGCATCCGCGCCGACTTCCCCGCCGAGCGCCAGCCGCGCATCGTGGCCCTCACCGCCAACGTGCTGCGCGAGCAGCGGGAGGCGTGCCTCACCGCCGGGATGGACGATTTCGTGCAGAAGCCGGTGGCGCTCGAAGACCTGCGGGCGACGCTCTCACGGTGCGGGGGTCCGGAGCCTGCGGCGCCGGCGGCGCCCGTGGAGGAGACCGTGGGCGAGGGCTCGTTCCCCCTCGATCCGAAACGCCTCGACAGCCTGCGTCGGCTGGGGGAGACGGCCGGCAAGCCGATCGTGCAGCCGCTGATCGAGACCTACCTGGCCGAGACGCCGCGCCGGCTGGCGCGGATGCGGGAAGCGGTGGCCCGGAGCGACGCGGCGGACCTCAACTTCGTGGCCCATAGCCTGAAGGGGATCAGCGCCCAGCTCGGCGTGGTCCGCGTGGCGGAGATCAGCGCCCAGCTCGAACGCATGGGAGCGGAGGCCGAGCTCGGGGGCGCGGAGCAGCTCCTGGCCGCGCTCGAACGCGAGCTCGAAAGGGCGGTGCCGCCGCTCGAAAAGGAGCGCGCGGCACCGTTCCATCCGGCGTGACGAGGGCTCGCGCCGGCGTCTGGCTCTTCCCTACTTACTTCTTCATCACCTTGCACTCGCCGAGGTGGGAGACGTTGACTCCCGCCGTCGCGGCCTCGCAGGAATTGCTGTAGGTCTTGCCGTTGCAACCGCAGACCGGATCGAAGATGTCCGGGCAGACCTCGGGTTTCGTGGCGCAGGTGCCGCGGCCGCCCTTGCCGCAGTGCCCCACCGGCTTCGAGCAGAACTGGCCGTCCTTGCACTGATGGTCGGACGTGCAGGTCGTCGCGCAGGCGCCGGCGTGCTGGACGTTGGCCCCCGCCATCGCGGCGAAGCAGGAGTTGCTGTAGGTCTGGCCGTTGCAGCCGCAGACGGGGTCGAAGAGATCGAAGCAGATTTGCGGCCGTGCCACGCAGTGGCCGGCGCCGCCGCAGGTCCCCGCGGGCTTCTGGCAGAACTGCGCGTGGTCACACGTGCTGCTGTCCTTGCATTCCGGGCCGGTGGGCTTCTGTGCCGCCGCCACGAGGACGAGCGACAGGCTGAGCGTCAACAGAAGCGAGAGCCGTTTGAGACTTCGTCCGTTCATCGACCACCTCCGTGAGAAATCGGGACCGGGGTCCCGGGGTTCGCGGCGAGGATTCAGATCAGTGGTTGGTTGCTTTAGATTGTATTACAAGACAGGCCGACGGCGATACAGCAGCACCAGCCCATCCGCCGAACGCTCGATCAGCTCGTACCCCGCCGCGAGCTGGTCGAGCACGGCGCGGACCTTCGGCTCCGCCCGCCGCTCGTCGCGCAGGCCCCAGAGCAGAACGTAGTCCACGCTCCCGCCGGTCCGCGGATAGGCGGCGAGATCGACCCGGGGGGGCTCCCCCTCGATCCCCAGCGGATCGGGGGCGAGGTGGTCGTACGGATTGAGGGCGGGGCGGTACAGGAGGGGGAAGTAGTTCTCGTTGGCCTCGTAGAGCGAGAGGTCGACCAGACGCCGGCGGGCGCCGACGTAGCCGCCGGCATGGACGAAGGGCCAGACCCGGAAGGCGGCCGGGCGGCCGTCCGCCTCCACTCCCTGGTGCGCATAGGAGAGGAAGAGGAAGGTGTGGTCCGGCGCGACGTGGTCGCCGGCGGCCACGATCTCGGCGAGGCCGGCGTCGAGCTCGTCGTACTTCCAGGCCATCAGGCCCAGGAAGGCGAGGGCGATCGCCGCCGCCGCGATCTGCAGTCCGAGCCGCCGGCGGGGCGGATGCTGGTAGGTGGCGAACCAGAGCATCAGGGCGAGGAAGGGGAAGAGGACGAGGCGATGGTTGATGAAGGCGCCGCCGGAGAGATTGCTCGGCGCGGCGAAGAAGGTGACGGCGAGAACGGCGACGGTCAGCAGCAGCCCGTCGCCCACCTGCAAGGGCATCTTCCGGCGGGCGCGCAGGCAGAGCGCGGCGAGCGTATAGAAGAGGACGGCGAGGGCGATCGCCAGCGGGATCGTCCAGGTCGTCAGCGACACCAGCGAGTAGAGGCCCGCCAGGTGCTTGATCTTCACCAGCACCGGCAGCCGGAACGTTCCCGCGCCCGCCCGGCCGCGAACGAAGAGGGCGATCAGGATCAGGGGCGGCAGGGACGAGAGCGTCGGGGCGAGCAGCCAGCGCCGGAAGCCGCGCCAGAGCGCGAGGGGGGCGAAGCGGCGTTCCGGCGCGGCGAGGAGGTCGAGGAGCAGCCGCCAGCCGGCCAGCGTGAACAGCGCCGCGACGGTCACCACCAGCGTCACCGGGTGGCAGAAGTAGACCCCGAGCATCCACAGGGCGAGGAGTGCGGTGCGTCCCGGGCCCATCCTCTCCGCGTGCTTCCACCAGAAGCCCACAGCGAACAGGAACGCCGCCAGGCTGAAGCAGAAGTTGAAGAAGCCCATGTTGAAGGTGAAGTTGTAGAGGAAGGGAAAGGCGAGAAGCGCGAGGAAGCTCGCTTTGGGGTCGATCGCCCGCAGGGCGTAGCGGGCGGAGAGGGGCACCAGGAGGATGTAGGCGCTGAGCAGGATCTTCTCCGCCACCGGCACCGTCACGAACCCGAGGGCCCGCGTCATCAGGAAGAAGATGAACCAGTTCGGCAGCGCCTCCCGGTTCGGCAGATAGTACTGGCGCAGTAGCCCGGCGCCGGGGTGGTCGTACTGCCGCAGGATGAGCGTCAGCGCCTGATGGCTCGGGCCGTCCTGGGTGGGGATGAACGGGAAGATCCAGATCGGCAGCAGGTGGAGCGCGACGAGGCCCCAGAAGAGGACGGTTTCGCGGGTGGGGCGGCGCACGGAGGGATGGTATCGCGGGTGGGCAGGTGCATGGCGATTCCGCTGGCTGAGGCGACGTGCCAAAGTAACGGCCCGAGCCGTCTCTGAACCAGAGCCGAAGAGGTAACTTCCTGGGACCGCCGGCGGTCCCAGGAGGGTGAGGCCCTCGGAGCGCAGGATGCCTTAGCTGTCACCCTGTCTTATGATTCACCCCTCGTGAGCGCCGATCCTCCCTTGAAGCTAAGCGTCGTCATCCCCTGCCTGAACGCGGCGGCCACCCTCGGCGTGCAGCTCGAGGCGCTCAGCCGCCAGAGCTGGCCGGGCGAATGGGAGGTGATCGTCGCCGACAACGGTTCGACGGACGGCTCGCGCGCGGTGGTCGAGAGCTACCGTGGGCGGCTGCCGGGGCTGCGGCTGGTCGACGCCTCGGACCGCCGGGGGCAGGCGCACGCGCGGAACCTCGGAGCGGCGGCGGCCGAGGGCGACGCGTTCCTGTTCTGCGACGCCGACGACGAGGTGGCGCCGGGGTGGCTGGCGGCGCTCGGCCGCGCCCTGGCCGAGTGGGAGTTCGTCGCCTGCCGTTACGACAACGAGACGCTCAACCCGGCGTGGGTCCGGCGCACGCACCTCAATCCCCAGAAGGACGGCCTCACCGCCTACGACTATCCCCCCTTCCTCCCCCACGCCGGCGGCGGCGGGCTGGCGGTGCGGCGCGCCGTCCATGAAGAGGTTGGGGGATTCGACGAATCGCTCCCCGCCCTGGAGGACACCGACTACTGCTGGCGCATCCAGCTCGCCGGCCACGGCTTCCACTTCGTGCCGGACGCGGTGGTTCACATCCGCCACCGGCACGACCCGAGCAACATCTTCCGCCAGGGGGTGAGCTACGGCCGGCACAACGTGCTGATCTACAGCCGGTACAAGGACCGCGGCATGCCCCGCCTCGGCTGGCTGCCGGGGGTGTTGCGCTGGGGGAAGCTGATCCTCAAGACTCCCGGCATGCTCCTCACCCGCGAGGGGCGCTCGCGCTGGCTCTGGCAGCTCGGCTGGCGCATCGGGCGGATCCAAGGGTGCTTCGCCTACCGGGTGATCGCTCCCTAAGCGAAAACCCGTCCCGGAGAGGCACCCTCCTGGGACCGCCGGCGTCCCGCCGGCTCTAACTCCGCTTTCGTTCAAACTCCGCTTTCGTGTCAGTTCGCCAAGAAGTGAAAAAACGAAAGAAGTGAAAAAACGAAGTTAGAGCCGGCGGGACGCCGGCGGTCCCAGGAGGGCTCCTCTCCGGCTCTATGTTCCCTCTCCCGGCCTCTACCGCCGCGAATCCAAAAATCGCCGCAGCGCCCGCTGCACCACCAGCGCATTGCCGGCGGCCTCGGGGCCGAAGGCGATGCCGACGGTCTCTCCTTCGCGCCAGGTGACGGAGCCGGTGACGTTGAGGATGTCGGGTTCGCCGGCCAGGCCGAGCTGGAACTGGACCGGGTGTCCGGTCTGCCAGAGGGACGGCACGCCCGAGAGGCCGACGCCGCCGAGCGACAGGTTCTCCAGCGTGACGGAGAGACGGGTGCCGTCCGGCAGCTTGAGCACGACGTCGACCCCGAGGCGGATGCGGACGTCGCGCTGGCCGGCGAGGCCCAGGAGGGCGGAGACGTTCATACCGTGACGGCGGATGACCTCGGCGCGGAACTTGAGCTCGAGCCCGGGATTGGCGGCGAGCACCTGGATCAGGTCGCTCTTCCCGACCCGCAGCAGCGTGGTGGGGGTGGCCGTCCGCGCCGAAGCGTAGCGGCGGGCCTTGTCGTTGAGCAGTCCCATCTCGCCGAAGAAGCCCCCCTCCTCCAGCCGGGCGACCACCTGCTGCGGGCGCCCGACCTCGTCGCGGAACACGGTGACCATTCCCTGGCGGACGATATAGAAGGAGTCGACGGCGTCCCCCTCGCGGAAGATCAGCTTGTAGGCCGGGTGGTGCTCCTCGTGCGCCAGGGCAGCCAGACGATCGAGCTGGACGTCGTCGAGGTCGGCGAAGAGCGAGACCTTGCGCAGGAATTCTTTCATTTTGGATTTTGGATTTCGGATTTTGGATTGGCCCCACGGGAGCCGTGTACCCAAAGCCGAAAATCTCCTTCGCTGTTCTTCTTCAATCCAAAATCCAAAATCGGCAATCCAAAATCCATCCGCCTCATCCTCCCAGCTCCTTCACCAGCGCCTCCAGCTTGGCCTGCTCCGCGGGATCGGTCTCCAGGAGGAGCGCGCTGCGGAAGCAGCGCAGGGCCTCGGTCTTCTCGTTGAGCTCATAGAGATAGATGGCGCCCTCCGTCTTCCAGAGGTCGGAGCGGTTGGGGGCGATGCGCAGGAGCTGATCGTAGAGCTGGGAGGCCTCGCGGAAACGCTTCAGATCATAGGCCGTGCGGGCCGCGTTCTCCAGCGGCACAGGGTTGGCCGGAGCACGCCGCGCGGCCTCGCGGAAGTCGCTCAGCGCGCCGTCGAGGTTGCCCGTCTCGGCGCGGTCGACGCCGCGCTCGAGAAAGATCTCGGGCTCGTGGGCGCCGGCCCGCAGGGCGAGGTCGAGCACGTCGCGCGCCCCCTTCTTATCCCCCTTTTCGCGCAGCAGCCGCGCCAGGTTGGTGGCTCCGACGGCCTGGGCGGGATCGAGCGCGAGGGCGCGGCGGTACTCCTTCTCGGCCTCCGCCTTGCGTCCGAGCGTGAGCAGGGCGCCGGCGGCGTCGACGATCGGCACGGCGTTGAGGTCGTTCTCCTTCTCGGCGCGCTGGAAGAGGTTGAGGGCCGACTCGGTGCGCCCCATCTTGCTGAGGCAGAAGCCGGTGAGGCTGAGCGCCGGGAAGTTGTGCTCATCCTTCTTGATGATCGCCTGGAGCTCGGGGAGCGCCTTGTCGCAATGCCCTTCCTGCACCGTCTGGGTGACGCGGTGGAGGTCCTGGGCGAGGCCGGCCATGGCGCGCGGATCGGGGAGCTGGACGGTGACCGGACCCGAGGCGGCGCCGCCGAGGTAGCCGAGGCTCGCGAGCTGGCGGCGCTGCTCGTCGGAGAGCACGTTCTCGGTGCGCACCGGAGTGTCCAGCGTCTCCCCCAATCCGCGCAGGAAGGCGGCCATCTTCGCGTCCCAGGCCTGCACGTTCTTCGCCTGCGCGGGCGCCAGGTCGCGCGTCTCGCCGGGATCGGCGGCGAGGTCGTAGAGGCTGCTCTTCGGCGCCCTCATATAGAGGACGCGGTCGGTGCTCAGCGAGCGGAGCGGGTACCACTTGTAGGCGAAGAACGGGAGGAAGCTCTCGGTGTACGTCTCGCGCGAGCAGTCCTTGCCGGAGGCGAGCGGCAGCAGGCCGCGGCCGTCGAGGGCCGCCTTGCCGGTCGGCAGCGGCGCTCCCGCCAGGGTGAGGAGGGTCGGTGCGAGGTCGACCGTGCGCACCAGGCAATCGCTGACCTTGCCGGCGGGGATGTCCGGACCGGCGAGCAGCAGCGGCACCCGGCGGGCCGCCTTGTAGAGCAGCAGGCCGTGGGTGGCCTCGCCGTGCTCGCCCAGCATCTCGCCATGGTCCCCCACCGCCGCCACGTCGGTGCCGGCGGGGAGCTTCTTCAGCAGCTCGCCGATCTGCTCGTCCATGAAGGCGATCTCGCCGTCGTAGAGGCGGTTGGGCCCGCGGGCGGCGTCGGCGAAACGGGAGGGCGGCCGGTACTCCTCGTGCGGGTCGTAGTAATGGACCCAGAGGAAGAAGGGTGCCTTCAGGCCGGCCATTGTGCGCAGGGCGGCGGCGGTGGTATTGTCGGCCGTCCTTTCCGAGACCAAGCTCCCCTGAGTGTAGCCCGCGCCGAGGTCGTCGTCGTAGACGCGAAAGCCTTGGTCCAGACCTTGACGGCGCGCCAGCACCACCGCCGAGACCACCGCGGCGGTGTCGTAGCCGCGGGCGGCCAGACGCTTGGCCAGGGTCTCGACCTTCGGCGCGAGCACGAACGTGCCGTTGTCGCGCACCCCGTGGCGGGGCGGGAAGAGGCCGGTGAGGATCGAGGAGTGGCTGGGGAGGGTGACGGGGGCGGCGGTGTCGCAGCGGGCGAAGCGGGTGCCGCGAGCGGCGAGAGCGTCGAGGTTCGGGGTGTGGGCGTAGGGGTAGCCCCAGGCTCCGAGGTGGTCGGCGCGGGTGGTGTCCATGGTGATCAGGACCAGGTTGGGCGGCGTGCGTTTCGCCGCCGCGGGAGCGGGTGGCGCGGTCGCCGGGGCGACGGCCAGGGCGGTGAGAAGAGCACCGCCGATCGCGATTCCAACGAGAGTGAAACGACGGACGAGAAAGTAGGATCGCTTTTCGCCCCGGCCTGCACCTTGACTGTTGATGGACACCAGCATGTCACCATCCTGCTTTTGAAAAGACGTTGAAAACCCCCGAGCTCTTTTAGATCGGGGGCGAGTATAGCAGTCGCGGAAGTGTGGCCCAGATTGTTTTCGGGAGGAGGGCGGTTCCCTTCTCTCGTGCTGCGAATCTGGAGGTGTGGTACCTCCTGTTTCCCACTGTCCCCTAGGAGGGGGGACTTTCATGATGGCCAAATCTCGTGTCTCGCTGTCGGTACGTCTAACGCTGTTCCTCGTCCTTTGCGCTCTCGTCGCGATCCCGGCCATGGCCCAGGTCGCCAAGCAGGGCAACGATTCGCTCTCCAACCTCGCGTTCGTTCACGAGAGGTTGCAGGCGCCGGATCAGACCGATCTCCTCGACAACAACCGCGCCTTCGCGGACAAGTCGCTCCAGAACGGCTGGGAGGCCTACAAGATCGGCCTCAGCAACAACGCCAACTGGCAGGCTTCCATCGACCGCCGCACCGGCCTCGTCACCTTCGCCGAGGGCGGCAAC
>DATBAW010000342.1:0-3095 GCA_036271335.1 Thermoanaerobaculia bacterium
GTCTGGTAAGGGGGGAAATCTGTGGGCAACATACGCCAAGCACAACCACTGCGACTCACATAGAAGATGGCGTTGACGACATGCCGCAAATCAGCCGTGCGGGGGCGGCCCCCGGAGCGGGCTTTCGGCAGCAGGGGCGCACTGACATCCCATTCGGCATCCACTACATCGCTCGGGTAACCCATGGACACGATTCTAGCATTCCTTGATGGAACTTTTCAGACACCCTCTTAGAAGCCCGGGTGGGTGTCGGTGGCCACCGCGAGGCAGAGGCTCTCGGTGGCGGTGAAGGTCTTCCTGTTCCCGGGCCCGGCGAGCGTGCTCCTGGCGACCATCCCCTTCGGGCACGAGGCCTGCTGGTAGCAGTGGCTCGACGGCGCGGACTCCCGGCCGAAGCGGCAGCCGGTCACCGTCGACCCGGTGCTCGGATCGACCGCGGGATACCACGGGCTCGACTGGATGGCGCCACCGGACGGCGGCGAGTAGCTCCACGGCGTCGTGGTCGTGGTGTCTCCCAGGTTGCCGCTGACCACCGTCGAGCCGACGACCGTGCTGCCGTTGTACGCGGTGACCGCCACCTTGACCGGCACCACCGCGACGAAAGTTCCACCGCCCGAGCTGGCGCGCGTGATGGTCATGTTGTCGATGCTCTGGGTCCCGGAGGGGACGACCGTCAGCGAGTAGGGGCTGCACGGGTGGCTGCCGTCGCTGACCATCGAGAGCGACTTGAGCTGGATGCGCACCGTCGCATGCGAGCCGACGCTCGGCAGGCTCGCCGCGTCGAGCCGCGTCACGACCGTGTCGCCATTGCCCATGCCGGAGATCGCCTGACCCTTGAGGTTGACCGTCGTGTCGCCCGGGTGCACGCCGCACAGCGCGAACCAGTCGGCGTCGAGCAGGGTGACGTAGGACGAGCCGCTGCCTACGGTGGACCAGAGGTCGTCTCCGGCGGGAATGTTCTGCGCCATGGACGGAAGGGCGCACAACGCGGCGGCGAGGCACACGGCGAAAATTCTGCCTTTCATGATTTCTTCTCCTTTTGGACGCGAGGATCGCGGCGATCACACTCGGCTTCTACAATTTCATGTGCGCCCCGAGCCCCAGCCGGGACAAGCCTTGCTCAATCGCCTTGTGACGACTTCTCTGTCAGCGTGAAGACGGCGCTCAAGCCGCTCAGGGTGACCGTCGCGGCGGCTAGCAGGGCCAGCCCCAGGAGGATGCCGAGCCGGCGGTTGACCGGCACCTGGGAGGCCGCCAGGAGGCCGAAGCCCAGGGCGATCACCAGGGCGTCCCAGACGATGGCGGGCCCGGCGTCGAGGAGGGCGACGCGGGTCGGCCGGGCTTCCCCCTCGGCCCGGGCGCGCTCGCGGCGGTCGAGGAAGTGGATGGCATAGTCGTCGCCGATACCGAGGGTGATGGCGCAGAACATCGAGGTGGCGACTCCCAACGGAATGCCCAGCCACCCCATGAGGCCGAAGGTCCAGAGGATGGCGCCGAGAGCGGGGAGGATCGAGGCCAGGCCGGCGCCGGGCCGGCGCAGGCCGAAGGCCACGGTGAGCGCAGAGCCCAGGAGAGCGCCGGCAAACGAGCTGAACTGGCCGTCGACGATGGCGGGGATCATCGCCTGGCTGACCGCGATGTCGCCGGCGAACTCGAGGGAACCGCCCAGCGGGGCGAGACGGGCGCGCTCGAAACGCCGGGCGCGCGCCAGCAGCGCCGCGGTGTCGCGATAGTTGGCCTGGCGCAGATAGACCTGGACGATCCCCTGGGCAAAGCCGTCGGCGACGATCTCACGGCGCTCGGCGACACCCATCACGCGGTCGGCATAAGCGTAGAGGACGGCGTTCCACTCCGGGCGTTCGCGAATCTCCCGGAACCGCACGTCGCCGCCGGCGATGCCGGCGACCGTGGTCACCAGCCGATATGGCCCCAGCACCCCCCCGACGCTCGGCGCGGAGCGGAGCTCGGCCTCGAGCTCGCCCAGGCGGGCGAGCACCTGCGGATCGAGGAGAGGCTTGGGCGGCGCCTTCGGACCGGCGAAGCGAACCGCGACGAGCAGCCGGTGGGAGCCCAGGAAACGCTCGTCGAGGCGCGCCGTCGCCTGTCGCAGCGTGCTCTTGGGCGAAAAGCCCTCGAGCCAGCTGTCCTGTACCTCGAGGCGGAAAATGCCCGCGCCCAGCACCACGGTGACGAGACCGAGGACGACGAGGACCGCGCGCGGCCGCGCCGCGACGAGATCGGCCAGCCACAGAATCCCACGCTTCCCGAGCGCCAGGGTGGTGGGCTTCCGCGAGCGGAACCGCGCGGCGGGGACGAGGGCGAGGACCGCCGGCGTCGCGGTGAGCGAGAAGATGAGGCAGAGCAGGACTCCGGTCGCCGCGACGATCCCGAAGTGGGCCAGGGCCGGGATCGGCGCCAGAACGAACGAGGCGAAGCCGGTGACGGTGGTCAGCAGAGCGAGGATGACGGCGGAGCCCAGATCGGCGAAGGTCCGCTCCCGGGCGACGTCCGCCGGGGTGCCCTCCGTCAGGAGCTCGATGTAGTGGGCCAGGAGGTGGATCTCGTCGGCGAGCCCGATGGCGATCAGGATGACGGGGAGGATCGCCGTCGAAAGGAAGATCGGCTCCCCCACCCAGCCCATGCCACCGAAGAGAACGCACAGGCAGATCCCCACCTTGGCGAGGCCGAGCGCCACCGCCGCCGACGAGCGCAGGGCGACGAAGAGCAGGAGGGCGACGAGCGCGATCGCGGCCGGGACCAGAGTGCGCAGGTCGTCCAGGATGTAACGGCCGAGGAGGGTCTCCGCCGCCGGCGCGCCGACGACCGAGATCCGGTGGCGAACACCGCCGAACGGGCCGCGGGCGAAACGGCGGGCCGCGGCGTCCACCTGCCGCCAGAGCTCGAAGCGTTCATCGCTCTCCAGGCGCTCGGCCGGCGGGACGTCCACGAGGATGGTGGCGGCGGAGCCGTCGGTGGCGACCAGCAGTCCCACCGGCAGGTCGAGGCCGGCGACCTCCTTGCGCAGCTCGGCGAGGCGTTCCGGGGTCTCCGGAAAGGGCTCGAAGAGGGGGCGGAAATCGCGGCGGACGCGATCG
>DATBAW010000343.1:0-13542 GCA_036271335.1 Thermoanaerobaculia bacterium
CGGCGTGGCGACGGCGAACCAGGCGACCTTCTCCCTGGCCGCCGGCCAGAACCGGACCGACGTCGACTTCGGCTACCGCTACACGGGTTCCGTCGGCGACCGGGTCTGGCTCGACGCCAACGGCAACGGCGTGCAGGACGCGGGTGAGACCGGCCTGAACGGCGTCACCGTCCAGCTGCTCGACAGCTCGAACAACGTCGTCGGCACCGCGACCACCAGCGGCGACGGCAACTACACGTTCAACAACCTGGCGCCGGGCACCTACACGGTCAAGGTTTCGAACCTGCCGGCCGGTACGACGGAGACCTTCGACCTCGACGGCGTGGCTTCGGCCAACCAGGCGACCTTCACCCTGGCCGCCGGCCAGAACCGGACCGACGTCGACTTCGGCTACCGCAACAGCGGCTCCGTCGGCGACCGCGTCTGGCTCGACGCCAACGGCAACGGCGTGCAGGACGCGGGTGAGGCCGGCATCAACGGCGTCACCGTCCAGCTCCTGAACTCCAGCGCCACCGTGATCGCCACGGCGACCACCAGCGGCGACGGCAACTACACGTTCAACAACCTGGCCGCGGGCACCTACACCGTGAAGGTTTCGGGTCTCCCGGCCGGCACGGCGGAGACCTTCGACCTCGACGGCGTCGCCACGGCCAACATGGCGACCTTCAGCCTGACGGCGGGTCAGAACCGGACCGACGTCGACTTCGGCTACCGCAACACCGGCTCGGTCGGCGACCGGGTCTGGCTCGACACCAACGCCAACGGCGCGCAGGACGCGGGTGAGGCCGGCATCAACGGCGTCACCGTCCAGCTCCTCGACGCCAGCGCCAACGTGGTGGCCACCACGACCACCAGCGGTGACGGCAACTACACGTTCAGCAACCTGGCCGCCGGCGCCTACACCGTGAAGATCGTGGCCGCCTCGCTCCCCGCCGGAGTCGCGGCGACCTACGACCTCGACGGCATCGCCACGGCCAACATGGCGACCTTCACCCTCACCGCCGGCCAGAACCGGACCGACGTCGACTTCGGCTACCGCAACACGGGTTCCGTCGGCGACCGGGTCTGGCTCGACGCCAACGGCAACGGCACGCAGGACGCGGGTGAGGCCGGCATCAACGGCGTCACCGTCCAGCTCCTGAACAGCGGCAACACGGTCGTCGCCACCACCACCACGAGCGGTGACGGCAACTACACGTTCAACAACCTGGCGGCCGGCACCTACACGGTCAAGGTTTCGGGTCTGCCGGCCGGCACGGCGGAGACCTACGACCTCGACGGCGTGGCCACGGCCAACCAGGCCACCTTCGCCCTCACCGCCGGTCAGAGCCGCACCGACGTCGACTTCGGCTACCGCAACACCGGCTCGATCGGTGACCGGGTCTGGAACGACGCCAACGGCAACGGCACGCAGGACGCGGGTGAGCCGGGCTACAACGGCGTCACCGTTCAGCTGCTCGACGGCGCCAACAACGTCATCGGCATGGCCACCACGAGCGGCGATGGCAACTACACCTTCGCCAACCTCGGCGCCGGCACCTACACGGTGAAGATCGTCACCGCCACGCTCCCCGCGGGCGTCGCGGAGACCTACGACCTCGACGGCGTCGCCACGGCCAACCAGGCCACCGTCGCCCTCGCCGCCGCTCAGAACCGGACCGACGTCGACTTCGGCTATCGCACGCCGCCGCCGGCGGGTACCGATTGCTCGCTGCCGGCGATCTCCGACCCGGCGCTCAACAACGGCCCGAACGGCCACGCGTTCTACCTGCCCGGCATCTCGACGGACTTCGTCTTCGTGCCGAACCCGGGCAGCCTGGTCACCGCCGCTGACGGCACCGCCCACCTGACGGGCATGCTGCGCAGCATCTCGAACCCGAGCAACGGCTTCACGGTCGACGTCAGCTTCACCGGCTACACCACGGTGGCGGGCGCCGGCAGTCCGAAGGAAGAGCTGTTCGCCTCGGCCTACGTCCAGAACGGTGGCTCGATCGATCCTTCCACCTGGTTCTACTACTCGGCCTTCACCGGCACCCTCACCGGCACCGGCAACTACGCGGGGGCGGTGATCAGCATCGCGAACACGGGTCCGGCCTTCCAGGTCGGCGTGGGCGCCAACGGCAAGAACGGCAACCTCGGCGCGTCGGGCTGGTTCCTCTGGAACGTCACCAGCCAGCCGGCGTCCGGCAACCTCCAGACGACGGGCCAGGGCGACATCAACGTCGACCTCCCCACCTGCTCGACGATCGGCTCGATCGGCGACCGGGTGTGGCTCGACGCCAACGGCAACGGCACCCAGGACGCGGGTGAGACCGGCATCAACGGCGTCACCGTGCAACTGGTCGACAGCACCGGCACCGTCCGCTTCTCGACGGTGACCTCGGGCGACGGCAACTACACCTTCTCGGACGTCGCCGGGAACTACACGGTCCGCGTGGTGTCCAGCACCCTGCCGGCCGGCGTCGTCCCCAGCTACGACCTCGACGGCATCGCCACCGCCAACTCCGCGTCCTTCGCCCTCGCCGCCGGTCAGAACCGGACCGACGTCGACTTCGGCTACAAGAACAGCGGCTCGGTCGGTGACCGGGTCTGGCTCGACGCCAACGGCAACGGCACGCAGGATTCGGGTGAGGCCGGCATCAACGGCGTCACCGTCCAGCTGCTCGACGCCACCGGCAACATCGTCGCCACCGCGACCACCAGCGGCGACGGCAACTACACGTTCGGCAACCTGGCCGCCGGGACCTACACCGTGAAGATCGTGGCCGCCTCGCTCCCCGCCGGAGTGAGCGCGAGCTACGACCTCGACGGCATCGCGACGGCGAACCAGGCGACCTTCGCCCTCGCCGCCGGCCAGAACCGGACCGACGTCGACTTCGGCTACAAGAACACCGGCTCGGTCGGTGACCGGGTCTGGCTCGACGCCAACGGCAACGGCACGCAGGATGCCGGCGAGGTTGGCATCAACGGCGTCACCGTGCAGCTGGTCAACAGCGGCGGCACCGTGATCGCCACCGCGACCACCAGCGGCGACGGCAACTACACGTTCAACAACCTGGCCGCCGGTACCTACACGGTCAAGGTTTCGGGTCTGCCGGCCGGCACGGCGGAGACCTTCGACCTCGACGGCATCGCCACGGCGAACCAGGCGACCTTCGCCCTCACCGCCGGCCAGAACCGGACGGACGTCGACTTCGGCTACAAGAACACGGGCTCGGTCGGTGACCGGGTCTGGCTCGACGCCAACGGCAACGGCACGCAGGATGCCGGCGAGGTCGGGATCAACGGCGTCACCGTCCAGCTGCTCAACAGCGGCGGCACCGTGATCGCCACCACGACGACCAGCGGCGACGGCAACTACACGTTCAGCAACCTGGCCGCGGGCACCTACACGGTCAAGGTTTCGGGTCTGCCGGCCGGCACGGCGGAGACCTTCGACCTCGACGGTGTCGCCACGGCGAACCAGGCTGCCGTCACTCTCACCGCCGGCCAGAGCCGGACGGATGTGGACTTCGGCTACAAGAACACGGGCTCGGTCGGCGACCGGGTCTGGCTCGACGCCAACGGCAACGGCACGCAGGATTCCGGTGAGGTCGGCATCAACGGCGTCACCGTCCAGCTGCTCAACAGCGGCGGCACCGTGATCGCCACCACGACGACCAGCGGTGACGGCAACTACACGTTCAGCAACCTGGCCGCCGGTACCTACTCGGTCAAGGTTTCGGGTCTGCCGGCCGGCACGGCGGAGACCTTCGACCTCGACGGCATCGCTACGGCGAACCAGGCGACCTTCGCCCTCACCGCCGGCCAGAACCGGACGGACGTCGACTTCGGCTACAAGAACACCGGCTCGATCGGCGACCGGGTCTGGACCGACACCAACGGCAACGGCACGCAGGATTCCGGTGAGGCCGGCATCAACGGCGTCACCGTCCAGCTGGTCAACAGCGGTGGCACGGTGATCGCCACCACCACCACGAGCGGTGACGGCAACTACACGTTCAGCAATCTGGCCGCCGGCACCTACACCGTCAAGATCGTCACCTCCACGCTCCCCACGGGAGCCATGCAGACCTACGATCTCGACGGCCTCGGCACGGCGAACCAGGCGACAGCCACCCTCACCGCCGGCCAGGCCCGGACCGATGTCGACTTCGGCTATCGCACCCTCGGCTCGATCGGCGACCGCGTCTGGCTCGACAGCAACGGCAACGGCGTCCAGGACGCTGGCGAGATCGGCTTCGACGGGCTTACCGTCGAGCTGATCAACAGCAGCGGCACCGTGATCGCCACCACAGTGACCAGCGGTGACGGCAACTACACCTTCGCCAACCTTCCGGCCGGCACCTACTCCGTCCGCCTGGACACCGTCACGGGCATGATGGCGACCTACGACCTCGACGGCGTCGCCACGCCGAATTTCGCCACCTTCACCCTGGCGGGTGGCCAGAACCGGACCGACGTCGACTTCGGCGTGCGGGTCAACGGCTGCGCCGAGGGCGCTCCGCTCGACCCGACCTACGGTCCCACCACCGGCGGCCAGGCCTTCTGGTTCCCGGGCATCGTCACGGATCTGGTCTTCACTCCGGACCCGGGCACCTTCCTCGTCAACGGCGACGGCACCGCCAGCCTGACCGGAACGTTGCGCAGCGTGTCCGACCCGACCAAGGTCTTCACGGTGAGCGTCAACTTCAGCGGCCTGACCGGCACGGCGCCCTCGGGCAGCCCGAAGAAGGAGCTCCAGTCCTCGGCCTACTCCGAGAACGGCGGCCCGATCAACACGGCCTCCTGGCTCTACTTCACCAGCTACACCGGCACCCTGACCGGCTCGGGCAGCTACGCCGGCGCGGTGATCACCATCAGCCGCACGGGTCCGGCCTTCCAGATCGGCGTCGGCGCCGACGGCAAGAACATCGGCTTCGGCGGCTCCGGCTGGTTCCTCTGGACGGTGACGCACCAGCCCACCTCCGGCAACAGCCTGCAGTCCACGGGTCAGGGCGACATCGACATCGACCTCGACGACTGCAACACCCTCGGCTCGATCGGCAACCGGGTCTGGACGGACACCAACGGCAACGGCACGCAGGATTCCGGTGAGACCGGCATCAACGGCGTCACCGTCCAGCTCCTCAACGCCGGCGGCACGGCCTTCGCCTCCGCCATCACCGCGGGCGACGGCAACTACACCTTCAACGGGGTGCCGGCGGGAACCTACATGGTCAACATCGTCACCAGCACGCTGCCCACGGGCGTGTCGGAGACCTACGACCTCGACGGCGTCTCGTCGGCCAACAAGGCCACCTTCACCCTCGGCGCCAATCAGGACCGGACCGACGTCGACTTCGGCTACCGCACCAGCCTGTCGATCGGCGACCGGGTCTGGAACGACGTCGACGGCGACGGCACGCAGGATTCCAGCGAGGCCGGCATCAGCGGCGTCACCGTCCAGCTGCTCAACAGCGGCGGCACCGTGATCGCCACCACCACCACCAACAGCAGCGGCAACTACACCTTCTCGGGTCTGGCGGCGGGGACCTACAAGGTGAAGATCGTCACCACCAGCCTGCCGGCGAGCTCCATCCAGACCTACGACCTGGACGGGCTCTCCACGGCCAACGTGGCGACGGTCGTCCTCACGACGGCGAGCCGGACCGACGTCGACTTCGGGTACCGCACCAACTGCACGCTGTCGATCGGCGACCGCGTGTGGGACGACGCCGACGGCGACGGCCACCAGGACTCCAGCGAGAGCGGCATCAACGGCGTCACCGTGCAGCTCCTCAACAGCGCCGGCACCGTGATCGCGACGACCACGACCAGCGGCAACGGCAACTACACCTTCAGCAGCCTCAACGCCGCGACCTACACGGTCAAGATCGTGACCGGCACGCTCCCCTCGGGCGCCACCGAGACGTACGACGTAGATGGAACCTCGACGGCCAGCAAGGCGACCGTCAACCTGACGGCCAGCCGGACCGACGTCGACTTCGGTTACACCCATTGCGCGGCGCACCGCTAAACGCCTCGCGACTTCGGGAGGGCCGGCTTGCCGGCCCTCCCGTTTTTTTTACCCTCCCATTTCTTCACCCTCCCCCCTGCGATCCGCTATAATCCGTTATCGACTCTGCACTTATGATCGACCCCGTTGCCCGCATCACCGTGCCGGAATCCGTTCTCTTCCGGGACCTCGACGGAGAAGCCGTTCTTCTCGAGACCGTGACCGGCCGGTATTACGGGCTCAACGAGGCCGGAACCCGCATGTGGTCCCTGCTCCAGCTCCATGGCGAGATCGAGGCGGTCTGCCGCGCTCTCGTCACCGAGTACGACGCGCCGGAAGCGCGGCTGCGCGACGATCTCCTGCTCTTCGTCAAGACTCTCGCCGCCAGCGGCCTGCTCAGGACGGATGGATGAGCGGCCTCTGCGGCATCGTCAGCTTCGCGGCGCTCCGCATCGAGCCGGGCGAGCTGCGGGCTCTCGCTGAATCCGCTTCCTATCGAGCTCCCGCCGGAATCGGCTACCGCTGGCTCGGCGAAGCGGGGCTCGCCTGCCTGGCCCGCGACGAGGGCGACCGGGAGCAGCCCCTGCTCGATTCTTCAGGGCAGGTCTGCGCGGTGCTCGACGGCCGGCTCGACAACCGCGCCGAGCTGATCGCCCCGCTGGCGCCGGACGGCGGTGCGGCGGCTTCCGACGTCCGGCTGCTGCTCGACGCCTATCTCCGCTGGGGGGAGGCCTGCACCGATCATCTTCTGGGCGACTTCGCCTTCGCGGTGTGGGACGCCGGCCGGCACCGGCTCCTCTGCGCCGTCGACCCCCTCGGAATCAAGCCGCTCCACTTCGCGCGCCTCGGTCCGCTCGTCTGCTTCGCCTCGGACGCCATGCAGGTGCTCGCGCATCCGGCGGTCCCCGACGGCTACGACGAGGGCGAGATCGCGGCCTATCTCGGCAGCCGTTGCGAGGATCCGGAGCGGAGCTTCTTCGCGGCCGTCCGCCGGCTGGCCCCGGGCCAGCGGCTGCTCGCCGATGTCGACGGCCTGCGGGTGGAGCGCTACTGGAGCCCGCGACCCGCGGCGATCCGCTACGCCCGGGACGAGGACTACGCCGGCCATTTCCGCGCGCTCTTCCAGCAGGCGGTGACCGACCGCCTGCGCGACGCGGGGAGCTTCGCGGGGATCGCGATGAGCGGCGGCCTCGACTCGACCTCGGTGGCGGCGCTCGCGCAACGCGCCTCCGGCGCGCGTGCCTACACCTTCGCCTTCGACCGTCTCGCCGAGTGCGACGAGCGGACCTACAGCCGGACGATGACCGAGGAGCTCGGTCTGGTGGTGGAACCGGTCGCGGTGGAGCAGCTCTGGAGCCTCGAGCCCCAGCGCGCGCTCCCCTACAGCCCCGACACCCCCTTCGCCGGCTGGCACACCTGCTTCGAGGAGATCTTCCGCCGCATGGCGGCCGGCGGCGCCCGGGTCCTGCTGACGGGGCACGGCGGCGACGATCTGCTGCGGGGGAGCTCGCTGATCTACGCGGAACGCCTGCGGAGAGGCGACTGGAGGGCGGTCCGCGAGGTCGTGCGCCACGCCCGCGGAATCGGGAAGACGGTCCCCCGGGCTCTCTACGACTACTTCGGCCGCCCGCACCTGAGGTCGTTGCGGGCCTGGAGGCCGTCGCGGCGGGAGGTCTACGCCAACCTGGTGGAGATTCCCTGGTACTGGCGGGTGGCCAATTGGCACGATCGCAGCTGCGCCGCGTCGGGAATCGAGGTGCGCCACCCCTTCCTGGACCGGCGGCTGTTCGAGTATGTTCTGGCCATTCCCGGAGAGCAGCTCTTCCGGCTCCCCGGGTACAAGAATCTCCTCCGGCGATCGATGGCCGGAGTTTTGCCGGAGAGGGTCCGGCTGCGGCACGACAAGACGAAGTTTACGTCATTCCTTGATTTTGTGTTATTGGAAAAGATGGCGGAGGAGGTCCGGGAGCTCCTGCGAGCTCCGCGCTCCGTCGACCTGGGGATACTGGAAAAGGATCAGTTGCGGAACGATTTCGAGGGCCTGATCACCGGAAGACGGGACGTGTCGCGGCGTGCCTTTTGGTATGCCCTCACGCTCGAGATCTGGCTGCGGCGCTGTGAGGTCATCCGTAAGAACCGGCGGTGCGTAGCTGGCAGTAGGCTGGCCGCTGCCTGAGCGAAGGCTCAAGAGCAACCCCAGGAGAGATTTTCGCGATGATCAAGAACATTGAAGCGACTCCGGAGCGAAGCCTCCCTCCCGAACCTGTGGAACGGGTCCGCCTCAGGAAGCCTTACGAGAGCCCCCGGTTGCAGGTCTGGGGCTCGCTGCTGGAATTGACGGCGGGACCCCTGTCCGACATCACCGACGCCAATTTCAACGGCGGCAGCGGTGGCGTATGAAGGGGAACCCCTCCATCCACGCCGCGTCTTTGGGCTGACGGTCGCCGGCGACTTCCCCTTCAGGGCTCCGCTGCCGCGAGGCGAGCTCCCCGCGGATCTCTTCCTGACGGTTTCTCCTCCCTCCCTGACGCGGTCTCGTCCCGCCTCGCCTCCTGTTTACGCCAGCGACCTCCGCGACGCGACCGGGGAGAGCCTCGGGAGCCTGTACCGCTCGCCAGGCGAAGAGATCCTCCGGTTTGCGGGTGCGGGCGATTTCCATCTCCAGCCCGGCGGCATCCGCTTTGTCCCGGGCGAGGAGAGCGAGCTGGCCGAGATCCGCCTGCTCGGCCCCGTCCTCTCCTACTGGTTCGAGCTGCGGGGCCATCCTACCCTCCACGCTTCCGCCGTCTCGGCGAATGGCCGCGCCGTCGCCTTTCTCTCGCGCCAGGGCGGCGGCAAGACCGGCCTCGCCGCCGCCTCGCTCCAGGCGGGTGCCGCGCTGCTGACGGACGACCTGGTAGTTCTGGACGAAGCCGGGGAGCGCTGGGAGGTGCGCCCCGCCTATCCCGAGATGCGGATGTGGCCGGACGAGGCGTCCCATTTCGCCGGTCCTTTCGCGGCGCTGCCGCGCGTCCAGGCGGATGCGGAGAAGCGGCGGGTCGCGGTCGGCGGTGGCTTCGGGACGTTTCTCGACGCCTCCGCGCCGCTCGCCTGCCTCTACCTGGCCGCGCGGCGAGAGGAGACCGGCGGTGGCGTCGAGATCCAGCCCGTTCCGCGGAGCGAAGCGCTCATCGATCTGGTCCGCCATTCCTTCTCGCCGCGGCTGGTCGAGGCGGCCGGCCTGCAACCGGCCCGCCTCGACCGTCTCGCGGGGCTGGTGCGCGGCGTTCCCGTCCGCCGTCTCGTCTATCCCTCGGGGTTCGCGCGGCTGCCGGAGATCGTCGGGAACCTCCTGGGCTCATGGTAAGATTCGCCCTATTCAGAAGTTGTTTTCCATCGGACGCGCCAGCGCGAGAGCTGCTCCAAGCGTGCGTCCTCCCTGGAAGGAGAGGAATGAGATGAAACGCTGGATGACGATCGGTCTGCTGACGGTGGCGGTTCTGCTCCCGGCCGGCATGGCTCAGGCCCAGGATTCCAATGACCGCCACGATCGCGACCGTGACGACGAGGAGGGGCGCCAGAGCGACCGCGACCGCTTCGCCCTGGCCGTCGGGGTCGGTCTCGTGGAGCCGCTGAACAAGACGGAGACCTACTACACGGCTTCGCTCCGCATCCGGACCAGCGGGCGGGGGGGCGACGACCGCGACGGCAGCCGGCGCGGTGCCGACGAGGGGATCACCGGCTATCTTGAGCCCGAGGTCGGCTACTGGACGTCGACCGACAAGGATCGGCCGAAGGGGAGCGATCTGCTGCTGGGGGTGAACCTGATCGGCGTGGTCCCCCTGGGCGCGGTCGACAGCTTCTTCGGCGTCGGTGCCGGCGCTCACTTCATCGACGCCCGCCTGTCCGAGAACGACTCGTCGCTCTCTGGCCAGGACACCAAGTTTGGGGCCAACGCGCAGTTCGGGATCGACCTCTTCATCAACCGCAAGCTGAGCGCCTTCGGCACCGGCCGCTTCGACCTGGTCCAGGGTTCGTCGAACCGCATTCAGAGCAAGGTCTACCTGGGCCTGCGCGGCCGCTTCTAGCAGGCGTCGCGTATGCCCGGCGGGCCAGGAAATATGCGCGGCGGACGTCTCGCCGGGCCCGGCGGATGGTTTGAGATCGCCGGCGGAGTCCTCGCTGGTGCCGGTGGGTCGATTGAAAGCGCCGGCGGTCTTCTCGCCGGAGCCGGCGGGTCAACCGAAATGGCCGGCGGACGCTTCGCCGGAGCCGGCGGAGGACCTGCCGGACCCGGCGAGCCTCCCGCCGGCAATCTCCCGGCTGTTTTCGTGCATAAAATCCTATCCGCCGACCCTTAGCGGGAGATTCGCCGGACGCCGCCCCCTCGCGGCTCCGGCGCGATCCCCAGCACCTCGGTCTTGATCTCCTCGCGTTGCAGGCGCGCGAGCTTCCGGGCCTCCATCGCGAGGCCCATCTGGCGCATGGCGAGGATCACCGAGAATTCCAGCACCACGAGCACGATGCCCAGCGTCGTCTCGCCGGTCGCGGCCACCAGCAGCGCCAGGGCGCAGAAGGCGAGCACGACGCCGTAGATCAGCGCCACGATCCGCGAGCGCCTGGCGCCGAAATGGGCGAGGAGATGGTGGAGGTGCTTGCGATCGGCGTGGAACATGCGGAGGAACCGGCCGGTGAGCGCTCCCTTCGGACGGTCGAGGAAGCGGACGGCCATCACCAGCAGGGTATCCATCACCGGTACGCCGAGGGCGAGGATCGGCACCAGGATCGCCACCGCCGCCGGCGCCTTGAGCGAGGAGTGCACGGACGTCGCGGCGAGCAGGAAGCCCAGCGTCAGGGCGCCGGAGTCGCCCATGAACACCCGTGCCGGTTCCCAGTTGTGGCGCAGGAATCCCAGACAGGAGCCGGCCACGGCGGCCATCAGGATCACCGTGCCGGCATTCCCTTGCAGCAGGGCATAGCCGAGAAAGCTCACCGAGATGATGGCGACGACGCCGCCGGCGAGACCGTCGAGACCGTCGATCAGGTTGATCGCGTTGGTGACGCCGACGATCCAGAGCAGCGAGACGGGCCATCCCAGCAGTCCGAGGTGCACCTCGCCCACGAGCGGCAGGCGGAGCACCTCGAAGGCCCAGCCGGCCTGAACGAGCGGCCACGCCGCGACCAGCTGGAAGAGGAGCTTCCTGGCGGCGGACACCCCCACCAGGTCATCGACGACGCCGACCAGGAAGACCAGCAGCGTGCCGAAGCCGAGAGCGAGCAGCTCGCCGCGGCCGACCACGGTCCCCAGCCGCCCCCAGAGGGAGACGGCCGCGAGGCCGCCGCCGAGAGCGAGGCCGATGGCGATGGCGAGGCCCCCCAGTCGAGGCACGGCGCCGGTCTGCAGCTTGCGCTCCCCCGGATGATCCATGGCGCGGAGCACCACGGCCAGGCGCGCGACCGGCGGCACCATCAGATTCGTGGCGAGAGCGGCGAGGACGGCGGCGCCGACGGCGTACGGCAGGATTGCATCCATACTGCGACTCCAAGCGATCGGCGGCCTCTGAGGTGCGTGCCAAAACTCACTGTTGATCGCTATTTAGCGTGCTTATCCTACCGCAGAAAGCCGGCCTTTTCACGGTTTTCCTGCGGAGAAACGGGCCGGCAGAGGAAACGGGAGACGGCGTCCATCGCCGCCAGCCTCGCCGGCGAGACGGGGGAGCCCTCCAGTCCACAGATGCGATAGCCGAGCTCCGACAGGAGGTCCGTCAGCTCCTGGAGCGATCCACCCAACTCGACGATGCGGGCCGGATGAATCTCCAGGAACAGGAGTGGGCGGCTCCCCTCGAGGATCCCGCGGGCTCCTCGCAGCACGGCGAGCTCGTAGCCCTCGACATCCACCTTCATCACGTCCGGCCGGAAGCCGAGCTCCGCGCACAACAGGTCGACCGTGCTCAGGGGGATCTCGACCGCCGCCGGATCTCCGGCCGCCTCCGGCGAGGCTTCGAGGTGGTGCCACGAATAGCGCATGGTGAGCCTGCCGGGGGCGGCGCCGACGGCGGCCTGGAGGGGAGTCACGCGGGCGCCGGCGTTCCGCCGGAGGTTGGACTCGAGAACGGTCCAGGCGAGGGGGGAGGGCTCCACGGCCACCGCCTCAGCGCCGGGTCGGCCCTGTGTAAAGGCCAGCGAGAAGAGACCATGGCAGGCTCCCACGTCGAGGAAGCGGTGGCGGTCCGCGGCGCGCGCCAGGAAGGCGTCGAGCTCGGCGACCATCTCCGGCGAGCGGAAGCAGAACCACTCAAAGGGCTCGCGGGCCTGTGGGTCGACGGCGAGGCGCAGGCCCGGACGGAGGACGATCTCGTCCGCCGCCGCCGTCCGGTTGAGCCGCTGGAACCGGCGCCGCTTGTAGAGGCGGCGGGGGTCCAGCACCTGCGCGCGGTGCCAGAGGGTCCGCAGAGCGGTGAGCGGTGTCTCTGGAAGGAGAGCGGCGGCGAGGCGCCGGGCCTTTCCCGCGGCGCTCATGCCGCGATCTCCGCGAGCGCCCGGGCCACCGCCGCCGGATCGTTCGCGTCCGCCCGCCAGTAGTGGCCGGGCGCCACCCCTTGCTCGCAGAGGCGGTGGACGTCCGAGGCCGGACTGCCGACATAGAGGATGCCGCGGCCGGAGCGGATGCAGCCATAGACCTTCGAGGGGAGCACATAACCGACGAAGGCGTCGCGCAGGGTGATCAGATGGGCGTCCGGCGTGACCAGCAGGCTCGGCAGCTGCTCCAGCGGCACGGGCCGGCTGCGGTGGACCGGCAGCCCTTCCCGCCGCAGGATCTCCTCCACCCGGTCCGCCTTGCCGCCGGTGGCGTTGAGCCAGAGCGCCACCCGCCGGCCCCCCTGGCGTGCCCCTTCGCGGTGATGGCGACGGTACCCTTCGATGAACGTCTCGTGGTCGTGGGCGACGCCAAAGTTGCCGGAATAGAGCAGGATCGTATGCCCCGCCAACTCCGCGGGCCGCGCGAGCGGTGGGGTGCCGGGCGGAATCTCGACCGGCGATGAGTCGCGCCTGAGCTCGATCCGCCCCGGGGGGATGCCGATCGCGAGCAGGCGCTGCCGCTGATCCTCCCCCAGCACCTCGAAGCGGTCCACCCGCCGTCTCAGCGCCAGCGTCCAGCGCAGGAAGAGCCGGAGCGCCGCCGGTGTGCGCTCCCCGAGCTCGGCGATCAGACACTCGGGGTGGAAGTCGGTGATGCGGTAGGTGAGCCGCTTGCCGAGCAGGAGATTGAGCGGGACGAGGAGCTGGATCATGAACGGGGGGCTGCCGGTGAACAGGATCTCGTCCGCGGCGCGAAGCTCCCGCCGCAGTCGCCAGACCAGCCCGAGACCGGTGCGCGCCGTCCACAGCGCCCGAGCCGGGAAGTTCGCGCGGTCGTAGACCTGCGCCCGGCGGCGGACGATCCGCAGGCGTCCACCCCCCGGCCGCTCCTCCTCCGTCGAGTCGGCCGCCGAGGAGAGGCCGGCGAGGACCACGTCCTCTCCCTGCCCGGCGCGCTCGCGGGCGCAGAGGAGAGCGTACTGGCC
>DATBAW010000344.1:0-19393 GCA_036271335.1 Thermoanaerobaculia bacterium
GCAGGCCGTCGAGTGGCGGGTGGCGATGGACGTCGATCCCGTGGCCTCGCGCAAGGGCTCGTCCTCCGACTGGTCCCAGGCCGACCGCGAGGCCGACGAGTTCGCCGCGCGCACGGCGCCCGAGCGGCGCCCGGAGATCGCGGCCGATCTCGGCGAGGGGACGCGCCGCCTCTACCTCCAGGTCCGCGAGGCGGCGCCGACCATGCTGCGGGACCGCATGCTGGAGGAGGATCTCCGGGCGGTCCGCCGGCTCGTCGAGCGGATGTAGAAAAGCCAGCTCTTTCGACCCGTGGGTCGCGGTTCTTGACCCGTGGGTCGCGGTTCTTGCCCCGTGGGTCGCGGTTCTTGGCCCGTGGGTCGCGGTTCTTGGCCCGTGGGTCGCGGTTCTTGCCCCGTGGGTCGCGGTCCTTGACCCGTGGGTCGCGGTTCTTGACCCGTGGGTCGCGGTCCTTGACCCGTGGGGCGCGGTCCTTGACCCGTGGGTCAAGCCACTGGACCCAGGGCGTGCTCGCATAGCTGGCACGCTTGGGTTATTCTTGACCTTGTCATGGCGCCCCTACTTCAGCAGGTCCAACCTCAAGACGACGCCCAGCCTGCGGGGGAGATCCGTCTTCGCGCCGTGGTCTTCCAGAGCGGCGAGTGGTGGGTCGGCGGCTGCCTGGAGCACGCCATTGGATCCCAGGCCCGGACGCGGGAAGCGCTCATCGCTGATTTGGAGCGGATGGTGCGCTTCCACATTGAGATGGCCGCCAGGGAGGGTCGGGCAGATCCTTTCGGCCGCCTACCGAAGTCCCCCAAGTCCTATTGGGAGCGCTACAACAGCGGAAATGGCGAGCGCTTGGAGGTTGTGATTCACGCCGAGCCCGCGGACTCGGCCACCATCGAGCTGCGGGCTGCCTAATCCTCCGATAGTCCGAAATCGATCCCGGGAAGCCCCAGCGTCAAGCAAAGCATGGCAGTTTGCCCTTGATCGAGCTGATCCTCCGAGGCGATTCCTTCTGGGAGTGGGCTTGTCCAGCCCTCCAAGCTCCGCAGGTAGTGACCGACCTGAGCGTCGCGGTGCTCTGTGACCCCGTACCGTTCCCGAACCATCCGCAGAAACTCGCCGAACGTCAGGCTCCACGGCTGCCGCAGCTCGTCGAGCTGGACGTCGTCCTCGAAGCTGGCGCCGGCAGGGATGGAGTCAAACCGGGATGGCTTTTGGGGACCGCGTGTCGGCATGGAGTCGGGGATGATATCGCGGGCTCAAGAAAACCACTGGGTCAACCGAAGTCTAGGTGAGAGGCGAACATAGCGCGGCCAGCGAGCCGGGGGCCGATCGGTGGGTCGCGGTCCTCGGCCCGCCATCACCCTCTCAGGGACGCTCGAAGACCGCGATGGCGCGCGGGTAGTCCACCGTCACCCGGAAGAACCGGAGCGCCGAGCCACCGAGCGCTCCTTCCACCTGGCGATCCATGTACTGCGACATGAACTGGTGGAAGTTGGAATCGGGCCGGCGGGTGAACCAGACCGGACCGACCGTGTAGCCCGCGACCGTCACCGCCGGCACCTCGATCATCGGCTCCCCCTTGACGGTCAGATCGGCCTTCTCGATCACCCGCCAGTCCGGGTGTGTCCGATGCCAGGCGTCGAAATGGACGGCGGCGATGAAGCTGGTGCCGCGCATCTTGGGCCCGTGATCCGCCAGCTGGGCGAGCGCCTCGGGACTGAGCGCCACCGTGGCCCCGGTGTCGAGCAGCAGGTCGAGCGTCTCGCCGTCGATGGTGGCCTGAATGCGGGGGAAGCTCGCGCTGCGCTTACCCGTCTTGTCGGTCTGGAAACCGAGGGTCACGCGATGGCTCGGGTCGACCGCCGGCAGACCGCCCTCCGGCAGCCAGAGGAGGCGCCGTCCGGGGTAATCCCAGGTCCAGACGCGGCCGGCGAGCCAGTCCTGGCCGAGGATACCGTCCATCGCCTCGGGGAGGCCACCCTTCATCTGGCCCTCGGAGAAGACAGGGAGACGCCCCTCGTTGTCGAGCGGCGAGGGGATCGACGCCTCCGGCCGGAACGCCGGGAGCGCGACGGTCTCCATCTTCTGCCCATCCTCCTCCACGCTCTTCGTCGGCAGGCCCAGCCGCTTCACCGGCGCGGCGAGGAGGAACAGTCCGCCGCCGGAGTCGGTGTAAAGCCGGAGCTTCTCTCCCTTGGCGGTGACCGGGATGACGAAGAAGCGGTTTTCGGTGAAATCCACGGGCAGCGCGACGGGCTGCTTTCCGGGCGCCTCCGCAGCGAGAAGTGCGCTCGACAGCGAGCTGGCTAGCAGGAAGCAGAAGAGTTGAACGTTTCGATTCATGGATGGCGTCTCCTTGCGGCAGAGATACGGGCGAGGCCGCCGAGAGTTTGATCGCCGCCAAACTTTTTCGTTTCCCCGCCGTAAAACCCTTGACGACAGATGTCGTCACGCCTATCATGGCGACAGATGTAGGCACGACGCCGCACGAGGCCGTCACCCGAGGAGAACAGAGCGCATGAGACCCAAATCGATCGGAGACCAGGAGCTGGCGCTCCTCCAGTATGTGGAGGAGCAGGGGGCGGCCACGGTAGGGCAGGCGGCGGAGGGGTTCGGCGCGCCGCGCGGGCTGGCCCGGTCGACGGTGCTGACGATGATGGAGCGGCTGCGGCAGAAGGCGCATCTCGACCGCCGGCAGGTGGACGGGATCTATCAATATTTCTCCCCGGCGCCGGCCG
Organism: Thermoanaerobaculia bacterium; assembly: GCA_036271335.1. Classification (GTDB taxonomy): domain Bacteria; phylum Acidobacteriota; class Thermoanaerobaculia; order Multivoradales; family UBA5704; genus DATARR01. The sequence goes on from DATBAW010000344.1 coordinate 2,728, forward strand.
GCGAGGTGCTGCGCGACGTGGTGAAGTCGTTCGTCGAGCGCACGCTCGGCGGCTCCGTCTCCCCCTTCGTGACCTATCTGACCGAGGACGCCGAGGTCTCGGACGCCGACCTCGCCGAGCTCGAGGAGCTGGTGGCGAAGCTCCAGTCGAAGCGGAAGGAGGAGGCGTGAGCGTCCTGGGGATCGCCGGGACGCTGGCGCGCGCCGCCATCGAGGGCGCGCTTTTTGTCGCCGCCGTCTGGGCCGTCTGCCGCCTGTTCCCGCGCCTGCCCGCCGCGCTGCGCTGCGCGCTCTGGTGGGCGGCGTGCCTGAAATTGCTCCTGGGGCTCGTTCCGCTCCCCGCGGTGCGGCTGGCGGTGCTGCCGGCGGCGGCCCCGAGCGCGCAGCCTTCCTTTGTGCAGAGTGTCGCCCCCGCCCGGACCCTCACCCCTGGCCCCTCTCCCTTCCCCGTCCCCCCTCCCTCACAGGGAGAGGGGAACAAGAGGTCGCTTCAGGAGACCGCGACCGTGGCGCTGATCGGCCTCTGGATAGTGGGGTTACTGGTGCTCGCCGTGCGGGCTTTGCGCGAGCTGCGGAGCACGCGGCGGATCGTGCGCCTCGCGGAGCCGATCCGCGAGGGGTGGGTGCGGACGGCGTTCGCCGGGATCTGCGCGCGGCTGGGGCTGCGCCGCGCTCCCGAGCTGCGGGGGTCCGCCGAGGTGCGGACGCCGCAGGTGACCGGTCTGGCGCAGCCGGTGGTGCTGATCCCTCGCGCGGGCCTCGACCGGCTGACGCCGGCGGAGGTCTCGATGATGCTCTGCCACGAGCTGGTGCATCTGCGCCGCAAGGACCTGTGGCTCGGATGGGTGCCGGCGCTGGCGCACCGCCTCTTCTTCTTTCATCCGCTGGCGGCGCTCGCCGCCCGTGAATACGCGATCGCCCGCGAGGCTGCGTGCGACGCGGAGGTGCTCAGAATCCTGGGGTCGGCGCCCCAGGACTATGGGCGCCTGCTCCTCCGGTGGGGTGTGGCCCCGCGAGAGACCGGTCTCGCCGCCGCGGGTGCCTCGCCCTCCTTGCAGACCCTGAAAAGGAGACTTAAGATGCTTCAGAGCTCAGAAAATAAGTCCGGCGGCAAGCGCCGGGTATCCGCTTGGTGGTGGCTGGCCGGCGTGGCGGTGCTCGCCGGTCTCATTCCGCTCCGCATCGTGGCGCAGGAAGGCGCCTCGAAAGCGCCCGCCGCAACCCCTGTCGCCGAGATCGCGGAAGCTCCCGAGGCGGAGGCTCCGGCGGAGCCGACGCCGGCCCCCGAGGCCATCGTGGCCGAAGCTCCGGACGACACCGAAAGCGTCGGCGAAGGCGTTTCCACCGGCGAGGGAGACGCGGTCGCTCCCGTCGCCCCGCGCGCTCTGCCGCCGCTCGGACCGGCCAGAGCCCTCCGCGCCCCTCTCGCGGTCGTAGCGCCGACGCCGATGCCGCCTTTGCCGCCGATGCCGTCTTTGCCGGCCCTCGCGCCGCGCGCCGTCCAGCTCGCCACGCCGACCCCCGGCGCCGCGCCACGGCCGGCGGCCCGGATGGCCTGGACCTCGACGGCCACTCCCGCGCCGCGGGCGGAAGGAGCGGCGCAATACGCTCCGCCGCCACCGCCGCCGGTTCCTCCCGTGCCTCCCACGCCGCCCACTCCCCCCCGGCATCACGGGTACTACTCCTACCGCTCCGGCGGCGACGGCGACGACTACGTGTTCCTCTACGGCGGCTCGGACTCGGTGACGATGAGCGGCTCGACCGACGACATTCAGCGGGTCAAGCGGCTGCGCAGCGACCCGAAGAGCGATCTCCTCTGGTTCCGCCACGGCGGCAAGGAATATGTCGTCCGCGACGCCGCCCTGCTGCAGAAGGTCAAGGACCTCTCGAAGGCGCAGGGAGAGCTGGGAGCCCGCCAGGGCGCGCTGGGCGAGCGTCAGGGCAAGCTGGGTGCCCAGCAGGGCGAGCTGGGATCCCGGCAGGGCGCGATCGGCGCCGAGCAGGGCTCTCTCGCCGCCGAACGGGGACGCCGTGGCGACGACGCCGACACCCGCAGCCTCGACAAGCGCGAAAAGGAGCTGGAGGCGAAGATGGAGGACCTCGGCCGCCAGCAGGAAGCCCTCGGCAAGCAGCAGGAGGAGCTCGGCCAACAGCAGGAGAAGCTCGGCGAGCAGCAGGAGGAGCTGGGCCGCAAGGCCGAGAAGGAGATGCACGACCTGATCGACCGCGCCATCAAGAGCGGCGCGGCGCAGGAGGTAAAGTAGCCCTCGTCCCAGCCTTTTTCGAGGGGAGGGGGACCGCCCTGGAGGGGCGGGCTCTGATCAGCCTGGGGTTTCAACCCCAGGCGGTGGCAGGCCTCGACGTTCTTCTCGTCTCTCCTCCTCCTCCTCCTCCTCCGATCCTTATCAGGAGAAGAGGGAAAGTCGAATCTGTAGGGGCGCAGCATGCTGCGCCCTTTTTCCGTCACGGCAACGTCGAGGGCGCAGCATGCTGCGCCCCTACGAGCCTCTCTCCCGGCGGATCTGCCATGCCCATCGGTCTCGCCGACCGGCGCGCCTGGGGTTGAAACCCCAGGCTTTTCAAAGCCCGCCCTTTCAGGGCGATCCCCCTCCCGGGATTTTGGCTGGGAGGTTGCCCTACAACACCTGCCTACAACACCCCGCCCTCCCGGGCCCGGGCGATCGCCTGGGTCCGGTTGCGGGTGCCCAGCTTGGCGTAGATGTTCTCCAGGTGCTTCTTCACCGTGCTGGGCGCGATGAAGAGCTTGCGGCCGGCGTCGGCATTCGAGAGGCCGGTGGCGATCAGGCGGAGCACCTCGACCTCGCGCTCGGAGAGCGGCTCGGGGAGCTCCAGGACCGGCGTCGTGGCGGTGGGCGAGAGGACGGCCGCCGCCTCGTCCGGCCCGAACGCCTCGGCGAGCCGGCGGGCGTAGGCGGGCGAGACCACGCCCGGCGCCGCCTGCCGGATCAGAGGGCCGAGCTCCGGCCCGGCGTCCACGAACGTCCGCACGAACCCTCCGGGCTCGGCCAGGCGCAAGGCCTTCCGCAAGGGAGCCAGGGCGCTCTCCGCGTCCCCCCGGCTGGCATGGGCCAGCGCCTCCAGGGACAGGATCTCGATCGTCGAGTGGACCCGGCCGCCGCGCTCGGCCCGCTCGAGCAGGCCGTGCAGCAGCTCGAGCGCCGATCCGGCCTCGCCGCGGACGAGCAGGAGACGGGCGGCGATCAGGAACGGGAAGTCGCGGCGGTGGAGGCCTGGGAAGCTCTCCGCGAGGTCCTCTCTCCAACCCTCCAGCAGGCCCGCGGCGCGAGCCCAGCGGGTGGCGGCCTCCAGCGCCTCGGGGTCCCCTTCGATCCGGCCGCGGTCGAGCTGGATGCCGGCCCGCAGGGCGTGGATGACCTCCAGGAAGCTCGGCTGGCCGGCCCGCCGCATGATCTCCTCGCCGCGGTCGAGCGCCGCGAGCGCGCCCGGGAAATCCGCCATCGACTGCAGCACCTGGGCCATGGCGAAGCTCCCCACCAGGAGACCGTTGGCGATCTGCCCCTTCTTCCCCAGCTCCCACGACCGGCCGGCCCGCTCGACGGCCTCCGGGAGATCGTTCCACTCGCGCCGGATCTCGGCCAGGATGCCGTGCGCCATCGCCGCGCCGGGCGCCTGGGGTCCCGCCTCCTCGGCCACGCGCAGCGACTGGCGGGCGAGGTCGAAGGCCTCGTGCAGCCGCCCCTCGGCGATCCGGATCTCGGCGAGGTTCCACTCGCAGCTCAGCACGCCGAACGTGTTGCCGGCCCGGAGGCTGGCGGCGCGGGACTCCTCCAGGCACAGCTCCGCCGCCGGCAGCTCGTCGATCATCAGATGCGCCATGGCGAGCTCCAGGAAGACCAGGCCGTGGAGGAAATCGTCCTCCTCCGGCCAGCGCTGGAGCACGCGCCGGTAGAGCTCGATCGCCTCGCGGGGGCGATTGGCGGTGCGGGTGAGCAGCCCGCGGAGGATCGCGATACTCCGTTCCAGGCGGAGCTCTGGGTCGGAGCCTTGAGCGCGCTCGGCGGCGCGGACCTGCTCCTCGGCGGCCCGCAGCTCGAGCTGGCTGACCAGCGCCCAGGCGTAGGTGAGGCGCAGCGACGGCCGGCGGTCGAGCCATTCGGCGGGGAGCGAGCGGATCCAGCGGAGCACCGTGCCGGCGTCCGCCTGCATCAGGCGCGGCCGGGCCTGCTGGGAGATCAGGTCGGTGGCGCGGTCGAGGGCGCCGGCGGCCAGCGCGTGCTCCAGCGCGTCCTCGGGGTGGCCGTTGGCGGCGTACCAGTCGCCGGCCCGTTCATGGAGCGCCGCCAGGCCGGCCTTCCCTTCCCGCCGCTCCAGCTGATGGCAGAGCAGGGTGCCGAAGAGGTGGTGATAGCGGTACCAGGTCCGGGTGTCGTCGAGGGGGATCAGGAACAGGTTGGCGCCGTCGAGCGCCTCCAGGATCGACTGGCCGTCGGCGCGCCCGGTCACCGCGTCGCAGAGCGGCGCCGAGAGGCGGGTGAGGATCGAGGTGCGCAGCAGGAAGTCGCGCACCGCCTCCGGCTGGCGGCAGAGCACCTCGTCGGTCAGGTAGTCGAGGACGAAGCGGTGGCTGCCGGTGAACTGCGCGATGAACCCGTGCACGTCCCGCCGTCCGGTGAGCGACAGGGCGGCCATCTGGAGCCCCACCGCCCACCCTTCGGTGCGCTCCTCCAGTGCCTCGACGTCGGCGGTCGAGAGCGCCAGGCCCATCGCCTGGTTGAGGAAGTCGGCCGCCTCCTGCGCGGTGAAGCGGAGGTCGCGGGCGCGCAGCTCGGCGAGCTGGCCGCGGGCGCGCAGCCGCGAGAGGTGGAGGGGCGGATCGACGCGGGTGGCGAGCACCAGGTGCAGGCGCGGCGGCAGGCGGTCGAGCAGGTACTGCACCGCTTCCTGGACCGCCGCGCTCTCCACGGCGTGGTAGTCGTCGAGCACCAGCACGAGATCCTCCGCCAGGGCGTCGATCTCGTTGAGCAGCGCGGTGAGGATCGGCTCCAGCTCCGCCGCCGTCGGGCTCCGGGCGTGGCGCAGGAGAGTGAGTGCGTCCTCGCCGAGCCCGGGGTGGAGCTTCTGCAGCGCCGCCACCGCGTAGCCGAGGAAGCGGACGGGATCGCCGTCCCCCTCGTCGAGCGACACCCAGGCGATCCGTCTCCCCGCGTGGTGGATCCACTCCGAGAGCAGCGTCGACTTGCCGAAGCCGGCCGGCGCCGAGAGCAGCGTCAGGGGACCCGCCGTGCCGGCCTCCAGGCGCGCCGTCAGCCGCGGCCGCGGCACCCGGTTGGGGCGCGGGGCCGGGATGTGGAGCTTGGTGGCGAGCAGGGAGTCCAAAGCGGCAGGGCACGGACGCTTAGGTCATGGGACGGCCGGGGGCGTGCTCGGCGAGCATACCAGACCGGGGAGGCTTCGTTCTTCCTATGATTTACGCATGTGAAATGACGATGAATTGGCCCCCGAATTCCACAGCGGAGGCCGCCTTGTGGTACCTTAACCCGGTCCACCGAAGCTCAGGTCTTTGCCGAGGTTCCCGGAGTCTTCCTCTGCCGTCCGAAAGGCGGATCGTCTCAGTTGTGCCGGGTCCCAAGGGCAAGCCTAAGCATAGGTAGCGCATCGATGCCGCGTGCAACTGCCCATCTGATCGCCTGTCCCGATCCATCCCCGCGCCGGGGGAGGGTAGGCGTCTGCCGTTCCTGTCGAGGAGATCTCCGATGAAATTCATGCTCGCCACCAGAGTCAGGATCGCTTTCGCCCTGCTGCTGCTGACCGTCGGATTCGCGTCCGCGGCGTCGGCGGCGGCCACCTCCGATTTCAAGATCTATCTGGATCTCGACAACAATCAGGCGACCGGCTGCCCCCTGCTGCCGACCCTGTCCGCCGACTTCACCACGGCGGAGGAGATCCTGGACGTCACCGTCAACGTCGGCGCCACGCGCTCGATCGCGGGCGTGACGCGGCTCGTCTGCAACACCTCGACGCACCTGTTCGTCGCCGGCACGGCGCCGGCGGCGGCGATCGGGCAGGGGCTCGGCACCCTTGTCGGCACCACCCCCTCGGACGTCATCGAGACCTCCCTCGCGCTGGCCGGGACGGGCGCGGGCAAGCAGGTCCGGATCGGCTACACCTCGATCTTCAACGCCGGCAGCGACCCCACGGATCAGCTGCTGACCCTCAACGGCACTTCGGGCGGCGCGCCGATCGTCGTGCAGCTCATCCCCGACGTCCCGGCGCTGGGCAGCTGGGGCCTGCTGCTGCTGGCGCTCCTGCTCACCGGCAGCGCCTGCCTGATGATCCGCCGCCGCGGCCACCGCCGCGCCGCGCTGCTGCTGCTGGTGCTGGCGCTGAGCGGCGGCATCGCCTGGGCGGCCGGGCTGGTGGTCGACGGCAACCCCTCGGATTGGCCCGGGGTGGCCGCCACCATCGCCATCGACGACCCGAACGACGGGGCGCTGCCCAACGCCAACATCGTGAAGGCGTTCGCCGCGCTGCAGACCAACACCCTCTACCTGCGCATCGACGCCCTCTTCGAGACCCTGCCGACCGGCGTCGACGACGCCTACACCACGCTCGAGGACACGCAGCTCAGCGTGCCGGCACCGGGCGTGCTGGCGAACGACACCGGCGACAACCTGATGGCCACGGCGCAGACCGGCGCGGCGACCGCCCAGGGGGGCTCGGTGACCCTGCAGACCACCGGCGCCTTCGTCTACACCCCGCCGGCCGGGATCGTGGGCAGCGACAGCTTCACCTACACGGTGACCAACTCCTCGGGCACCTCGAACGCCACGGTGACGATCACCATCACCCTGGTCAACCACGCGCCGAGCTTCACCAAGGGCGCGGACCAGACGGTGCTCGAGGATGCCGGACCGCAGACGGTGACCAACTGGGCGACGGCGATCTCGCCGGGCCCGGCGAACGAGTCGAGCCAGACGGTGAGCTTCCAGGTGACGAACGACACCAACGCGGCCCTCTTCTCGACCGCTCCGGCGGTCGACGCCACGGGCACGCTGACCTACACGCCGGCGCCCGACGCCAACGGCATGGCGACGATCACCCTGGTGGCGAAGGACGACGGCGGCACCGCCAACGGCGGCGTCGACACCTCGGCGCCGCAGACCTTCGTGATCAACGTGACGCCGGTCAACGACGCGCCGAGCTTCACCAAGGGCCCTGATCAGACGGTGCTGGAGAACGCCGGCGCGCAGACGGTCAACCCCTGGGCGACGGCGATCTCGCCCGGCCCGGCGGACGAGTCGGGGCAGACGGTGACCTTCAACGTCACCGCCAACACCAACTCGGCCCTCTTCTCGGTCGCCCCGGCGATCTCCTCCACGGGCGTGCTGACCTACACGCCGGCGACCGACCAGTTCGGCACCGCGACCCTCACCATCGATCTGCAGGACAACGGCGGCACGGCGAACGGCGGCGTGGACACCTCGGCCACCCAGACCTTCGTGATCAACGTCACCAACATCAACCACGCGCCGAGCTTCACCAAGGGCGCGGACCAGACCGTCCTCGAGGACGCCGGCGCGCAGACCGTCCCCAACTGGGCGACGGCGATCTCGGCGGGCACCAACGAGTCGGGCCAGACGGTGACCTTCCAGGTGACGAACGACACCAACGCGGCGCTCTTCTCGGCGCCGCCGGCGATCTCCCCGACGGGCACCCTGACCTACACGCCGGCGGCGAACGCCAACGGCACGGCGACGATCACCATCGATCTCAAGGATGACGGCGGCACGGCCAACGGCGGCGTCGACACCTCGCCGACGCAGACCTTCGTGATCACCGTGACGGCGGTCAACGACGCGCCGAGCTTCACCAAGGGCGCGGACCAGACGGTGCTGGAGAACGCCGGCCCGCAGACGGTGAACCCGTGGGCGACGGCGGTCTCGGCGGGCCCGCCCGACGAGTCGACGCAGACGCTGACCTTCCAGGTGACGGCCAACACCAACGCGGCCCTGTTCGCGGCCGGTCCGGCGGTGTCGTCCACCGGCGTGCTGACCTACACGCCGGCGACCAACACCTTCGGCACGGCGACGATCACGCTGGTGCTCAAGGACAACGGCGGCACGGCCAACGGCGGCGTCGACACCTCGGCGGCGCAGACCTTCGTGATCAACGTCACCAACGTCAACCAGCCGCCGAGCTTCACCAAGGGGCCGGACGTGACGGTGCTGGAGGACGCGGGGCCGCAGACCATCAGCCCCTGGGCGACCGCCATTTCGCCGGGGCCGGGTGAAGGGACGCAGACCGTGACCTTCATGGTGACGGGCGACACCAACGCGGCGCTGTTCTCGACGGCGCCGGCGGTCTCGCCGACGGGCGTCCTGACCTTCACGGCGGCGGCCAACGCCAACGGCACGGCGACGATCACCCTGGTGGCGAAGGACAACGGCGGCACGGCCAACGGCGGCGTCGACACCTCGGCGCCGCAGACGTTCGTGATCAATGTCACTGCGGTCAACGACGTGCCGAGCTTCACCAAGGGCGCGGACCAGACGGTGCTCGAGAACGCCGGCCCGCAGACGGTCTCCCCCTGGGCGACGGCGATCTCGGCCGGCCCGCCGGACGAGTCGGGGCAGACGCTGACCTTCCAGGTGACGGGCAACACCAACGCGGCCCTGTTCTCGGCCGGTCCGGCGGTGTCGTCCTCCGGCGTGCTGACCTACACGCCGGCCACCAACACCTTCGGCACGGCGACGATCACCATCGACCTGAAGGACAACGGCGGCACGGCGAACGGCGGCGTGGACACCTCGGCGACGCAGACGTTCGTGATCAACGTCACCAACGTCAACCAGCCGCCGAGCTTCACCAAGGGCGCCGACCAGACGGTGCTCGAGGACGCCGGTCCGCAGACGGTGAACCCGTGGGCGACCGGCATCTCGGCGGGACCGGGCGAAGGGACGCAGACGGTCTCCTTCATGGTGACGGGCGACACCAACGCGGCGCTGTTCTCGACGGCGCCGGCGGTGTCGGCGACGGGCGTGCTGACCTACACGCCGGCGGCGAACGCCAACGGCACGGCGGCGATCACCCTGGTGGCGAAGGACAACGGCGGCACGGCCAACGGCGGCGTCGACACCTCCGCGCCGCAGACGTTCAACATCACCGTGACGGCGGTCAACGACGCGCCGAGCTTCACCAAGGGCCCCGACCAGACGGTGCTCGAGAACTCCGGCGCTCAGACGGTGAATCCGTGGGCGACGGCGATCTCGGCCGGCCCGGCGAACGAGTCGACGCAGACGGTGACCTTCATGGTGACGGGCAACACCAACGCGGCCCTGTTCGCGGTGGCGCCGGCGGTGTCGTCGACGGGCGTGCTGACCTTCACCCCGGCGACCAACGCCTTCGGCACGGCGACCATCACCCTGGTGGCGAAGGACAACGGCGGCACGGCCAACGGCGGCGTGGATACCTCGGCGGCGCAGACCTTCGTGATCAGCGTCAGCCTGGTCAACCAGGCGCCCTCGTTCACCAAGGGTACCGACCAGACAACGCTTGAGAACTCCGGCGCCCAGACGGTGAGCCCATGGGCGACGGCGATCTCGCCCGGTCCGGCCAGTGAGTCGGGCCAGACGGTGGCCTTCAACATCACGGGCGACACCAACCCGACCCTCTTCTCGGCCGGTCCGGCGGTGTCGCCGACGGGCGTGCTGACCTACACGCCGGCGCCGGGCGTATTCGGCACGGCGACGATCACCCTGGTGCTGATGGACAACGGCGGCACGGCCAACGGCGGCGTGGACACCTCGGCGCCGCAGTCCTTCACCATCACCCTGACGCAGGTCAACCAGGCGCCGAGCTTCACCAAGGGTCCGGACGTGACGGTGCTGGAGGACGCCGGGCCGCAGTCGATGGCCTGGGCCACCGCCATCTCGCCCGGTCCGGCCAGCGAGTCGGGCCAGACGGTGCACTTCAACATCACCGGTGACACCAACGCGGCCCTGTTCTCGGCGGCCCCCGCGGTGTCGCCGACCGGCGTGCTGACCTTCACCCCGTTGGCCAACGCCAACGGCACGGCGACGATCACCCTGACGCTGCAGGACAACGGCGGCACGGCCAACGGCGGCACGGACACCTCGGCTTCGCAGTCCTTCGTGATCACCGTGACGGCGGTCAACGACGCGCCGTCGTTCAACCAGGGCCCGGACCAGAACGTCAACGACAACGTCGGCGCGATCACGGTCAGCCCCTGGGCGACCGCGATCTCGGCCGGCCCGGCGGACGAGTCGGGCCAGACGCTGACCTTCATGGTCACCGGCGACTCCGATCCGACGATCTTCGCGACGCCGCCCTCGGTCTCGTCGACCGGCGTGCTGACCTACACCCCGGCGATCGTGCCGACGGGCACCCACAGCTCGACCATCATGCTGGTGCTCAAGGACAACGGCGGCACGGCCAACGGCGGCGTGGACACCTCGAGCATTCACACCTTCACGATCATGGTCACCCACGTCAACATCCCGCCGTCGCTGGTGGCCTCGCCGAAGGAGACCTTCGACACCGTCGGCAACACCCAGCTCCAGTTCGCGGCGGCCTCCTCCATCCTCTCGACGCCGTCGATCTTCGTCACCGGCAACCTGGTGGCGAACTTCACCGACACCGACGGCCCGAGCACGCTGTCGGCGGTGGCGGTCAACGGCGGCGCCACCACCAACGGCGGCACGGTGACGATCACCACCAACGGCGAGTTCATCTACACGCCGAAGGCCGGCGACACGGCGGCTTCGGACAGCTTCAGCTATCAGGTGACCGACGGCGCCGCGACCGTCACCCGCACGGTGACGATCAACCTCAATAGCCGCGTCTGGTACGTGAAGAACAACGCCGCGGCCGGCGGCCAGGGGCGCTCCAACGATCCGTTCAAGACCCTGGCGGCGGCGCAGACGGCCTCGCTGGCCGGCGACTACGTCTTCGTCTACGGCGGTGACCTGACCAACACCGGCCAGACGGCGGGCTTCGTCCTCAAGGCCAACCAGAAGCTCTACGGCGAGGCCTATGGCCTGACCATCGCCAACACCATCAACGGCGTGACCAACCCGACGCTGGTGGCGGCCAACACCGCCAACCGGCCGGTGATCGACAACACCGCCGCCAACAGCGACGGCATCTCGGCGACCAACATCGGCGGCGTCGAGGTCCGGGGCGTGAGCGTCAGCGGCACCCAGGACGCCATCGACCTCACCACCAACGCCGCCAACAGCGGCGGCATCGTCATCACCGACAACATCATCCGCCAGCCCGGCATCGACGGCATCCACGTGGCGGCCGGCGGCACCGGCGCCGGCGGGGTGACCGTGGCGATCTCGAACAACAACATCGCGGGCAACGTGCGGGGCATGAACCTGCTGAAGACGGCCGGCACGCTGACCATCACCGACCTCGCCAACAACGTCCTCACCGGTCCGGGAAGCGGCATCGTCGTCGACAGCGCCATCTTCGACGCCACTCCGGGCAACCCGATCAACACCGTCTCCGGCGGCACGACGTCGATCGGCTCCTCGGCCACGCCGATGGGCGCGGCGGGCGTGTCGCTGACCAACGTGACCGGCGACGTCTCGTTCACCGACCTCGACATCTACGACAGCGCGGGCACCGGCCTGAAGGTGTCCAGCACGGGCGCCCTCAACGCCGCCAGCGGCACCGGCTTCCGCCTCGCGGTCGGCTCCGGCGTCGGCACCATCGACTCCAACGGCGGCCCGGCGATCGACGTCAGCAACGCGTCGATCAACCTGCCGCAGCTCAGCTTCCTGCGCAGCACCAACTCGACGACCACCGGCGTCTCGCTGGTCAACGCCTTCGGCGGCGTCGGCGGCACCACGCTGTCGGCCTCCAGCGGCCAGGTCGCCGACCCGGTGGGCGGCTCCGGCACTGCCTTCGTCGTCGACGGCGGCAACGGCGACGTCAGCTTCGGCGGTCCGATCTTCGGCACCTCGGGGCTCGACGTGAGCGTCGCCAACCGGACCAGCGGCACGGTCACCTTCTCCGGCGCGATCACCGACAACGCGGGCGCCGGCAGCGGCATCTCGCTGACCAGCAACACCGGCGGCACGATCAGCTTCACCGGGACTCTCAACCTTTCGACCGGCGCCAACGCGGCCTTCACCGCCACCGGCGGCGGCACGGTGACCACGACGGACACCAGCAGCACCCTGACGACCACCACCGGCGTCGCCCTCAACGTGGCGAACACCACGATCGGCGCGGGTGGGCTGAAGTTCAAGAGCGTGACGGCGGGAACGGCGGCGTCCGGCCCGACCAACGGCATCGTGCTCAACAATACGGGCACCTCCGGGACCCTTACGATCGCAGGTACCGGCAGCGCCGCAACGGGTGGCACGATTCAGAAGACCACCGCCGAAGGCATCCTGATCACCGGCTCGGCCAATGCCAGCTTCTCGTGGATGTCCATCCAGAATCCCGGGACCCACGGCATCTCCTCGACCGGCGCCAACAATCTGACGATTGCCAACACCACCTTGACCGACGCGGCCGGCAGCGCCACGAACGACGACGGTTTCCACCTCCTCAACACGTCGGGAACCCTCGCGATCACCAGCTGCAATGTCAACGGCGCGCGCCACCAGGGCGTCACCGTCGACAACAACAACACCAACATGGCCTCCCTGAGCATGACCGGGACGACCGTGACGAACACTCCCGGTGGCGACGGCATGCTGATGCAGATGCGCGGCACCTCGGTGCTGACCACCGGAACGATCAGCGGCAACACGTTCTCCAGCAACTTCTCGACCGGCCTCCAGGTGTCCAACCAGGACACCGGCAACATCTCCTCGCTGACCGTGCAGAACAATGCGGTGACCAGCAACAACGCCGGGATGGACTTCGACCTCTCGCAGAGCGCGGCCATGACGGTCAACGTGCTGACCAACACGTTCAACGGTCACAAGTCCGTATCGCTCAACGTCTTCTCCGCCACCGCGGCGACCGCCGGCACCATGACGGCGAAGCTCCAGGGCAATCTCATCGGAACCGCCGGAACGCTCGATTCGGGCGGTGGGACCGGCATCCGGGTGATCACCCAGAACGCCAAGAGCGGCCTCTACACGATCGACTCCAACGTGATCCGTGAGGTGCCCAACGGTTTCGGTATCGACGTCGAGTCGATCGGTCACACCTCCGGCAGCAACGTGAAGGTGAAGATCAGCAACAACACGGTCTCCCGGCCCACGGGGACCAACGTCAACATCGGCTGCGGAATGCTCGCCCCTTGTCCGGAGAGCTCGATCTTCGTCAGCTCGGATACGGATACGGCGGCGGAGAGCGTCTGCACGGTGATCACCGGCAATACGGCGTACGACCCGACGAGCTGGCCTCAGGGCGCCGGTTTCGCCGCCTACTACCTGGCACGGCGCGGGCCGACGCCGCAAGTGCTGAACCTCGAGGGGAACACGGCCCAGAACGCGCGGACGAACGTTCTCGCCAACAACACGGTGACCAACACCAGCACGGGCGACTTCATCGATGAATCGGGGAACGTGACGGTCGTTTCGGCCGGCACGTGTGGAGGCAGTTTCCCCTGATCTCAGGGGGGATTTGCCCAGGACGCTGGACATCAGTCCGGGAGCGGACGAATGGAGGTTTGCGATGGCGGAACCGTTTTTAAGTGAGATCCGGATCATGAGCTTCGGCTTTCCGCCGAAGGGGTGGGCGACATGCGACGGCCAGCTGTTGCCCATCAACCAGAACCAGGCGCTGTTCTCCCTGTTGGGGACGACCTACGGGGGAGACGGCCGAGTGAACTTCGGACTGCCCAATCTCCAGGGACGGGCGCCCATTCACATGGGCTCCGGTCATACGCTGGGGGAGCGGGGCGGCGAGCAGGCTCACACGCTGTCGATCTCTGAGATCCCCACGCACGTCCATACCCTCAATGGGACGTCCAGCGCTGGGATGGCGGCGATCGCTCCCAATAACCTGGTGGCCAATTCCGCCAGCCAGCTCTACCAGCCGCCCAACAACCTCGTCGCGATGAACCCCGCCGACCTCGCGACGATCGGAGGCAGCCAGGCCCATCTCAACATGCAGCCGTTCCTGGTACTGAACTTCTCGATCGCCTTGCAGGGCATCTTCCCGTCGCAGACTTAAGGGGACAACGATGGCGCAACCTTACGTTGGTGAAGTCCGGATGTTCGCTGGAAACTTCGCGCCCGCGGGCTGGATGTTTTGCGAAGGGCAGCTCCTGCCGATTTCCGAGTACGAAACGCTGTTCAACCTCATTGGTACGACCTATGGCGGCGATGGACAGAGCACGTTTGCGCTGCCCGATCTGCGAGGCCGCGTACCGCTCCATTTCGGCAATGGCTTCACGCTGGCGGAGACCGGTGGCCTTGAGATCGTCACCTTGTCGGTGCCGCAGATTCCGGCACACTCCCACCCGCTGCTGGGTAGCTCCAGCGTCGCGACCCAGCCGAGCCCTTTGGGTAACGTGCTGGCGGACGCCTCCCTCTTCAGCCCTTACGTCAACATTCCGCCGACGGCTCCGATGGCGCCGCAGTCGGTCGGCTCGACGGGGGGCAGCCAGCCGCATGACAATTTCCAGCCCTACCTCTGCGTGGACTTCATCATCTCGTTGTTTGGAATCTTCCCGTCCCAGACCTAGGAGAGAAAACCATGGATCCTTTCGTCGCAGAGATTCGCATTTTTCCGTTCAACTTCGCGCCCAAGGGCTGGGCCTTCTGTGACGGGCAGATCCTGCCCCTGTCGCAGAACACGGCGCTGTTCTCTCTCCTCGGCACCACCTACGGCGGTGACGGCAAGTCGAACTTCGCTCTGCCGGACATGCAGGGAAACGTGCCCATGCATCCTGGCGAGGGCCCTGGGTTGTCGCTTCATGATCTGGGCGAGACGGGGGGCTCGGACACGGTCAGCCTGTTGGAGTCCGAGATCCCTTCGCATACCCACGCTCTGATGGCATCGGCACAGCCGGCCACGAGAACGGGACCCATGGGTAACGCGCTGGCTCGTGTTTCAACCGGTGCCACGCCCTATCTCGCCCCTGCCGGAGCCCCTCTGGTGCAGATGTCCGACAACGCCATCGCCCCCGCCGGCGGTGACCAGCCGCACAACAACCTGCAGCCCTACCTGACGCTCAACTTCTGCATCGCATTGCAGGGCGTCTACCCGCCACGGACGTAGGCGCGCGTCGGACCCCCGGCTCCGTGGGGGCCGGGGTGGCTCGTTTTTATTTGCTTATTGACATGTATTGGAGGTGTGCGATGGACAAGAGGGAGAGCTCCGAACCCGACCCATCTTCCCGCTTCCGGCGGCGCGACGTCCTGGCGCTGGGCGCCGCCGGGTTGCTGATGCCGATGTTCCGCGGTCTCGCCGCGGCCGCTCCCCTGGCCGCCGCCGCGGCCACAGTCCCTCGACCGCTGCCCATGTCCCTCGGCTACATCGACGGGAGCGAAGGGTACAGGAGCTTCAGGCGCCTGCCGCGGAAGGTGCGGCGGCCGACGGCTCCGAGCGAGGAGGACGAGACGGCGGCGTCGCCCGTGATCGTTCCCGCCGACGGCCTTTTCCAGTCGGACACCTCGATGCCGGGCTTGCCGCTGCGAGTCCACGTCCACGGGCTCTATCCTCCGATCGCTCTCGAGGCGAGGCGCCACCGGGACGTCCCGCAGGCGATCGATCTCGAGGCGAACTTCCCGTCGTCCGATCCCATCTTTCCGGCGCCGTTGCGGTTCTTCGTCTGGAGCTTGCGGCAGAGCCCCGGCTGGGACCCCAGTCCGCCGACCAGCTTCCGCTTCCCGCTCGACTGGCAGGTGCTGCCGCAATTCGTGCTCCGCGTGCGCGGTGAGGACGGGGTGACCCGCGTGCTGGAGACGACGTTCACACTCGACAACGAACCGGGAAAGCCACGGCTCCGCCGGGGCACCTACGTGCTCGGCCTCAAGCCGGGAGTCTGGAGCCGAGAGGTCAAGGTGTCGGACCTCGCCAGTCGTGTTCCCGCGGGGATGTTCTCGGTCCTCGTCTCGTTGGAATCGGAGCCGGCGGCGTAAGATCAGAGGACGATGGCAGATCCCCAAGTCACTTTCAGGCCGATCGCGCCCGACGACATGGATCTCCTCCTCCGCATGTACCGCAGCACGCGCGAGGAGGAGCTGGCCATGGTCGTCGACTGGACGGACGAGCAGAAGGATGCCTTCGTGCGCAGCCAGTTCGAGGCCCAGCACGCCTGGTACCGGGACCACTACGACGGCGCGCAATTCGACGTCATCCTGGTCGACAGCGTCCCGGCCGGGCGGCTCTACGTGCATCGCCGCGACCGCGAGATCCGGCTGGTCGACATCACGCTGCTCCCCGAGTTCCGTGCCGGGGGGGTCGGGACGTCGCTGCTACGCGACCTGCTGGCGGAGGGGGAGACGGCGGGCAAGCCGGTGACGATCCACGTCGAGGTCTTCAATCCGGCGATGCGGCTCTACGAGCGGCTGGGCTTCTCACCCATCGAGGAGCGTGGCCCCTACCGCCTCATGGAGTGGAAGCCGTCTCAGTTGAAGACGGCTTCGTAGAGCATTCCGCCCGCCTTCGGGTCGGGGCCCAGCGGAACGAGGAAGAGGTCGAAGGTCCCCATCTGGTCATGAGCGACCGTGTAGATCCGCTGCGACAGC
>DATBAW010000345.1:0-2092 GCA_036271335.1 Thermoanaerobaculia bacterium
GTTCCAAGTTTGGCTATCGGTCCGAATTCCGCGAAACCATGGTCAGGACGGTCTTTGGCGGAAGGGTCTGTAGTGACGAAAAAATAGCTCGGCCCTGCATCTTCAAGACTTTACCGCGCAAAGCGTGGAAGTTGGGCTAACCTCGCTGCTTTTTTGGCTCGACCCGCACAGAAAAGCGGAGTTAGAAAGCCGGCGGGGACGCCGGCGGTCCCAGGAAAATGCCTCACCGCGGCACCGCCCCCAGAATCTCCCCCTCCTCGCCCAGCGCTGGATACGCCACCCCCCGCTTCCTGCACTGCGCCGCGATCGCCGGGTGCACCCACTCGAAGAGCGTGCGCGCGTGGGTCTCGGGATCGAGCCTCGGCGCGTCGTAGAAGCCGGCGGCGCGGCGCTGGCGCTGGGCCTCGAAGAGGAGGAGGGCGGCGGCCACCGAGACGTTGAGGGAGGTGCCCATCCCTTCCATCGGGATCGCGACCACGCCGTCGGCGCCGGCCAGGGCCTCGTCCGAGAGGCCGTTGTCCTCATTGCCGAAGAGAAAACAGGTGGGAAAGCTGAAGTCCACCTCGCGGAAAGGCACGGCCTCGGGCCTGGGGTGGGCCGCGAGGACGCGCACCCCGGCACCCTTGAGATGGGCGAGCGCCTCGGCGAGCGTGCGGTGCTTGTGGACGGGGAGCCACTTGCGGTTGCCGCCGGAGGCGGGGCGGGAGATCTTCAGCCGGCCGCCGGGCCAGACGGCGTGCGCCGCGAAGACCCCCACGGCGTCGCAGCTCCGCAGGATGGCGGCGAGGTTGCGCGGCACCTGGACGTCCTCCAGCAGGACGGTGAGGTCCGGCTGGCGGCGGTCGAGGACGGCCCGCAGGCGGTGGTATCGTCGGGGCAGGCTCAAGGTCGTTTGGGCTCGCTCATTGCATCTTCAACGCGGTACGATACACGGGCGCTCTCCCAGGGCGCGCGGAACACTCAAGAAACTCAAAACGGGAGGGGCAATCCTCTATGGCCATCGTGGAACGCACGGGCAGCGGCATCGACCAGATCACCCAGCTCCTCGGCAAGGACGCCGACGACCTGCTCTCTTTCACCTGCAAGGGGATCCCGAAGGAGCAGATCACCGCTCCGAGCCCCGACCACGTCGAGCGCGTCTGGTCGCTCTCCGACCGCAAGCCGCCGGTGCTGGTGAACCTCCAGCGCCTCTACGGCAGCGGCCGGCTGGCGAACACCGGCTACCTCTCGATCCTGCCGGTCGACCAGGGGGTCGAGCACTCGGCCGCGGCCTCGTTCGCTCCCAACCCGATCTACTTCGATCCCGAGAACATCGTCCGCCTGGCGATCGCGGCCGAGTGCAACGCCGTCGCCTCGACTGTCGGCGTGCTCGGCATCCTCGCCCGCAAGTACGCGCACAAGATCCCGTTCATCGCCAAGATCAACCACAACGAGCTGCTGACCTATCCGAACAAGGCCCAGCAGATCCTCTTCGGCGGCGTCGAGCAGGCGTGGAACATGGGCGCGGCGGCCATCGGCGCGACGATCTACTTCGGCGGCGACGACGCCGACCGCGAGATCATCGAGATCTCCGAGGCGTTTCAGCAGGCGCACGAGCTGGGCCTCGCGACCGTGCTCTGGGCTTACACCCGCAACGACGCCTTCAAGAAGGACGGCGTCGACTACCACACCGCCGCCGACCTCACCGGCCAGGCGAACCACCTCGCCGTCACCATGCAGGCGGACATCGTCAAGCAGAAGCAGGCGACGCTGAACGGCGGCTACCCGGCGCTCAACTTCGGCAAGACCAGCCCGAAGGTCTACGGCGAGCTGGTGACCGACCATCCCATCGACTGGAACCGCTGGCAGGTGGTCAACTGCTACAGCGGCAAGGTGAGCCTGATCAACTCCGGCGGCGAGTCCAAGGGCGCGGACGACTTCGCGCAGGCGGTGCGGACCGCGGTGATCAACAAGCGCGCCGGCGGCTCCGGCCTGATCTCCGGCCGTAAGGCCTTCCAGCGGCCGATGAAGGAGGGCGTCGAGCTCTTCCACGGCATCCAGGACGTGTTCCTGTGCAAGGACGTCACGATCGCGTAGGTCTCCACCCTCGATC
>DATBAW010000346.1:0-1570 GCA_036271335.1 Thermoanaerobaculia bacterium
GCACCCAGTGCCGGACGCTGCCGGTGCGCGAGGTCACCACCATCCGGTAGACCCAGAACGTCGCCCACTTCTGCCGCCGCACCCGGAAGGGCTCGCCGGGATCGAGCCGGACGCGGCGCGTCTCCTGGCCCGCGAAGTCCAACACCTCGCGTGCCTTGCCCATCTGGATCTCGACCCGGTTGCCGGGCGCGACGTTGTCCACGTCGAAGACGGCGCGGGAGATCGGATGGCTGCCGATGAAATAGAGCTCGACCTGGGTGGCGCCGCCCACCCACATCTGCTCCCCTTGCGGCACGAAGGCCTCTTTCCGCCCCACGATGCGCAGGTCGCCGAGAGTGATCCGCTCGTAGCCCGGCACGTTGCGCAGCGACAGCTCCAGCGGCAGGAGGCGGAACGGCAGGCCGCGCACGTGCGCCTGGAGTGTCGGCTCGGGGACGGCCGCGCCGAAGGGGGTGAAGAGGAGAGGGGCGAGGAAGAGCCCGGCGACGACGTACCCGGCCAGCAGGAGCCGGGGCGGCCGGATCTCGGTCACCAGAAAGAGGAACGCCGGGATGGCGGTGATGAAGTAGCGGTTGCCGACGAAGCCGCCACCCCCCTGCCAGTTCCAGGCGATGAAGGTCAGGAAGAAGAGCGCCACGCCGGTGACCGCCGCGAGCAGCACCCAGCGCTCTCCCGTGCGCCGCCGGCCCGGCAGCAGGAAGAAGATCAGGCCGAGGGCGGCGAACGGCGTGTAGACGAGCATCCCCGTGTGCCGACCGACCAGGAAGTAGCCGATATTCTCGGCCTCCTCGTAGAGGGTGACGTCGGGGGGGCGGACGAGCCACGTCCAGGAATTGCCGGTGGTGGAGTTGGGCACCACGGTGAGGGTGGGTGCGGCGGCGGCGGCCGTTCCGCCCACGGTCCCTCCCACCGGCGCCTCGCCCTGCCCGTCGCCCCGGCCGCCACCGGCTTGGTGGGCCCGGGCCTGCGCGATCTCCGGAGAGATCGGCACCTTGCCCGGCTCGCAGAGCGTCACGCCCTGGCGGCTGACGCCGAAGTAGGATGACGGATGGCCGGTCAGCCGGATGGCGACGCCGGCGATGGCGCCCATGCTCATGAGGGCGCCCAGCATCCAGACGCCGAGAGTCCGCCAGCGGCGGTCCCGGCCGTAGGCCCAGAGGGGGGCGAGCCCGACGGCGGCGAACATCGGCTTGTCGTAGACCGCGAGGGCCAGGACAGCGCCCGAGAGCAGGGCGAAGAGCCATTCCCGGCGGCGGTCGGGCAGGCCGGTCTCGTCGATACGCGGCAGGCCGAAGAAGAGGCAGGCCGCCACCGAGAACATGTTGAAAACCTCGGGCTGGATCCAGAAGACGTAGGAGAAGCCGACGCTGAGCAGGAAGAACGAGGCCGAGAAGAGCGCCGCGAGGCCGGCCGGGTTGTACCGGCGCAGATAGAAATAGCCCATCCAGACCATCGCCATCAGCAGCAGCATGTTGAAGAACAGCATGCCGTTGGCGCCGAACAGCCCGGCGAACGGCGCGCCGGCCAGCGAGTAGAGGTAGGGCTTGCCGAAGTAGACCGTGCGCCAGCC
>DATBAW010000347.1:0-5364 GCA_036271335.1 Thermoanaerobaculia bacterium
ACCACCTCCTGCGCCTCAACTTTGCTAAACTCGACCACGGCCAACCTCCTTTCGCGTCTAACCGCGATTACCCCTGTTTGCAGGCCAGTATTCTGGCACTGCGCTAACAGGAGGTTGGCCTTCTCATCCCATCTCTACAAAGCTACAAAACCTTTCGCTGACCGTCACGGTTCTCGCCGCACTCCTCGCCGCTGGCGCGCCACCTCGTAGGCCGCCAGCGCCACCGAGGTCGAGAGGTTGAGCGAGCGGATCTCCGGATCGACCATCGGGATGCGCACCAGCCGCCCGGCGTGGCGCGCGCGGATCTCCGGCGACAGCCCGACGCTCTCCTTGCCGAAGATCAGCACCGTCCGCTCCGGATATTCGACGCTCCAGAAATCCCGTCCCGCCTCCGCGCTGAAGAAGAACGGCTCGCCCAGCCCTGAGATCTCCGGCTCGAAATCGGCCCAGCGGTCCCAGACTTCCGGGTCGACGCGCGACCAGTAGTCGAGCCCGGCGCGGCGCACCCGCCGTTCGTCGAGGAAAAACCCGAGCGGCCGGACCAGATGGAGCCGCGCCCCCACCGCCAGACAGGTCCGGCCGGCATTGCCGGTGTTCCAGTGGATCTCCGGCTCAACGAGCACGACGTGGAGAGTGGGGTCGCTCAAGCCCGCTCAGTATAGAGGCAGCAGCTCCGGAGAAACGGCTGGCGCCTCGTCACTGCGCCTCGTCACGGCTTTACAAGGACAGACCGCGAGCCGACAATGGCCTTCGTCTCGATCAGGAGGATTCCTTTATGCGTGTATTTGTCACCGGAGCGAATGGATTCATCGGCTCCGCCCTCGTCCGCGAGCTGCTCGCCGCCGGCCACCAGGTTCTCGGCCTCGTGCGTTCGGACGCGGCCGCCGCGTCCCTCGCCGCCACGGGCGCCGAGGTCCATCGCGGCTCGCTCGAAGATCTCGAAAGCCTGCGCAGCGGCGCGGCCGCGTCGGACGGCGTGATCCACACGGCCTTCATCCACGATTTTCGCGACCTCGCGGCCGCCGGCGAGACCGACCGGCTCGCCATCGAGGCGATCGGCGCCGTGCTGGCGGAATCGGACCGCCCGCTGGTCGTCACCTCCGGCACCGCGCACCTCGTGCAGGGCCGCCTCGGGACCGAAGACGACGCGCCCGATCCCAATTCCGTCGCGAAGCACCGTATCCCCTCGGAAGAGGCGACGCTGGCGCTGGCCTCGCGCGGCGTCCGCTCCTCGCTGGTACGCCTGCCGCCGTCGGTCCATGGCGACGGCGATCACGGCTTCGTTCCGGCGCTCATCGCCGTCGCGCGGGACAAGGGCGTTGCGGCGTACATCGGAGACGGCCTCAACCGCTGGCCCGCGGTGCACCGGCTCGATGCCGCCCATCTCTTCCGGCTGGCGCTCGAGAAAGGCGCCGCGGGTTCCCGATATCACGGCATCGCCGACGAAGGCGTACCGATTCGGGAGATCGCCGAGGTCATCGGCCGGCGGCTGAGCCTGCCGGTCGTCGCCAAGTCCCGCGAGGAGGCCGCCGGCCATTTCGGCTGGCTCGCGCACTTCCTGGCGATCGACTGCCCGGCCTCCAGCGCGCTGACGCAGGAACGGCTGGGCTGGCACCCGACCCAGCCCGGTCTGATTCCCGATCTCGATCGGGATCCGTATTTCGCGGCCTGAAGCGTCGCGACTTGAAGGGCCGTCGAGGGCGACCTGCGGTCGCCCTCAACTTGTCATGGCACTTCAGCGGCCATGTTACAGTCGCCGCTGATGGTCCAATCCCTGACTCCCGACGTCCGGGCCACCCTCCGCGGTCTCTCCCGCCGCAGTGACGCACGGGCTCTCCTGACGATCGCAATCGACTGGGGCGTGGTCTTCCTGGCGGCGGCGGTGAGCGAAACCTTCTTCCGCCCCTGGCTGATTTCCGCCGCCGTGATCGTGATCGCGCGCCAGATGAACGCGCTGTTCGAGCTCCATCACCACGCCATCCACGCCAATCTCTTCACGCGGAAGGCTTGGAATACGAGGCTTCAGCTCCTTTATTCACTCCCGCTCACCACCACGATCGCCGCCGACCGGGAGGATCACATGGATCATCACCGCACGTACCGGCCGGTGGATACTCTGACCTGGGGCACGGGCTACGGGCTCGATCCGGCGCGGCGTCACGACCGTCGGTACATGATCTGGTTCCTGGCGATCCGGCCCTTCCTCGGACCGTTGCAACTCGCGGATCTCAAAGAGGTGCTGACCTCGAAGCGCTGGCGCGATCCGGCGTACCGCAATCCGGTGGCGATGTTCTGGCTTGGCGCCGTCGCGGTCTTCCTCGTCGCCGGACGGCTCGATCTGCTGTTCTGGTACTGGGTCGTGCCGCGTTTCACGGTGTTTCCCATCCTCTTCTTCTGGGACGACATGCTCGGCCACTACAACTGCCCCCGCACCGGCACGCGGGAGATGCGCGGCTTCTGGTTCCGGCTCTTCGGCACGCACGGCACGAGCTTCCACAACATCCATCATCTCTATCCCGCGATCCCCTGGTTCAACATGGCGACGGCGACCCGGCTCGTCCTCGACGAGTCCGAGGTGGACGTGGCCCGCGGCTTCGTGGACGGTATGCGGCAGCTTGTGATGCCTCAGGAAGCATGGCGCGGGTAGGTAACCACATCGCGATCGGAGGAACCCCATGTCCCACAATCGGTCCCGCAATCGGCGTGTCACGCTCCAGCTTCTCGCCGCTTCGCTCTTCGCGGTCGCCTCTGTCACCGCTCCGGTGCACGCCGACGACGCCTCCTGCAAGCCCGTGGTCGACGCGCTGATGGCGCAGGCGAAGGCGTCGTATCACTCGACGATCACCGCGAACGGCAAGGACGGCGGCGAAGAGATCTACACGACGACGGCGATCTACCGCGGCCACGGCGGCCATTGGACGAAGATCCCGGCAACGCCACAGGACCGGGTGGAAGCCAACAAGACGGTCGGCGCCTCGGCGAGCCATTGCCGTCAGGTCCGGGTGGAGACGGTCGACGGCCAACTGGCGACGGTGTACACCGCGCATCTGCAGACCCAGGCGCCCGCCTCCACCGCTGAGATGCAGATGTGGATCGGCAAGGCCAGTGGGCTCCCGCTCAAGGTTGAATCGGATGTGGAGATGTCCGGCCGCAAGACGCACGTCTCCAAGCATTACGCGTACGGCAACGTGCAGGCACCGGCAGGGGTGAACTGAGCTTCCTCGAGTCCGTCCGAAGGGAGGCCCGTTTCCGGACCGCCCTTCCTGCCGGCGCAACTACTCGGGCGGGTTGCAGAAGCAGGAGCAGGTGAGACAGGCACTGTGGGGATTGGAGCCGGTTTCCGCGGCGGCGACTCCCCCCAGCGCGGCCAGGTTGAGGCAATGCAGGGTCTCACGATGAAGGTTCAGCGGCTTTAGCGTTTTCTTCATGACATCGTCCCTTTCTCTTACAGATTTGGTGCCCGTGGGCCTGGAGTCTACCGCAACCTCTCCGGGGTGAGCCCCATCGGCCCGCCGTCGAGGTAGGAAGCCTCGCGGGAACGGGCCGCCATCGTTCCCACGAGGCCAAGGTGCATCGATTGTCAAAGAGCTCGCGCCGCCGGGAGGCTCCTGGGAAGGAGCCTCTGGACAAACGGCTTCGTTGCGCATAGAATATCAGTTGCTCCCAGGCTGTCAAGCCCTGTCCCTAGGAGAGAAGCGGGAGCAGTCTCTGGTTTGGTGCGATGGGCTGCGAGCAAGCGCAAATTTCTGCGCCAGAGGATTCCTTGAAAACTGAATGCGGTGCCAGGCGATTCGCGGCGTGGCCGGCCGCGCGGGGTCCCGGAGGGGACGATCGCCTGGCATTGCCGCACAATTCGGACGTTCCCGAGCGTCCCCGAGCCGCGGATGGCCGCTCCGGAAGAAAGATGGAGCTTCCGACGCCAGGATGCCGGTTCCGAAAAGCAGGATGGAGCTTCAAACTCCAGGATGGCGCTTCCGGAAGAAAGATGACGGCTCGGGATTCCAGGATGGCGGCTCGGGAAGAAAGATAGGTGCCCGGGACGCCAGAAAAACGGGAATCCTGTAAAGATAGCCGCTCGGGAAGCTAGGAAGCCCGTCATCCAAGGAAGATACGCGTTCGGGAAGTCAAGAAAGCCGCCATCCTGGAAAAAGAGGCGCCGGGGAAGCACAAAACGGCTCCGGGAAGATTCTGAGGCGTCGGGAAGCTCAGCGTGGCAGGGAGAGGGTCACTTCGGTGTCCGGCCGGCGGAGGGTCCCTTTATTGTCGAATCATCTAGAATCACCTCAGAGGATGCTCCAAAACAGGAGATCCAGAGAGGAGATCCAGATGCGCCAGTCGGTCGTTCGTTTGTGTGGAGCCGCGCTCTTTGCTCTGAGCTCGGCGCGCTTCGCCGTCCCGTCTCCGGTCCCACACTCCCCGATCCCCACGAAGCCGCTCACGCCTATTACTTCCCTCCGGCCCGTGGAGCCGAAGATCGGCGGCAACTGCTGGGCCCGCCTCCAGTCCTGCAACGCGGGCTGCGCCGGGGACAACAACTGCCTGCTAGCCTGTGACTGCGATTACAGCTTCTGCGCGAACCTCGATGTTCCGCAGAATTGCGGCGGCCCTTTCGGCGGCAACTGAGGCGGAGACTCGCCGTTCAAGCCCTTCAAGCCGTTCCGCTTAAGCATTCAATACTGCGGGCTCGCCAGCTCGATCCGGCAGGAGGGGCCGTTCGGATACAGAGGAAGCTCCGCCTTCAGGAAGGCCGGAACCTCGCCGCCCAGAATCCAGACGTGAGAGTCCGGGGGCTGCTTGCCCACGAGCGGCGCGACCACTCCGGCGACGCCTCCGAGCTCCACCTTCACCACATAGTGAGTGGCTTGGCGCTTGGCGCCTCCGATCGAGAACGTGTCCTTGCCCGCCGCCGTGACCGCCAGCTTCACCAGCCGCGGTTTGGGCGCGGTCGCCACCATCGACAACGTCATCTGCTGGGCGTTGCGCGGCACGTTCTTCAGCAGCGTGAGGATCAGGCCGTTGGCGACATCGGGAGGCAGGTCGAAGTGCTCCGTCACGACCTTCGGTTTGCCCTCGTCGACGTAGCGGACGGTCGTCTGGCCGCTGGTGCCGTCGACCGTGACGTCCATCGGCTGCGGGAAGGTCGGGCCCTTCTGCACCATGTGATCGCTCAGCAGCCGGAAGTCGTGTCGCTGCGAGTAGACGACGGTCTCATCCTGAAGGGAGCCGTCCCGGAAATGGAAGACGAGCCGGCTGGTGACCCGGTCGCCACGCGCCACCTGCGTGAGGTCCCCCCGCGCGAGCATCTTTCCTTCGAGCGAGCGGAGGACGAGGAAACCGTGGACCACCCCCTCCGCGTAGCGGACC
>DATBAW010000348.1:0-21660 GCA_036271335.1 Thermoanaerobaculia bacterium
CTACTCGCCCTATCATAGTCACCGACCGAATACGCTTGCCGGCCGGCATAATACAGAATAAATCCCGACGCAACGCGTGCTCCGCCTCTAGTCAGACCATGAACAACATCCTCAAGAAACTTGTCGCCTGTGGCTTGACGCAACGAATTAGCGATCCGCATCAAAGTGCGCAATTTCTCTTCAGCCATAGAGTTCTGATGCTGCACCCTCGCAACTGCCCACTCCCCTAGCAGGTCGCTTTCGGCAAGGATTCTAGCGATTCTAGGATACCTGCTCACCGCTTCGGCAAGCCGTTCCAATTGGCCATCACGAGAGAATGCCCTAAGGTCGCGCTTGATGCTTTCCTGAGATGCACCTGCATCCGACCAATTGAGAGACAGACAATGAAGAACCAAAGATTTATTCAGAGAAGCTGGCATTAGCCGAGGGTTCAGCACACTTGCTTTATCGGCTGCAGAAAAGGCGTAAATAAGATCGATCGGAGAGTTCTCGCTGAAGGCTTTGGCGACATGAGCTGCAGCTAAATTATTTAATATTGCAGAGTTTAAGGGTTCTTCAATGACTGCCTCCTCAAGCAACGCCACTGCCGGTATGGCCTGACCTCTCTCAAGTTCTTTGAGGGCCTGCCTAGAAAGAACGTCCGAAAGAGATTGCCCTGATGGAGTTACAACTTCTAAAGAGGCCATGGAGGAATTTAGCTTGTGCGGATAAATACACGCCCGATTGTCACGTATACCGCCAGGATTCTTGCCAAAATAGATCTCTTCGTCATTAGGGGCTGGTCTGGAGCCAATTGTGGGCGCTGCTGGTGGCCTTCTCGAACGGCAATCGGTCTCAGAAAAAGACAATAAGAACCCGATGAGCGCCGCTACGTGAAGGCCACGAGCGAACTTACCTAGCAGCAAAGTTATCCCTCATCGGTCTTATTACCTAGGCTAGCATACTCTAGGCTGCGTTTTGCCGGTCATAGCGAAACATTAGCTCTTGTCGATGCATCCATGAGTGGAATTCTCGTTTATCTAGACGGATAGGCGAGCAAATTTCTCCCTCCTCGGCCTCAAATCCTATAGAATCCCTGGCATTAGTAGAATCCTCTCTTACTCATGGCCACCCTCCCCACCCCTTCCGGCGACGACCTCACCGCCGAGCAGCTCTTCCTCGGGCACCTGAAGCTCGTCAAGCAGATCGTCGCCTTTGGGTGCCGGCGGTCCAAGTTCAGTCCCCAGGATGCGGAAGACTTCCAGGGCACGGTGATGATCAAGCTCATTGAGGATGATTACGCCGTATTGCGCCTGTTCGAAGGGCGGAGCGAGATAAGGACGTACCTCACCGTCGTCATCAACCGGCTGCTCCTCGACTTCCAGAACCACCTCTGGACCAAATGGCGCAGCTCCGCGGAGGCCGGCCGCATGGGGCCGATCGCCGAACGGCTGGAGAAGCTGATGGTCCGGGACAAGTTGTCGTTCGCCGAGGCCTGTCACATCCTTCAGGGTGAAGGCGTGGAGATGACCGAAGGCGAGCTGGAAGAGATTCGGGCCAAGCTCCCGCCCAGGTTCACCCGAACCTTCGTCGCGGAGGAGACTCTCCAGACCATCGTCTCACGGTGGGTGCGGCCCGATGAAGCCGTCGAGCGAAAGGAGCAACGTGCCCTGGCGATGCGCGTGCTTCGGGTCCTTTTCCGCGAGATCGACAACCTCTCCGCGGAGGACCGGTTGCTCGTCAAGATGCGGTCGGAGCTCAAGGTAGCCGACATCGCCCGCCATCGCCACCTGGACCAGAAAGGCCTTTACCGACGACTGAACAAGATCTATGAGAGGCTCCGAACGGCCCTTGAGCGGCAAGGGATCCGAAAGAATGACGTCACTGATCTTCTCGGTGACCTACAACCCGGCTTTCTCGATCTTTAGGGGTAACCTATGGGCAGAAAGAGAGTAACCTTCCATAGACGTCCGTCTAAGTGAGGGACGGGTTTTGAGTGGCGCACGAAAATGCAGGAATTTACACCTCTAGAATCGGCGGCGGCCTCCCGATCCTTGCAAGGGCCTTACCCTTCTGCGGACGGCCTTTCCGCAGCGACCCTGCCAGGGTCTTGCCCTTCCGTGGGCGGCCCTTCCGCGGAAGACCTCGCGGCCTATATCGACGGCACGCTAGGCGTCAAGGAGAGCGCGCGAGTGACCGAGCACCTCGCTTCCTGCGGGGATTGCTATGCCATCTATATGGAGAGCCTGCAGTTCGAGAGGGAATCGTGGCAGGCGGAACCCAACGGGGAAATGGACGGCGAGGTTCTGCCCTTCCGCTCCAAGGCCTCCCCAGCAGCCGTCCGCTGGCTCTCCATCGCCGCGCTTCTCCTGGTTGGAATCGGAGGGGGCGGTGCCCTCGGTTTCCAGTTCCTGGCCCCTCTTCCCGAGTTGGTGGCAAACCGAATAGCCCCGCCCCTGCGGAGCCTTCCCAATGGCGCCGAGCCGTTGTGGCTGGGGCCGACCTTTCGGGGCGGGTCAGGGAACGAGGAGATCAAGCTCGACGAGGCCGCCTTCCGGATGGGAGTCCAGGTCATCAATCTTCAAGTGACGCTCAAGGCTGGCAAGGTCCAGGACGCCGAGGACGTGGTGGCTCGAATCCTCGGGCTCCTCAAGCCGCAGCCCCTCTCCGACGATCTGCTAAAGGGCTATACCGGAATCACGCTCGCGCTGGTCAACGGCACACCGCCGGTCGCCATGGTCGACGAGGCGATGAGGCTGGCCAAGGTCTACCGCAAGGACTTCGAACCCGGCACCGCTTTCGAGCTCGGCCAGTGGGTCGAGGCGGGCCGGCTCGCTGCTCAGTTGCGCGATCCGTCCTTCTTCCAGCAGGCGACGACGAGAAGCTTCCTCTTCCGCCTCCGCTGGCGCGACAAGCTGCATTTCTTGCCGGGAATCAAAGACGCCGAGCTCGACCCGACCAACCACCAGAGCCTCGAGCAGATCGCCGATGTCGTCTCCAAAGGAAATCTCGGGCCACCCGATTACGACGAGCTGACACAGCAGCTGGACAAAATTCTCGAGACCTACTACCCCATGCAGTAGAAATGCCTTGAGGCGCCTCCTCGTAAGCTTGCGCCGGCGTATTCAAGGTTGAGAGGAACGGTGACGAGCTTGCTATGGCTCGCGCAAGCTCGATCCGGCAGGTCTCAAGCTTGTGGCGTCCCAGATCAAGCTTGAGCCGGGATGGCCGAAGCTTGATGGTTCTCGTTCGAGCTTGAGGCGGCTGCCCGGAAGCTTGCGGTGGTTCAGCCGAGCTTCTGGCGACACGAGACTTGCTTGGCACGGCTCGTACAAGTCTGAGAGCGGACTCGCGAAGCTTGCTCGGATAGGCCACAAGCTCGGACGTGTCGTGGCAAGGTTGCGGCGTCTCGCGCCAAGCTTGAATGAGACGGGTCAAGATCGTCAGGAGGCTCCGCAAGCTTCGCCGTAGGCGTCACAGCGTACGACCCCCCCGAAATGCCCGTTGAGGAGCTCGCCGGCGCCGGCGAGGTCCGCGGAACGCCCGGCGGAGAGCTCGCCGGCCTTACAACTTCGTTCGCCGGGACCGGCGGATCGCCTGGAGAGCCCGGCGGGGACCTCGCTGGCGTTACAACATCGTCCGCCGGGGCCGGCGAGGAGCCTGCCGGAGACTTTGACAAGCTCGCCGGGGCCGGCGAGCTATCCGCCGGGCTTTTGAGGCAACCCGCCGGCACCGGCGAGGGGCTCGCCGGCTGTTTCATGGAGCTCCGCGAGCTTTTCGACCTGCCCCAGGACCGCTTCCCGCCTCGTCTTCAGCTCTTCGGCGAGGCGCTTCCGGGTCCTGAGGAGCAGGAAGGCCCTCGCTTCGTGCCAGAAAACGGTGCGGCGGTCGTGGAAGAGGAGGGCGAGGTAGCCAGTGGGGGGCGCGGCGAGGGCGAGGGCAGTGCCGAGCCGCCATCCCAAGCTCCCTCCTACATAGTGCCCGATCAGACAGCCTTCGGCGATCCAGGCGAGCGGGAAGAAGAGGAAGGCTCCGAAGACCTTGTAGGTGGCGAGCTGGTCGCGGTCGTGGGTGATGCGCCTCACGATCTCCCCGATCAGGCGGTAGGCGGGATAGTTGAGGATCGTCCCGAGCACCGCCAGAGGGAGCTGGACGAGCAGGCGCAGCAGGGAGCGGCCGATGAAGCCGAGCACCGGCGAGGAGGGGTAGGCGGCGCCGACCTGGTCGTCGCGGAGGCCGGTGGCGCGGAGGAGGTCGTCGTAGTGGCGGACGGCCTCGACGGCGGCGGCGATCTCCTCGGGATGGCTGCGGCGGAGGTCCCGGTACCCCTCCAGGAAGGCGCGGCGGAAGGCGATCCCCGCAGCGAGGCTGCCCCTCGTCGGCAGCACGAGCGCGCGGTGGCGGTAGAGGTCCGCGGCGCGCGCGATCAGGCGGGCGTCCTCCCAGGTCTCGTAGTTGAGGGTGACCTCTTTCAGGGCGTCGTCGATGCGCGCGGTCAGGTGACGGGCGGCGACGACGGGATCCGGCTGGGCGATCTCGGGCGCGGGATCGAGCGGCTCGCCGACCTGGACCAGGACGCGCGAGCGAAAGGTCTGCTTGGCGTCGAAGAGGAGGCCGACGGGGACGATCCGCGCTCCCAGGCCGGGAAATTTCCGCTCGGCTTCGAGCACGATGCGGGCGGCGCCGGTCTTCAGCGGCTTGAGCGATGGATCGTTGTGGCTCGTCCCCTCGGGGAAGAGCGCCAGCGCTCCCCCTTGCGCCAGTAGCTCGTGGCAGCGGGAGAAGGTCTCGTCGTTCTTCGCGGGGTCCGATCCCTCGTCCTGCCGGCGGTAGACGGGGATCGCCTGGGCGAGGTCGAGGAAGGGGCGGACGAGCGGGTTCTTCCAGAGCGTGCTCTTGGCGAGGAAGCGTGGAGTGACCGGAAGGGGGCCCCAGAGCAGGAGCGGATCGATCAGGCCGTTGACGTGGTTCGCCACCAGCACCAGCGGATGGTCCGGCGGGATGCGCTCCGCGCCGGCCACCTCGATCTCGCGGAAGAAGACCTTGAGGATGAGGCGGACGAGGGCTCGGAGGAACGCGGGGCCCGGGGTCGTGGAGTGAGGGTTTGGTGAAACCATGAGCGTTTTCCGGCCCGACGCGCACCTCTTTCCTTGGGGAGCAGCCCCAAAGGGAATCGGCGTCCGCGCGGGTAAATTGCAGGATCTTGCGGACTCTGTCAATCGTGGTTTCGGATTGAGGAGCCTGTGTTACCCTCGGTCCTTAAATAATGGCTGCGCCGGCCGTGGATGAACGGACCGGCGCCAGGAGACAAAATCGATGGCCGTCAACAACCCCGCACCGCAGAAGAAGAGCAAGCTCGATACCGTCGCCAACATCGCGATCATCCTCGTCTGCGCGATCGCGGCCGCCGTGCTGGTCCGGAATCAGTTCTTCCCCCCCCGGCCGCCGGGTGCTCCGCCGCAGGCCGAGAAGGGTGAGACGTACGCGCAGCTCAAGAACGTCGTGCCCGCGGGCTCGAACCGCGCCCTGGTGGTGGCGGTCCAGCCCGGATGCCACTTCTGCAATGACAGCATGACCTTCTACAAGCAGCTCATCGACCAGCGGAACAGCCAGGCCTCCAAGGTGAAGTTCGTCGCCGTCGTGCCGGCGAACGACAAGCCGGAGGACGCCAAGAAGCTGGTCGACGACGAGCAGCAGAAGTTCGCCAGCGCCGGCGCCCAGCCGGACAGCATGGCCTTCTACAAGCAGGTCATCGACCAGCGGAACAGCCAGGCCTCCAAGGTGAAATTCGTCGCCGTCGTGCCGGCGAACGACAAGCCGGCGGACGCGAAAAAGCTGGTCGACGACGAGCAGCAGAAGTTCGCCAGCGCCGGCGCCCAGCCGGACAGCATGGCCAACGTCGACTTCTCGGCGATCAAGGTCCCTGGCACGCCCACCCTCATGCTGGTGGACAACAACGGCAAGATCCTCAACGTCTGGGTCGGCAAGCTCGATCCGAGCGGCGAGAAGGAAGTGCTGAAGGTGCTGTAGCCCCCCGTTTCCCCGGGAGGGGGACCACCCTGAAAGGGTGGGCTTTGAAAGCCTGGGGTTTCAACCCCAGGCGGTCCGGACGCGTGAATTGAAATCTCCGGGATTGGCGCGGCGGCCCCGGCCGCCAGGACTGAATCCCACGCCGGCGCGGCGGCCCCGGACGCCAGGATTGAACCCCACCCCGTGCGGCGCCCCGGGCGCCGGGATTGAACCCCACCCCGTGCGGCGCCCCGGGCGCCGGGATTGAACCCCACACCGCGCGGCGCCCCCCGGGCGCCGGATTGAATCCCACGCCGGCGCGGCGGCCCCGTGCGCCAGGATTGAACCCCACCTCGCGCGGCGGCCCCGGGCGTCAGGATTGAATCCCACACCCGCGCGGCGGCCCGGCCGCCGGGATCGAACCCCACACCCCCCGCGGCGCCCCGGGCGCCGGGACGCGCCTGGGGTTGAAACCCCAGGCTGATCAAAGCCCGCCCCTCCAGGGCGATCCCCCACCCGATGAAAGCCTTCCCTTACTCCGAAAACTCCAGCATCAGATCCGTCCACATCTTCCCCGCCACCCCGTCCCGGGTGGCCGGGAAGTAGTGCGCTTTCTTCGCGGCCTCCAGGGCGGCCTCGTTGAAGCCGAGGCCGGAGGTGTCCCCTTCGCGGAGGCGGGATTCGACCACGGCGCCGGTCTCGTCCACGAGGACGGCGATGTGGATGGAGACCTTCCTGCCGGTCCCCTTCGCCGCCGTGGGATAGACGTAGGAGGGGAGCTCCTTGATCTCCGCCGGCTGGACGCCCGGCTGGTTGGCGAGGATCAGGTCGCCTGGCTTCATCGGGTCCAGGGGGAGAGGCGCGGATTCCTTCGCAGATGCAGGGCGCTCGTCGGCGACCGGCCTGGACGCCGGCTTCACCTCACGGTTCACCTCGCGGACGACCGCCGCGGTTCTTGACGAGGAGCCCGCGGCAGCACTGGCCGGCGCGGCCATCGGCTCGACCGCGGGCACCTGCGGCGCGACTGGCGGGGCCGGCGAGGTTCCCGTCCGGTGCGACGCCAGGAATCCCGCGGTGAAGAGGGCCAGCGCCACGACGACGCCGGCGGAGATCCAGAAGGCGCGCGAGACTCCCGGTGTTCCCGGCGTCTTGGCGGCGGTCTCCCTGGCGACCGTGGACGAGCCGAGGCGGCCGGCGTCGATGCGCACGGGGCGCGAGATCCAGGTGGAATCGAGATCCTGCGCCGGTGTGGCGCGGCGGGCCGGCTCCGGTGGAACGGGGAAGGGCACGACCTCGGCCAGCGGCGGCGGCGGTACTGGACCGGACGCGGCAGAGGGAGCGGGCGCGGCAGAGGGAGCGGTCCGCATCGTGGCCTCGCCGGTGAGGGTGCCGGCCGTGGGCGTCCGCGCCATCGCGAACTCGGCGTCGAGACGGTGCTGGGTCGATCCCGGACGCGCGGCGATGGGCTGGGGCTTGGCCTTCAACGGCAGGAGGACCTTCCAGATCCCCTCGAGGTCCTCGTGGGTGAGCGGGAAGCGGTCCTGGAGCATGGTCA
The DNA here is from genome assembly GCA_036271335.1 of Thermoanaerobaculia bacterium. Lineage (GTDB taxonomy): Bacteria > Acidobacteriota > Thermoanaerobaculia > Multivoradales > UBA5704 > DATARR01. The sequence continues at coordinate 7,544 of DATBAW010000348.1, forward strand.
GCTCCCAGACGAAGGCCTCGGCGCTGGCGATCCGCTCTTCCGGCTTCTTGGCGAGCGCCTGGAGGGTGAGCGCGCGCAGCTCGGGCGGCACCCGGCCCTGCGGATCGGTGTCGGCGAAGTCGAGGGGGGGCCGGAAGAGGTGCCCGGCCATCAGCGAGGCGGGATCGCTGCCGGCGATCGGCACCTTGCCGGTGAGCATCTCGTAGAGCACGACGCCGAAGGAGTAGAGGTCGCTCCGCTCGTCCCAGTCGGCGCCGCTGAAGCGCTCGGGCGAGCCGTAGCGCGGCTTGCCGAGGAAGACGCCGGTGGTGGTGAGCTCGCCGTGCCCCTCCAGCGCCTTGGCGATGCCGAGGTCGATCAGCTTGACGAGCGGGTGGCCGTCGACGTCGCGGGCGAGCATGAGGTTGTCGGGCGAGACGTCGCGGTGGACGATCTTGTGCCGGTGGAGGTAACCGAGCGCCTTGAGCGACTGGCGGGCGATCTCGACGGTCAGCGAGACCGGCGGCGGGCCGTAGCCGCTCAGCACCTCGAGCAGGTTCCAGCCGTCGATGTGCTCCATGACGATGAACGCCTGGCCGTCGTCGGCGATGGCAAAGTCGTGGAGGACGGCGACGTTGGGGTGGCGCAGGCGGTTGGCCGCGCGCGCCTCGCGCAGGAAGCGGTCGGCGCCCTCCCCCACCGTGTCCGCGGGCGAACGGATCACCTTGACGACGCGGATCTCGTCGAGGAGACGGTGGCGCACCTTGTAGAGCGAGCCCATCCCTCCCTCGCGGATCGCGCCGAGGATCTCGTACTTGCCGTTGATCTGTTCGTTGAGAAGCGCCAAACACCCCGCCTTTCCTGCCGCGGACTCTACCCTACCTCCCCTTAGGCGAATTCCCCACCAGAATATTACCGGTCCGGGCGGCGGCTCAAGAGTTTTCCTCCTACGAGCGAAGGAAATCGGGGGTGGCGGTCAGTGCGACAGGACTCCCTCGACCAGCCGCTGGCGCGGGGTGCGCAGGCGTGTCTGGCGGGTGCGGCGCTCGAAGAGGCGGATCTGCAGGAGCTCGCGGTCGGCGTGGTCGATCGTCTGTTCGAGGCTCTCGGTGCTGTGGCGGCTGGCCCAGCCGAGCGAGAAGGGGGGGATGCCCAGGGCGACGGCGGTCCGGCGCAGCCGCTGCCCCACCTCGGCGACGTAGAGCGCGGAGGCGCCGAACAGCAGGAGGAGGAACTCGTCGCCGCCCATCCGCACGGCGGCGTCCTCGAGGCGGGCGTTCTCCTGCAGGAAGTGGCTGACGCGGATCAGCACCTCGTCCCCCTTCTGATGGCCAAAGTCGTCGTTGTACTCCTTGAAATTGTCGACGTCGACGACGACCACCCCCCAGGTCTCGACGGTCTTCAGCCGCTTCTCCACCTGACTCAGGAAGCGCCGGTTGTAACAGCCGGTCAGCGGATCGCGCAGGCTGGCCTCCTGGAAGCGGCTCTCGAGCTGCTTGCGGCCGGAGATGTCGATCAGGATGCCGTGAAAGAGCAGCTCGCCGGACGCGGGATCGCGCACGGCGTGGCAGCTTTCGAGCACCGTGCGTTGCTCGCCGTCCGGCCGCCGGATCACGATCTCCAGCTCCCGCACCTCTCCTTCGCGGGCGAGCAGGGCGGTCTCGCGGGCGCGTTGGGCGGGGTCGGCGAAGAGGTCCTGGGCGCGGAGGGTCCGCAGCTCCTCGATCGAGGGGACGCCGAGGATCTCCAGGCACGCCGGATTGGCATCGAGGATCTCGCCGGCGGCGTTGGTGATATAGATCCCCTCGCTCAGGTTGCGGACGAACAGCCGGAGCGTTTCGGGATCGTCGAGGCTGCGGTAGCGCCCTTGGGTCATTTTGAATCTCCCGGCGAAAAGTGCGGCTCGCCCAGGTCGCACTTGGAGAAACAGGCAAGATCGAGGCCAAACGATGGATGCCTGTTAACTAATTCTTCAACACGTATAACTTTAGCGCGGCGAGGCTCTTCGCGCAAGACTCGAAACGCGCCCGCGGCCTGGGCCGGAATCCCGGGACCTCCCGCGGCGTTACCTCGGGCGGGGAGGATCTCAAGGATGAATCGAGCCGTCTTCGCTGGGTTGATGCTGGTTTCCACACTGTCCGCCGGAGCAGCAGCTGCCCAACCGGGCACTCCCCGCTGCCTGGCCGTGCGCGAGCAGGACCCGGACACCGGCGCGCTGATCTTCAAGACCCGCCTGACGCCGACCGCCTACGGCTCCGATCCGCTCCTGGTCTGGACCTCGGACGATCCCGAGTCGCTGATGCTCCTGGTGGTCCGCAACGGCCGGGAGCTCCGCTACGCCGGCTGCTTCGACATGTCCTTCACGGCCGACGGCCAGGCCGTCCCCCTGACCCGGCTCCGGCACGACAAGGATCCCAACAGCCTGACCACGGTCGTGGAGTACGTGCGCGGGGAGATCCCCTGGACCGAAGCCCGCAAGCTCGGCGCGGCCCGGGAGATCACCTACAGGATCTGCAAGGACGAGATCAAGGCCGACGAGGATTTCATCTGCCAGACCCGGAGCGTGGTCGAGGCGGTGGCGGCGTGGAAGAAGGGGCAGGCGGGGAAGAAGTGACGGCCGCGATCCCGATCGGCAGGCCGTGTATCATCCGTCCATGGACAGCCGGGAGGTCTTGCGACGATTGGAGGCTGACGGCTGGTTCAAGGTGAGTCAAAAGGGCAGTCACGTCCAGCTCAAACATGCCACCAAGCCGGGACGGGTCACGCTTCCACATCCAAAGAGGAACCTGCCCAAGGGAACCTTGAAAAGCATCGAACGGCAAGCAGGACTTCGCTTCAGCTAGGAGACGGCCATGCCAGCCTACATCGCCCTCATGCGCAAAGACCCCGACAGCGATTATGGGATCGAGTTCCCTGACTTTCCGGGGTGTGTCACGGCCGCCGAGGACATGGAGCATGCTCGGGAGCTGGCCGAAGAAGCCCTTCGCTTCCACATCGAAGGGCTTCTCTCGGACGGCGAGCTCCTCCCCAGACCGAGCAGCTTCGAGACGATCATGGCCGATCCCGAGAACCGCCAGGCGGCCGTGCTGCTCCTCCAGGTCCCTGACGAGACCTGGAGGAAGTCTGCCTAGCAGGCGGGGTCTGTAGTCGAGCTCATCCCACGATCCCCAACCCCCCCGGCACCACTTCCACCACGACCGGCGTCCCCGCTTCGACCGCCTGCAGCGGCTCGCCGCCGCCATAGATCGTCATCGTCCGATCGATCGTGATCTCGGCCCGGCGGGTGCGCGCGATCTGGACGGCAGGGTGGTGGACGTGCCGGCCGTTGTAGACCTTGGGGAAGATCGACAGCAGGACCGGTTTCGGCACCTCGCGGACGATCACCAGGTCGAGCAGGCCGTCGTCGATCACGGCGTCGGGGGCGATCCGCATGCCGCCGCCGAAACGGGGGAGATTGTTGACCACCGTGAACATCACCTTGCCGTCGAACGTGCCGTCGTCCCAGACGACGCGCATCCGCGGCGGCACGAAGGTGATCAGGGTGTGGATGACGGCGTAGGCATAGATCAGCGGTCCGCGCAGGATCCTGGTTTCATTGGCGTAGCGGGTGACCTCGGAGTCGAACCCCACCCCGGCGTAGCTGGCGCAGAAGGTATCGCCGACGCGGAGGAGGTCGATACGGCGGATCTCGCCCTTCACCGCTCGCTCCACCGCCGCGTCGAGGTCAGGGGGAATCCCGAGGCTTCCGGCGAGGTCGTTGCCGCTGCCGAGAGGGATGACACCGAGGGCACAGGAGGTGCCGGCCAGACCCTGGAGGGCATGGTGCATCGTGCCGTCCCCGCCGGCCACCAGCAGGCGCTCGACGCCGTCCGCGGCCGCGCGCCGCGCCTGCTCGGCGAGATCCTCCACCCGCCGCGAGACGCACAGTCCCGCGCCGTGCCGCGAGGCCAGCACGCGGATGCGGTCGAGGCTCGCCTGCCCGGTGCCACGTCCGGAGGCGGGATTGAGCAGGAAGCGGATGCCGCCGGACTCTCTCGTTTCCATCATTTCGTCAGGCCTCCAGGACCGCCGAGATGTCCTCTGGGAGCGCCGAAGGGCGCCATCCCGTCCACGCCGTCACCGCCAGCAGGACGACGAACGAGGCCGCCAGCGACACCGCCGTGGGCAGGGCCCCGCGCGGCAGCGGCGGCTTCGGGAGGCCGGGGAAAAAGGTCTGGCGCGCCAGCAGCTCCAGGCCGACGTTGAGCGCGGTGCCGGTGACGATCGAGGCGGTCGCCGCCTTGGCCGTCACCCGCTTCCAGTTGAGGCCGACGGCGAGGGCGGGCGCCAGCGCGGCTCCGAAGGTGCCGAAGGAGAAGGTGCCGAGCAGGGCGATCAGATCGTTGTAGCCGAGCGCCAGCGCCGCCGCCGCGACGGTGACGCCGACGGTGGCGATCCGCCCCCAGAAGAGCTCGTCTCCCACCCGGCGGCCGCAGGCGCGGGGAAGGTCGCGCACAAGGACCGCCGCGCCGAGGTTCATGAACGAGTCCGCCGTGGACATGATCGCCGCCAGGATCGCCGCCACCGCCAGCCCCGCCAGCGGCGCCGGCGTGAAGCCCAGGAGGAAGGCGGGCGCGGCGTCGTCCGGCCTGGCCAGCGGCGCGAGCTTCCCCTGTGCCACCAGGGCCGGCACGGCGAGGCCGATCCCCAGCCAGATCAGCAGGCAGAGCGTCTGCGAGCCGCCGAGAACCAGGGGCAGCCACTTGAGGCGGCGGGGGTCCCGGATCATGAAGAACTTGTTGAGCATGTGCGGCTGGCCGAGCACCCCGATGCCGAAGACGAAGAAGAAGCCGAGGGCGGTCAGCGCGGGCGTCTTGCCGAGCGGCTCCAGGAACGCGCGCCCGAAGCGCGGCGAGGCCGCGATGCTGTGGACCACGCGCAGGAAGCCGCCGCCGGCCGCCATGGCGTAGCCGAACACCGCCACCGCCGCCGCCACCATCAGCGAGCCCTGGAAGACGTCCGTGTAGACGCCGGCCATCATGCCGCCGGCGACGCTGTAGAAGAGGAGGACGGCGAGGCCGAGCCCCACCCCCACCGGCAGGCTGACGCCGAACACCGCCTCGGTCAGCGTCCCCATCGCCAGCAGCTGGGTGCCGAGGTAGCCGACGGTGCCGATCAGGACCGCCACCGCCGCCGCGCCCGAGGCGGTGCGACTGCCGTAGCGGGCGAGCACGGCGTCGGGGATCGTGTAGACCTCGCGCACCTCGGCGAGCAGGCGCAGGCGCTTGGCGAGCGTCCAGGCGAGGAGAGTCGGAGTGAAGCCGATCGACAGGTTGATGAACAGCGACGACAGCCCCATCTTGTAGGTCAGGCCCGGACCGCCGAGGAAGACGAAGCCGCTGAACGCCGCCGCCATGGTGGCGAGGCCGGTGACCACCACGCCGAGCCCCTGGCGGGCCACCCAAAAGTCGCGCGCGCTCCGGGTGCGGCGCAGCGCCCAGACGCCCAGCCCGAGGCAGACCGCGAAATAGAGGAGCGTCGCGGCGACGATCAGCGGGCGGCCGCCGAAGGTCGGCACGTCAATCCGCTCCGCCGCGAGACTGCCGCATCCGCCGCATCCGCTCCAGATCCTCCTCCCGCAGCCCGTGACGGCCGAAGGAGACGGCGTAGAGCAGTCCCAGCCCGAGAAGGGGGACGGGGACGAGGACGAAGATCATCAAGGCCGTCGCCAGCGGCAGCCCGGCGACGTCGGGGCCGCCGCCGGGCAGGACCAGGGCTGCGGAGAGGCCGCCGGCCAGCAGGAGCCAGAGAGCTCCGAGCGGCAGGCCGAGCCCGTCGAGCCGTCCGTTCCGGGCCGCGCCGAGAGCGATCAGGGCGACGGGAAACGTGGCGCCGCCGAACGCCGCCAGCCAGGGGGCCGCGGGCGCGCCGAGGGCGAAAGCGGCCAGCGCGGCCGACGCGGCTAGGGCCAGCAGGATCAGGGCAAAGCGATGCACCGGCGGAGCGCCTCCAGGGGCTGCTGAGAAAAAGCGCGGCGATTCTATCCGCTATGATCCCAGCCATGCCGAATCCGCAGATCCAGATCCTCATCTGCCTGAACGAGCGCCCGGCCGACAGCGCCAAGCCGAGCTGCGCCCCGATGGGGTCCCTCGCCGTCTACCACCAGTTCAAGGATCGCGTGAAGGAGCTCAAGATCCGCGACCGCGTGATGGTCACGCGCACCGGCTGCCTCAAGCACTGCAGCCAGGGGATCACCGTCGCCGTCTGGCCCTTCAACCTCTGGTACCGCCACGTCACGGTGGACGACGTCGAGGAGATCCTCCAGCGCACCGTGCTGGAAGACGGCCGCGAGGTCGAACGGCTGCGGATGCCGGATATTCCCTGGGAATAGCGCTTTGGCAAGCAGTGAGCCTACAACCCCAGCGAACTCACCATCTCCGAGACCCGCACCATCGTCAGCCGCTTCATGGCGCGGGGGGAGACCCCGAACTCCTTGCGGAACGAGGCCGTGAAGTGGCTGTGGCTGGAGAAGCCCAGCCCGAGCGCCAGCTCGCTGAGATCCGACGTCCCGTTGGTGATCGGCCCCAGGGCTTCCCGCAGGCGCAGGCGGTTCAGGTAGCGGTGGATCGGCACGCCGACCTCCTCCCGGAAGAGGCGGCAGAGATGGAAGGCCGAGACGTAGAGCGAACGGGCGATGTCGTCCAGTTGCAGGCGCTCGCGGAACCGCGTCTGCAACAGCGCCTTGACGTCCTCCGCGTAGTCCCGCCGGGCCCGCGACGTCTCGCGGCAGACCACGGGGCGGGCGGCGGCCTGACGGCACCCCGCCGCCACCTCCTCCAGGACTTTCAGGATGGCCTCCTCGATCGCCAGCGGCTCCTGCGCCGCGGCGCCGCCCAGGCGGCGGACGAGCAGGCGCTGGAGCAGGTAGGCGCGAAAGAGCCCGTGGACGTGGGGCTGACGGAACAGACCCTCCGGGCGATCCCGCACCGCCGGATCGTGAGGCGCCAGCAGATCGAGCAGCGCCTCCCGCCGTACGACGATCATGCTGCCGTGGTCGCAGAGGCCGAAGGGGTGCGTGGAGCGAAACGGCTCTCCCGGGTTGCTGAACAGGACCGAGGTGGCGTCGATGACGGCGGTCCTGCCCTGGCTGTGAAGGACGAAAGCGCCCGAGTGCACGAAACCGACGACGTGCCAGCTCTGGCGGCGCTCTTCGGAGAGCCCCGATCTGCCGGCGGAGCACTCCCAGCGGGTGATGCCGCACCATGAGCTCTGGAAGAGCCAGTCCTTATTGACCCAGGGAATATGGACCCAAGGAATATTGACCCAGGGGATCGTCCCCGAGGCACTGTTGAGGGCGGGTTCGATGGCGTTGCTCATTTCCGTGGACCTCCTGTTCACGATTTCCACGGTAGGGCGGCCTGGAGCCGTGCACCATGAGCGGGAAATGAGCCGTCGCTGAGTTGCCGGAAACCTGCGATGACCGTCAACGTAGAAGGAGGAAATGATTTTGCCCGCACGCCTCGCCTTCGACGAATTCGAGCTGCGGCTGGACAGCGGCGAGCTCTTCCGGGAGGGCTCGCTGGTGGCCCAGCTCCAGCCCCAGCCAGCCCGGCTGCTGGAGCTCCTCGCCAGCCGCTCCGGCGAGGTCGTCGGCCGGGAGGAGATCCGGCAGTTCGTCTGGGGGGACTCGTTCGTCGACTTCGACGCCAGCCTCAACTTCTGCGTCAAGCAGCTCCGCCGGGCGCTCGGAGACTCCGCCACCTCGCCGCGCTACATCGAGACCCTCCCCCGGCGGGGCTATCGCTTTCTCCAGCCGGTCCGGAATGGAGCGGAAGCGAAGGGTGCCTCCGCACCGGTGGCCGTGGCGGAGATCGTTCCGAGCGTCGTTCCCGACATCGCCCTGGAGACGCGGCCCATCCCGGCGCGCACCTCGCCTCTGCAGAGGCTCGGGATGCGATGGCGCCTCCTCACGGGCTTCACGGCCACCCTCGCAGCATTGATCCTGCTGATCGTCCTGATCGCCAGTCGGGCCGATTTTCCGCCCCGCAACGCACGTCTCAGCGTCTTCCCTCTCGCCTGCCAGGGGAAGAGCCCGGCCGATCCGCAAGTCTGCGGCGGGATTACCGAGGCGCTCACGGAGGAGATCACGCGGCGGCTTCCGGCACAGGCTCTCGAGGTGGTGGGTCCGACCTCCTCCCAGGTCTACCAGAAGAGCGGGATGAACGCCCGGGACACCGGCAGGAAGTTGGGAGCGACCCATCTGCTGACGGGCGCCGTGGAGATTTCCGGCGGCCGGCTTCGGATCGACGCGCGGATGGCTAAAACCGCTGGCGAGATTCTGTGGCAGGAGACTTTCGAGGGCGACCTGATGGACGCTCCGAACGTCTACGAGAAGATCGCCCGCCGAGTGGCGAAGGCTCTGAGAGTCTCGCTACCGCCGACTCCGACGACGAAGGACCGGCCTTCCGAGGAAGCGATCGAAGCCTGCCTGCAGGCGAGCTACCTGCGGCACCAGTGGCAATTCGCGGAAGCGGCGGAAAAAGCCGAGAAAGCGGTCGCTCTCGCGCCGCGATATGCACGGGCCTATGCGGAGCTCGCGCTCGCCCGTCCCGACCGTGAAATTCCACCCCAGGAGGACGCTCCCGCCAGCCGGGCGGCGGCGCAGCGGGCGATCGAGCTCGATCCCAACCTCCCGGAGGCCCACTTGGCGATGGCGGACGTCCAGTTCAAGGATCTGCTGGATTGGAAGACGGCTGAAAAGGAGTTCCAGCAGGCCTTGCTTCGCAGTCCCGGCAGCGCCGAGATCCTCCACGACTATGCCACCTATCTGATCGCTCTCGGGAAGAACGACGAAGGGCTCGCGATGGTCAGCCGGGCTCGCGAGCTCGACCCCGCCTCGACGTTCATCACCTCGGACTACGCCTGGTTCCTCTTTCTGGCGCGGCATTACGACGAGGCGATCCGGCAGGCTCGCAACACTCTCTCGCTGATCGGCAGGACGCGGAGCTTGATCCCGGCCAACATGGCGAGCTTCGGCAGCAGCTGGTCGCTCCACGTCCTGACCTACGCCTCGCTGCGGCAGGGTGACGACCGGACGGCACTGGAGAGCGCGAAGGAGAGATCGAAGGACTTCGGACAGGAAGCGGCGACCGCGCGGCTGCGATCGATGCACGATTTCCTGGAATGGCGGTATCAGTTCGTCGCCCATTACGTCCGGGACCACCCGGGAAACTCCTTCACGATCGCCCAGGCGGCCGCCGTCTCGGGCCGGATCGACGAGGCGCTCGATGCGCTGGAAAAGGAATGCAGGAACGGCGGAGAACAGATCCTGTTCCACTACGTGGCGGTGAACCCGCTCTTCGACAATCTGCACGGCGATCCCCGTTTCGCCAGGATCGTCGACTGTACCCACCTTCCCCAGGATGCCCCCGCCCGCCTCGCTCTCCAGGTCAAAACCGCGTCGCGATGACCTCCGGTACAATCGTTTCGACATGGTCATCACGGAACCGACGGCAGGACCTCTCCGCGACACCCAGGAGCTTCCGGCGGCCGACGCGCTCGTCTTCGACGATTTCGAGCTCCGGCTGGACAGCTGGGAGCTTCTGAGGTCGGGCGTTCCGGTCAAGCTCCAGCAGCAGCCGGCGCGGGTGCTCGCCCTGCTCGCGCAGCGGGCCGGCGTGGCCGTCTCGCGCGAAGAGATCCGGCGGGCGGTCTGGGGCGAGGAGAGCCATCTCGACTTCGACCTTGCCCTCAACTACTGCGTCCGGCAGATCCGCCGCGCCCTGGAAGACTCCGCGGAAAACCCCCGGTACCTCGCCACCCTTCCCCGCATCGGCTATCGCTTCATCGCTCCCGTCGAGGTCCGCCGCCCTGAGACCGACGTCGTGGCCGCGACGCCGGCGCCCTCGAAGCCGCTGGTCCCTTCGACGCGGACGGGCGCCAGCTCCCTGCAAATCAGCGTCGCCACCGCCCTCGTCCTTCTGCTCGCGATCGTCGGCCTCATCGCCCTGCGGGCGCGGGAAGCACGATCGGCCGCCGCCGTGAGATCCGCCGCGCCGCCGATCCCCGCCGAAGCGACGCGCGCCTACCTCGAAGGGCAGTACTTCGCCAGCCGCGCGGAGACCCGGAAAGCGCGGGACTCGTTTCAGCGGGCGACCGCGCTGGCGCCCCGCTTCGCTCCCGCCTGGGCCTCGCTGGCCAACGTCCTGCTGGAAGATCAAGGGCCTGCGCGTGAGCGCGAGCCGATGGTCGAGGCCGCCGAGCGCCGTGCGCTGGCGCTCGATCCGGCACTGGCGCTGGCTCACCTCGACCGGGCCGAGAGGCTGTTCCGTTACGAGTACGCGTGGGGCGAAGCCGAGAAGGAATATCGGCGGGCCCTCGAGCTCGATCCTCAGGACGGCGAGGCGCACTACGAGTACTCGCTGATGCTCGCCGCGCGCGGGCGGATCGACGAGGCCCTCGAACAGGTGGATCAGGCGCGCTACCTAGAGCCGGACCGGCAGCTCGCGCGTGCCCGATACCCCTGGATCTACTATCTCGCCCGCCGCTACGACGAGGCGATCGACCAGGCGCGGCAACAGATCGAGCTGGCGCCCGGCAAGACCAGCGAGACGGCCCGCGAACAGCCCGAGCTCTTCTGGGCCTTCCGCACACTGACGCTCGCCGCCCTCGCCAAGGGGGATCGGACGACGGCTCTCGAAGCCGCCCACGCCGAGGCGCGCTGGCTGGGCGATCCGGAGCCTGCCAGCCTGGAGGAGCACTGGCGGTACAAGGAGAGCAATTTCGCCAGGCACGGCACGCCGCGGCCCTGGTTCCGCGTCGTGCCGGCGATCGAGCTGGGAGACCGCGAGCGCGCCCTCGACCTCCTCCTCGAGCAGTGCCGCGAGCGCTCGGACTCCATGCTCGGCTTCCTGCGCGTGGATCCCGTCTACGACAGCCTGCGCGGCCTCCCCCGGTTCCGCGAGCTGTTGCGCTGCGCCAACCAGGCGGACGAGCTGGGCTAGCCGAGCACCGGCAGCAGCGCCGAGGAGACCAGGTCGCGGTTCTGCGGGGTGAGTGAGTGGCGGTACTTCCTCGCCATCTCGGCGGTGTCGTCGCGGGAGACGATCCGCTCGTAGAGGTTGGTCCGCTGCTTCGGGATGTAGCCGGCGGAGGAGATCAGGTGCTCCATCTCGTCCTGGCTCATCCGGTACGCCGTGCCGGCCGAGGCGACCACGTTCTCCTCGATCATGATCGAGCCCATGTCGTCGGCGCCGAAGCCGAGGGAGGCCTGGCCGATCTTCTTCCCCTGGGTGACCCAGCTGGTCTGGAAGTGCACGATGTTGTCGAGGAAGAGCCGCGAGACGGCGAGCGTCCGCAGGTACTCCTCGGCGTAGGTCTCGGGGACGTCCGGCATGTCGGTGTGGTCGTGCTGGAAGGTCCAGGAGATGAAGGCGGTGAAGCCGCCGGTCTCGTCCTGGAGGTCGCGCACGCGCTGGAAGTGCTCGACGCGGGCGCTGATCGGCTCGCCCATGCCGTACATCATGGTCGCCGAGGTGCGCAGGCCGTTCCGGTGCGCCTGCCGCATGACGTCGATCCACTCCTCGGCCGAGCACTTGGGGTAGGCCAGCACCTCTTTGCGGATGACGTCCGAGAGGATCTCGGCGCCGCCGCCGGGGATCGACATCAGCCCCGCCGCCTTGAGCCGCGCGATGACGTCGTAGAAGCTCATCCGCTCCTTGCGGGCGATGAACTTGATCTCCGGCGGCGAGAAGGCGTGGAGATGGCAGGCCGGGTAGTTGGAGCGCAGGTAGCGGAGCAGGTCCTCGTAGAACGAGAGCGGCAGATCGGGGTGCACGCCGCCCTGCATGAGGATGCCCGTGCCGTTGAGCGCCAGCGTCTCCTCCACCTTGCGGCCGATCTCCTCGAACGGCAGCAGGTACCCCTCGGGGTCCCCCGGCGCGCGGTAGAAGGCGCAGAAGCGGCACTTGTAGACGCAAATGTTGGTGTAGTTGATGTTGCGGTCGACGTTGTAGGTGGCGACCTCAGGGTCGTTGAAGCGGTTCCGCACCTCGTGGGCGGCCATACCGAGGTCGAGCAGGTCGCCGTCGAGGATCAGCGTATGAGCATCGCCGGCCGAGATGCGGCAGCCGGCCAGGGCGTCGTCGAGGATCTGTTGGACGGGGCGTCCGGAAGGTTCGAGATTCATAGCCCTGCTACTTTATCTTATCCCGCCGGCTTCGCGCTCCTCTGGAGGTCCCGGAGGGCCGCGCGGACCCGGCTGTTGATGTCGCGCTCCGTGCCCGTTCCCCAGCCGCTGCCGACATGGAGGATCTCCCCTTCGGGGCTGACCAGCACGTAAGTGGGGAAACTGTGGATCCCACATTCGTGGGTGAACGCCTGCCCCTGATCCCAGACCTGAGGCCAGTCCATCTGCTTTTTGGCGATGAACTCCCGCAAGGCCTTTTCGTCGGTGTCGGTACTGATGCTGATCAGTTGGAACGGCTCGTCCTTCAGCTGATGGCTCAAGGACCGCAGGCTGGAGACCGAGGCCACGCAGGGCGGACACCAGGTGCCCCAGAAATCGAGGAACAGGACCTTCCCCCGCAGCCCCTCCGCCGTGAGGTGCTCCCCCGCCAGCGTCGTGAGCTCGAAGTCGGGGACGATCTTCTTCCTCGCCCGCACGGGATTGGCAATGAGCCTCCGGGCGAATTCCGCGTCCTCCGCTCCCGGCCCCTTCTCCAGATACTCCTTGAGGACCGCCATACCCTCCGCGTCGCGCGACATCTGCAGCAGCGTGACGCCCAGGCTGAAGCGGATGGAGTTGACCTTTCCCTCGCTCAGATCGAGCGCCTTGCGGAACGCTTCCGCCGCCGGCTCGAGCCGTTTCGGGTCACCTTCCGCCAAGGCGACCAGGGTCACCCCGCGCTCGTTGTAGGCACCGACGAGGATCGTCGGGTTGGTGGTCATCCCCTGGACCGAATCGAGGATTTTCAAGCCGTCCTTATAGGCGCCGGCCTTGTCGAGCGCCTTCGCCAACCACAGGCGGCACTCCGCGCACGAGCCGTTCGTGAGCTTGTCAGCCTCCTTGAACGTCCGGACGGCCTCCTTGTACTTGCCCGCGCCGTACTGGCCGCGCCCCTCCAGGAGCTTGTCCGTGGGGACCGGAGCTTGAGGAGGATCCGCGAGAACGGGGACCGAGAGAAGGGCCAGGAGGCCGGCGGTGATCAAGCCCGCCAGCGTTTGACCAGGGTGCCAATGGCTCTCTTTCATGAGTCTCTATTGTACCGTACCCTGGAATGGAGAAACTGCGCGTGCTGGTGGTGAGCGACGATCCTCTCGCGAGGAGAGGGCTCGCCCTGCTGCTCGCCAGCCAGGAGGGGCTCCTCGTCGCCGGTCAGATCGGCGTCGACGGCGAGCCCGGGGATTCGGGAGACGGGGGCCGCGTGGACGCCGCCGTCTGGGACCTCGGGCTCGGGGTTCGCTTCGGTCTCGACCGGCTGCGGGAAGCGGACCCTTCGGCGCCGCCGGCGGTGGCCATCGTCGCCGACGAGGTCGACGCCCGCGACGCCCTGGCCGCCGGCGCCCGCGCGGCCCTCTCCCGCGAAGCCGACGGCGAACGTCTCGCCGCCGCCTTGCGCGCCGTGGTCCAGGGGCTGATCGTGCTCGACGACGCCTTCGCCGCCGCGCTGCTCCGCGAGGTCCCCGACACCTCCGAGTCGCCGCCGGAGCTCCTCGAAAACCTCACGCCGCGCGAGGCGGAGGTGCTCCAGCTCCTCACCCAGGGCCTCGCCAACAAGGCGATCGCCCAGCGCCTCGGCATCAGCGACCACACGGTGAAATTCCACGTCAACGCCATCCTCGGCAAGCTCGGCGTCCAGAGCCGGGGAGAGGCGATGGCGCAGGCGGTGCGGTTGGGGCTGGTGACGCTGTGACCCAGCCTGGCCTAGCCAAACGGCCAGCCCCGGCCTAGCCCTTCGGGCGATGCGGCGTCTCCCCGCCGGGAGCTACCTTGCTCCCATGCAACAAGGAGAAGCGATGAACGATTTTGCCTGGCAGTTCTCAGAGAGTCTCGCCGGAGCCGTGGAGAAAGCGGCGGCCGGCGTCGTGCGGTTGAACGGACGGCGGCGCCGGCCGTCGAGCGGCGTGATCTGGTCGAGCGGCGTGGTGGTCACCACCCA
>DATBAW010000349.1:0-4363 GCA_036271335.1 Thermoanaerobaculia bacterium
CAGCTCCCCCGCGTGCCGAATTCCAGGGTGCGGGCGACGACCTGCTTCAGGGGGGGATCGGAGACGAAGGCGTTGGGGAGCCGGCAAGGGTCGTCCGGATTGGCGCAGGTCAGCTCGACCGGCGTCGGCACCCGCGAGGAGACCCCCAGATTGCCGAACAGCGTCCACGTCGCGCTTAAGGCCTGAGTGAGCCCGACGGAGGGGGACAGCGCACGGAGCTTGTGATCGCCGTCGAGGGCGGTGCCGAGGAGGTCGCGCAGCCGCTCATCCGTGCGCTGCCAGCGGGCCGAGAGGTCGAGGGTGGTGCGGGCACCGAGGGTCACCGCCTCCAGCAGGGAGAGGGCGAGGTTGGAGGTGTGGCTCTCCACCCGGGTGCGGTCGTCGAGCAGGCCGATGCCGAGGCCCTCGGTACCCCGGTCGGGCGTCAGCACGCCGATCTCCGTCCCCGCCGTGTAGGCGGCGAAACCGGCGTCCCCGGTGGCCTCCAGGACGGTGCGGGAGGTCCGCGTCCCCTCGCCGGCGTGCCAGGCGAGCTGCAACCCGCCCCCCGTGCTCCGCTGATCGGTGGTGGTGCGGTTCTCGACGCCGTCGGCTCCCAGGTCGGCCGGCAGCGTATGGCCGCCGAGGTCGCGCAGAGGAGCGTCCTCCCCTTCCTCGCAGAGCGAGCCCTCCTCCCCCGCCGCCGTGCAGGGGGCGAAGGAAGCGGCGTCGCCGTTGAGCGTGGTGAGCCGCTGGCGCCGGTAGTAGGCGTGCGCCTCGAGGTCGAGATCCGGCGTGGGGGACCGGTAAAGCCGGCCCGAGAGGAGGAACGACCGGGGATCGCTGCGGTCGGGGTAGGTGAAGACGGCCGCGCGGTCCTCCTGGAGCAGGGGGACCGGGCTGGGGCCATTGCCGTAGAGGCGGTTGCCGGCCGCCGAGAGGTCGAGCGAGGCGCCCCCCTTCGAATTCGCCCAGTCGAGGCCGCCGAACAGCTGGTCGGTGCGGGACGGGGAGTGCTCGCGCCAGCCGTCGTCCGCTTGGTGATCGACGGAGACGAAGACGCCGGTCCGCCCGCGCGAGAGCCCCCAGTCGACCTCAGCGCCGCGGCGGCCGAACGAGCCGGCGGTGAGCCCGCCGCGCAGCCCCGCGTCGCTGAAGCCGTTCCTGGTCTCCAGGAGGATGGCGCCGCCCAGGGCGTTGAGGCCGAACAGCGGGTTCGAGCCGGGCAGGAGGTCGAGCCGGGCGAGCGCCGCCGTCGGGATCAGGTCCCAACGCACGGTGTCGCCGAAGGGGTCGTTGAGCCGCACGCCGTCCAGATAGACCGCCAGCCCCTGGGGGATGCCGAGCAGGGGAGAGGCGCTGAAGCCGCGGAACTCGAGGTCCGGCTGCCAGGAGGATCCCTGCCCCTCCTGGAGCTGGACGCCCGGCAGGCGCCGCTCCATCGCCCCGGCCACCCCACCCCGCCGCAGCTCGGCGCCGCCGAGGCTCTGGACGTCGGCGGGCACCTGGTCGCGCGGCACCCCCCAGGCATCCGCCGGAGTAGTGGCCACCACGTCGAGGGTCTGGAGGAAGAGGGGTGGGACCGGCGGCGGGCTCTCCTGCCCGCGCGCCGCGGCAGCTCCCGCCAGCGGTACGAGAAGGAAGAGAAAAAGAACGGTCCGGGACGACGGCTCGCTCATGGCGGCCGATCTTACGCCAGCCGGCGCGGCACGCCGTCCGTCGCCTCTGACGCCCGGGCATCAATGCCCGGGCTACATCTCAGAAAAAAAGCCGGGTGAACCCGGCTCTCAGGAAGGTCTGCTCATGCCCGGGCCTACTTCGCCGTCTCCGCCACCATCTGCCCGGGCGCGCCGTTCTGCCCGTAGTAGGCCAGCAGCCCCTGGACCACCGCCTCGGCGACGTGCTGGCGGTAGGCGTGGGTCTGGATCAGGGCGCGGTCCTGGTCGTTGGCGAGGTTGCAGATCTCCAGCAGCGCCTTGGCGGGGACCGAGTTGTAGCGCAGCACCGCCGGCACCCAGACGCTGTTGTCGCGGATGATCCGGTCGCGCACCGGGTTGAACGGGTGCACCGGCAGGCCGTCGAGCTGGAAGGCGGCGACCACCTGCTTGGCCAGCTCGCGCGACAGCCCCTCGCTCTCCACCCGCTTCTCCTTCGGGAAGGTCACCGTCGGGCTCTCCTGGACCTCCTTGCGCGAGGCGTAGACGTTGCCGCTCTTGCTGTAGCTGCCGTCGCGCATGTCGGCGGCGGGGATGTAGGCCATCAGGCCGCGCAGCGAAGGGTGGAGCGAATCGGCGTGGATCGACAGGAAGACCACCTTGTCGCGGTCGCGCTCGCCGCTCACCGCCTTGCGGTAGAGGCTGTTGGCGAGGTACCAGCGCAGGTTCACCCCCACCTTCGGGTCCTCGATTTTATAGGGGGGCGTGGTCAGCACGGCGTGGCCGCGCGAGAAGGGGAGGACGTCGGCGTCCTGGACCTTGAACTCGGCGCCGTCGCGGGTGGTGACCAGCACGCGCGCGGCGGTCTGCGCCTCGAGCTGCTTCTTGATCCGCATCGCGATGTCGTAGACGTAGAGGCTCTCCCAGACGCCGCCGAGGCTGGCGCCGGCATCCAGGCCGCCGTGGCCGGCGTCGAGGATGATGGTGATGCCGTTGAGCCCCTTGGCCTTGACCTGGTTGCTGAAGCGGGCGCTCTGGCGCAGGCTCTCCTCGTACTTCTTGCGCAGCGGGTGCCCCTCGGGGAGGTACTCGGGCTGCAGGACGTCGAAGGGGATCTTGACCCGGTAGCCGATCGGGATGTCGCTGACGTCGGCGATGCCGCTGCGCTTGGCGATCTTGGCGGCGAGGGCGTTGACGTCCGCGCCGAAGACGCGGCCGGTGAAGCGCACCACCACCGACGAGTAGAGCGCCTCGTGGGGGCGCAGGCGATAGATCGCGTACTCGCCGTCCGGGTCGGCGCCGTACTGGAGCTGGAAGGGCTTCTCGGGCACCGGCAGGGCCGCCCGGAAGGCGGGGCGCAGCAGCTCGGAGGGGATGATCACCGACGTGCCGCGCGGCACGTCGTCGTCCCAGAGCTCGTTGTACTCGCGGATGGCGCGGAAGCTCTCCCCCGTGCCGGTGAACCAGACCGCCAAGCTCCACAGGCTCTCGCGCTGGAGCGGGCCGATACCGCGGACCTTGTGGACCCAGCCGTCGGCGGCGCCGTGGTCGTCGGCGAACAGGGCGCGGGCGGCCTTCAGCTGCCAATCCGCGGTGAGCAGGTCGAAGGGGATCGAGTAGCGGCCTCCCGCCTGGAGATCGGCGGCGCCGCCGTTGAGCGCGGTCACCTTGGAGGCCAGCCCGGCGTCGCCGCAGAGGCGGGCGGCGAAGGCGCCCATCCCCTCACCCTTGCGGGGGACGGCCTCGACGGCGATACCGTCGTCGGAGAGCGCGACGGCGAGGCCGTCCTCGAGACCGACGTGGAGCGTGCCCCCCGCTTCCGGCGCGACGCTGACCGGCGCTGCTTCCTTGAACGGCGCCTTGGACGGTGCCTTGGACGGCGCGGCGGCAGAGGGCGTGGCAGGAGACAGCGCGGTCAGCGCTCCCAGCAGGCAGACGGCGGCGAGGGCGCGGGCGCTCAAACCGCGGCCGCCTCCGCGCCCCGTCGCTCGCGGAAAGCAGGGGCGACCGTCCAGCCCGTCGCGCGCTCGAAGGCACGCGCGGCGCGGAACACCTCGGCCTCGCCGAAGCGGGGGCCGAGGATCTGGAGCGACAACGGCAGGCCGTCGGCCCCGGCGCCGGAGGGCACGGCGGTCGCCGTCACTCCGGCCAGATTGGCCGGGGTGGTGAAGACGTCGGAGAGGTACATGGCGAGCGGATCGTCCACCTTCTCGCCCAGCCGGAACGCGGCGGACGGGGTGGTGGGGGTGACCAGCAGATCGGCCTGGGCAAAGGCGGCGTCGAGCTCGTGCCGCAGCCGCTCCAGGACGCCGCGCGCCCGGCCGTAGTAGGCCTCGTAATAGCCGGACGAGAGGGCGAAGGTGCCGAGCATGATTCGCCGCTTGACCTCCGGCCCGAACCCTTCGCCGCGGCTCTCGAAGTAGAGGTCCGCCAGGTTGTCCGCCGCCGGCGCGCGCCGGCCGTAGCGCACGCCGTCGAAACGGGCGAGGTTGGAGCTCGCCTCCGAGGTGGCGATCACGTAGTAGACGGCGATGGCGGCGTCGACGCTGGGCACCGAGACCTCGACCAGCTCCGCGCCCAGCCGGGTGAGCCGGTCGAGCGACGCCGCCCAGTCGCGCGCCACGTCGCCGCCGAGGCGGGAGGGCTCGATCTCGCGCAGGACGCCGATCCGGCGGCCGGCGAGCCCCTCCTCGATCCGCGCCAGATAGTCGCCGACCGGCGCCTCGGCG
>DATBAW010000350.1:0-11013 GCA_036271335.1 Thermoanaerobaculia bacterium
GCCCATTTCTCGTCCGCGCCGCAGATCGACGGCCGGCTCGACGAGGCGGTCTGGCAGCAGGCCGCGGTGATGCGCAACTTCACCCAGTTCGAGCCGGAGGAGGGCAAGCCCCCCACGCAGCTCACCGAGGTGAGGGTCGGCTACGACCGGGACAATCTCTATTTCGGCATCCGCTGCTTCGACACCGAGCCGGGCCGGATCAAGGCCAACAACCTGCAGCGCGACGGCGACATGACGTTCGACGACACCGTCCGGATCATGCTCGACACGTTCCATGACCGGACGAATGCATTTTCTTTTTACGTGAACTCTTTGGGCGCGGAAGCGGACTCGCTGATCCGCAACAACGGCGAGACCGAGAACTTCGACTGGGACGGCCTGTGGTACGCGGCGACGACGCGCGACGCCCTGGGGTGGACGGCGGAGATCGCGATCCCCTTCAAGACGTTGCGCTTTCCCAGCACCGCGACCCAGGACTGGGGGATCAACGTCCGGCGCTATCTGGCCCGCAACAAGGAGGAGTCGTTCTGGCACCCGGTGCTCCGCTCGTGGGGGTACTGGGCGGAGACGCAGGTCGGCAATTTCGGCGAGATCAAGGGGCTCGACGGGATCGCCCCCGGCGGCCGCTACCAGCTCACCCCCTACGGGCTGGTGCGCGCCGACGATCAGGACCGCAGCAATCACACCCCCGTGAAGGGATCGGTCGGCGGCGACGCCAAGATCAACCTGACCTCGAACCTGGTCGCGGACCTCACCGTCAATACCGATTTCGCCGAGGTCGAGTCCGACCAGGAGCAGATCAACCTGACCCGTGACAAGCTGAGCTACCCGGAGAAGCGGCCCTTCTTCCTCGAGGGGTCGAACCTCTTCTATTTCGGCGACCGCGTCGAGCCCTACGACGTGGCCGAGCAGTTCCAGTTCTTCTTCAGCCGCGCGATCGGCCTGTCGCCGGACGGCCTGACGGCCATTCCCCTGCTCGGCGGCGGCAAGATCTCCGGCAAGGTCGGGGACTGGAGCCTCGGCGCGCTCGACGTCACGACCGAGAACACCTCGTACACCTCGGGCGGCCAGCGCTCGGAGGAGCCGGAGACGAATTTCTCGGTCTTCCGTCTCAAGCGGGACCTCTATCCCGGCTCGACGATCGGCGTCATCGCCCTCGACAAGCAGACGGTGGGAGGCGACCAGGGCACGGAGCCGTACGACTACAACCGCGGCGCCGGCTTCGACTGGGACCTCAACTTCGGCAAACACTTCTCGTCGATCGGCTACACCACCAAGACCTTCACCCCGGGGGTCGACAGCCGCGACACGGCGAGCTCGGGCGATGTCGTCTACCAGGGGGACACCCTGCGGGTGCGCACCGCGTACACCGTGATCGGCGACAACTTCAATCCCGAGATCGGCTACGTCACCCGCGTCGGGATCAGGAAGGACCAGACCGACATCGTCGAGATCCTGACGCCGGACGCGCTCGGGATCCACCGGATCTACCTGAACTACGACTTCAAGCACATTCTCGACAGCAACGGCCAGCTCGAGACGCAGGTCTCGACCTACGAGGCCAACATGCTGACGCCCAACAAGGGCGGCCTCGCCATCCTCTATCACCAGGACCTGGAGGTCCTGTTCCTGCCGTTTCCGGTCTACCGCAACGTCGTCATCCCGCCGGGCCACTACAAATTCTCCGACCTCTTCCTCGGCACCGGCACGGACTACGGCCGCGACCTCGCGATCACCCTCTGGTACGACAAGGGGGAGTACTACGACGGCACACGGCTGCACACGTTCGTGAATCTCTCGGCCAAGCCCGCCCGCGGCCTGCTGTTCCTCACTCAGTGGGACCGCAACGCCGTCGACCTGCCCGAAGGGCACTTCGTCACCAGCCTGCTGACCGAGAACGTCACCTGGTCGATCTCGACGCGGTTCTCGATGCGCGCCATCCTGCAGTGGAACCGGGACGACAACTTCTCGGGCAATTTCCTCCTCGACTGGACCTACCGTCCGGGCTCGGACATCTACCTGGTCTACAACGACGTGAAGGATTGGAACTCGCTGGACCGGGATTCGAGCCTCAGCACGCTCATGCCGGGGCAGACGTTCATCCTCAAGGTGACCCGGCGCTTCGACTTCTGAGCGGAATCTTTCTTGAGACGGACGTAGACGATGGCGAACGAGCAGGGCATTGAAGGTGCGGTGGCGATCGTCGGCATGGCCGGCCGCTTCCCCGGCGCACGGAACCTGGAAGAATTCTGGCGCAACCTGCGGGCCGGGGTGGAATCCGTGCGCTTCCTCTCCCGCGAGGAGATGGTGGCGCGCGGAGCGCCCGCCGGCCTGGCGGACGATCCATCCTGGGTGCCGGCGGTCGCGATGCCGGACGGCATCGACGAGTTCGACGCTCCTTTCTTCGGCATCAGCCACCGCGAGGCGGAGATCCTCGATCCGCAGCACCGGCTGTTCCTCGAGGCCTGCTGGACGGCGCTGGAAGACGCCGGCTACGTCCCCGACTCGCCGCCGGCGGCGACCGCCGTCTTCGGCGGCACCACCACCAGCACTTACCTGCTGTTCAACCTGGCGCGCAACCCGCAGGTGGTCGCTGCGGTCGATCCTCTCCAGCTCATCGTCGGCAACGCCGTCGACTCGCTCGCCACCCGCGTCTCCTACCGGCTGAATCTCACGGGGCCGAGCCACGCCGTGCAGTGCGCCTGCTCGACCTCGCTGGTGGCCGTCCACCTGGCCTGCCAGAGCCTGCTCAACCAGGAATGCGACGTCGCCCTCGCTGGCGGCGTCTCGATCAACGTCGGCCAGCGGGCGGGCTACCGTTTCCAGGAGGACTCCATCCTGGCTCCGGACGGCCATTGCCGCGCTTTCGACGCCGGCGCCCGCGGCACGGTCTTCGGCGGCGGCGTCGGGGTGGTGGTGCTCAAGCGCCTGGAGGATGCCCTCGCCGCCCGCGACACGGTGCGCGCCGTGATCCTCGGCTCGGCGGAAAACAACGACGGCGGGGTCAAGGTCGGCTACACGGCTCCCTCGGTCGAGGGCCAGGCCCGGGTGGTGGCCGAGGCCCTCTCGGTGGCCGGGGTCGATGCGTCGACGATCGGTTACATCGAGGGACACGGCACCGGCACCGCCCTCGGCGATCCGATCGAGGTCCAGGCGCTCACCCGGGCCTTCCTCGCCCACACCCAGAAGCGGGGGTTCGCCGCGCTCGGTACGGTGAAGACCAACATCGGCCACCTCGACATCGCCTCCGGCGTCGCCGGGTTGATCAAGACCGTCCTGGCGCTGGAGCATGGCGAGATCCCGCCGAGCCTCCATTTCGAGCGGCCGAACCCGCGGGTCGACTTCGCGGCGAGCCCGGTCTACGTCAACCGTGAGCTCACCGCCTGGCCGCGCGGCGCGGAACCCCGCCGGGCGGGCGTGAGCTCGTTCGGCTTCGGCGGCACCAATGCGCATGTGATCCTCGAAGGCGCGCCCGAGGTGCCGGCCCGCCCGGCGGCGGACCGGTCCTGGCGCCTGCTCGTGCTCTCCGCCAAGACCGAGGCGGCGCTGGCCACGGCCACGGCGAACCTCGCGGAGCACTTCCGGAGCCACCCGGAGACGGATCTGGGGGATGCGGCCTCGACGCTGCTCGCCGGCCGGCGGACCTTCGGCCATCGCCGGATCGCCGTCTGCCGCGACGGCGCCGACGCCGCGGCCTGCCTGGCCGGGCGGGATCCCGCCCGGCTGCTGACCGCCGCCGGGCGCGAGGAGCGCGACCGGCCGGTGGCCTTTCTGTTTCCTGGTCAGGGAGCGCAGCACACCGGCATGGGGCGTGGCCTCTACGAGGACGAGCCGGTCTTCCGCGAGACGGTCGACCGCTGCGCCGAGAGGTTGAGGCCGGAGCTGGGGCTCGACCTGCGCCAGGTCCTGTACCCGGACTGCCGCGACGACGCGGAGCGCGAGGAGGCCGAACGCCGGCTCGCCCGCACCCGCTTCACCCAGCCGGCCCTGTTCGTGGTCGAATACGCCCTCGCCCGGCTCTGGATCTCCTGGGGGGTGACCCCGCAGGCGATGATCGGCCATTCGATCGGCGAGTACGTGGCGGCCTGCCTGGCGGGGGTGTTCTCGCTGGAGGACGCGCTGGCGCTGGTCGCCGCCCGCGGCCGGCTGATCGACGACCTGCCCGCGGGGGCGATGGTCGCCGTGGCCTGCTCCGAGGCCGAGGCGCGGGAGCTGCTGGGCGGCGGGCTTGCCCTGGCGGCGGTCAACGAGCCCGAGCGGTCGGTCCTCGCCGGCCCGGTGGCGGCGGTCGCGGAGCTGGAAAGAACCCTCGCTGGCCGGGGCATCGCCACGCGCCGCCTCCACACCTCCCACGCGTTCCACTCGGGGATGATGGAGCCGGCCGTGGCCCCGTTCGTGGAACGGGTGCGCGCCACCCGCCGGTCCGCGCCCTCGATCCCGTTCGTCTCCAACCTCAGCGGCGACTGGATCCGTCCCGAGGAGGCGACCGACCCCGTCTACTGGGGGCGGCACCTGCGCGGCACCGTCCGCTTCGCGGCGGGGATCGGCAAGCTCCTGGAGGAGCCTGACCGGGTGTTGCTGGAGGTCGGCCCCGGCCGCACCTTGACCACCTTGGCCGCCCGGCAGGCGGCCGGCCACCCCGCCATCGCTTCGCTGCGGCATCCGCGCGAGCCGCGCGAGCAGAGCCCGGACCTCGCCCACCTGCTGACCGCGGCCGGCCGCCTCTGGCTGGCGGGACACCGGCTGGACGCCGAAAAGCTCTTCGCCGGCCAGGAGCGCCGCCGGGTACCGCTGCCGACCTATCCCTTCGAGCCTCACCGGTACTGGATCGAGCCGGAGAGCGCGATGCCTTTGCCTGGCGCCCGGCCGATGGTCGAGGCGGCGTCGCCGGAGTCGGCCGTTCCACCGGTCCAGACGCTGCACGCCCGCCCGTCCCTCGCCACCCCCTATGTGGCACCGCGCGGCGAGGTGGAGGAGCGGATCGCCATCCTCTGGCGGCAGATGCTGGGCCTCGAGCAGGTCGGCATTCACGACAGCTTCCTCGAGCTGGGGGGCGACTCCCTGCTCGCGACGCGGCTGATGTCGCGGCTGCGTGAGGAGCTCGGGGTCGACCTGCCGATGGACCGCCTGTTCGCCGAGCCGACGGTGGCGGCGGTGGCCGCCGCGGTGGTGGAGACGCGCGCCGGCGGTGCCGGGGAGGATGAGCTCGCGCGGCTGCTGGCCGAGATCGGCGGCATGTCCGAGGAGGACCTGGAGCGGGAGCTCGCCGCGGGAGAGGGAGACCCCCATGGCTGACCTCAACGGGCTGACCCCGAAACAGCGAGACCTCCTGCTGCGCCGGCTGCGCCAGGGAGGTACGGCGACCGTGGGTGCCCGTCCGGAGGTGGACGCGGAGCGCATCCCCCGCCTGCCGCGGGTGGCGGGGGAGAACGCGTTTCCGGTCTCGGCTGCCCAGCAGCGGCTCTGGTTCCTCGACCGCCTGGAGCCGGGGAGCCCGCTCTACAACCTCCCCGCCGCTTTCGAGGTGACCGGCCGGCTGGACGTCGCCGTCCTCGCCGCGGCCTTGCGCGAGATCGTACGCCGGCACGAGGCCTTGCGCACCCGCTTCGCGATGGGGCCCGCGGGGCCGGTGCAGGTGGTGCATCCCACGGGTGTCGGGGGCGAGCTGCCGTTCGCGTTCGCGACCGCCGACCTGCGGTCCCTGCCGGCGCAGGACCGGCGAGCCGAGGCCTGGGGGCGGGCCACCCAGGAGTCCCGCCGGCCGTTTCATCTCTCCCGTGGACCTCTCCTGCGCACCCTGCTGCTGCGGCTGGCGGACGAGGAGCACCTGGTGGTGCTCACCCTGCATCACGTGGTCAGCGACGGCTGGTCGATGGGGATCCTGGTGCGCGAGATCGCGGCCCTTTACCCGGCGTTCGCGGCCGGCGTTCCCGCTCTCCTGCCCGAGCTGCCCCTTCAGTACGCCGATTTCTCGGTCTGGCAGCGGGCGTGGCTCAACGGCGGGGCTCTCGACACCCAGCTCGCCTTCTGGCGCGAGCGGCTGGCGGGGGCGCCGCTGACGCTCGAGCTGCCGACCGACCGGTCCCGGCCGGCGGTGGCGACGGTGCGCGGCGCGCAGGCGCCGGTGCGGCTCGCGCCGCCGCTCGTGCACCGGCTACGGGAGACCGCGCGGGCGGAGGGCGGGACTCTGTTCATGGTGGTCCTCGCCGCCTTCGAGCTGCTCCTGCATCGTTGGGCGGATCAGGACGAGCTGCTGGTCGGCTCGCCGATCGCCAACCGCAACCGGCCGCAGATCGAGGGGCTGATCGGCTTTTTCGTCAACACGCTGGTGATGCGCGGCGACCTGCGCGGCGAGCCGACGTTCGCCGCGCTGCTCGCCGGAGTGCGCGCGACGGCGCTCGCCGCTTACGCCCATCAGGACCTCCCTTTCGAGCGGCTGATCGAGGAGATCCACCCCCAGCGCGATCTCAGCCGTCCGCCCGTCTGCCAGGTGATGTTCAGCCTCCAGAGGGCGGAGGCCGAGGCTCTCGATCTGCCCGGGCTGCGGCTCACCCCCCGCGACCTCGACTCCGGGACCGCCAAGTTCGAGCTGACCCTCCACCTCGCGGAAGGGGCGGAGAGCGTCGCCGGCTGGATCGAATACAACACCGACCTCTACGACGCCGCCACCGTGGCGAGGATGACGGAGCAGCTCACCGCGCTGCTGGCGGCGGTGGCGGACCCGCCCGCGAGGAGCGGCGGGCCGGCCGCCGACCTGCCGTTGTTGCCGGTCGAGCAGCAGCGGCACCTCCTGGCGATCGCCGCGGGGGCGAAGGCGGAGCCGCCGGCGGAAGCCCGCTTCCACCGCCTGTTCGAGCGCCAGGTCCGCGAGCGGCCGGACGCCACGGCGCTGGTGGCGGGAGAGGAGCGCTGGACCTACCGCGACCTCG
Source organism: Thermoanaerobaculia bacterium (assembly GCA_036271335.1). GTDB lineage: Bacteria > Acidobacteriota > Thermoanaerobaculia > Multivoradales > UBA5704 > DATARR01. The sequence goes on from DATBAW010000350.1 coordinate 6,930, forward strand.
ACCGCCATGCCAACCGTCTGGCCCATCACCTGCGGGCGCGCGGGGTGGGGCCAGAGGTGCTGGTCGCCCTCGCCATGTCACGGACGCCGCGGCGCATCGCCGCCCTGCTCGCGGTGCTCAAGGCCGGGGGAGCCTACGTCCCCCTCGATCCCGCCTACCCCCGGGAGAGGCTGGCCTTCCTGCTGGCCAACAGCGCCGCGCCGCTGCTGTTGACCGAAGAGCCGCTGCTCGCCTCGCTCCCCGCGTCCCCTGGTGAAGTCCTGCTGCTCGACGGGGAGTGGCCGGGTGCTCCCGAGCAGGAGGAGGAGGGGCCGCGCGATGAGGTCACCGGCGACAACCTAGCCTACGTGATCCATACCTCGGGCTCCACCGGCCGGCCGAAGGGGGTCCTCTGCAGCCACCATGGGGTCTGCCGGATGGCCACCGACGCCATCCGCCTTCTGCAGCTCGGCCCCGGAAGCCGCATTCCGCAGCTGGCGTCGCTCAGCTTCGACGCCTCCGTGTTCGAGATCTTCCCGGCCCTGGCGTCAGGGGCGGCGCTGATCCTCCTGCCGGCCGGAATGCTGGGGCACGACCTGGCCGTGGAGCTGCGCCGGCACGGCGCCACCGCGATGGTGGCGATCGCCATCCTCGGCACGCTGAGCGAGGAGATCCCCTCTCTGCGCGCCGTCTGCTCGGGCGGCGAGCCGTTGCCGGCGGACGTGGCGGCGCGCTGGTCGGCCGTCTGCGCGCTCACCAACTGCTATGGCCCGACCGAGGTGACGGTCTACGCGACGTCGATGCCCTGCCCGCCGGGGCGGCGGGAGATCCCACCCATCGGCCGTCCGATCGAGGGAGCCCGCGCCTACGTGCTCGACCGCCGGCTGCGGCTCGCCCCCGCGGGGGCGGCCGGGGAGCTCTGCATCGGCGGCGAGGGGCTGGCGCGCGGCTATCTGCGCCGGCCGGACCTGATCGCCGAGCGGTTCGTCCCCGATCCCTGGAGCGGCGTGCCCGGGGCGCGCCTGTACCACACCGGCGACCTGGTGCGCTGGCGCGCGGACGGCACCCTGGATTTTCTCGGCCGCACCGACGCCCAGGTGAAGATCCGTGGCTTCCGCATCGAGCTCGGGGAGGTCGAGGCCGCGCTCGGCCGCCATCGCCAGGTCGAACGGGCGGTGGCCATGGTGCGCGAGGATGTGCCGGGGGTCCGCCGTCTGGTGGCCTACGCCGTGCCGGTGGCCGGTGAAAAGCCGGCCGCGGCCGAGCTGCTCGCCTTTCTGCGGGCCGCCCTGCCGGAATTCATGGTCCCGGGGGCCGTCCTGGTGCTCGACGCCCTGCCGCTGACGGTGAACCGCAAGGTCGATTTCAAGGCTCTGCCGGTTCCGGAAGGGGCGCCGGAGTCGGCTTACGTGGTGCCGCGCAATCAGATCGAGCGGGAGATCTCCGAGGTCTGGCGCGAGGTGCTGGGCGTCGAGCGGGTGGGAGTGAACGACAACTTCTTCGACCTCGGCGGCCAGTCGCTGCTGATGGCCCGCGTCCACTCGCGGCTGCGCGAGGTCTTCCCCGACTTCGGGCTCGGGCTCGTCGATCTCTTCAAGCACCCGACCGTGGGAGCTCTCGCCGCCCATCTGAGCCCTGCCGGGGAGGACCTCCCGGCCTCGCGGAAGGGGCTCGAGCGTGCGCTCGCCCGGCGCGACGCCGCCGGCGGGCGAGGGGGGACCGGCATCGCCATCGTCGGCATGGCGTGCCGCTTCCCGGGCGCCGACTCGATCGAGCGCTTCTGGGCCAACCTGACCGGCGGGATCGAGTCGATCTCTTTCTTCACCGACGAGCAGCTGCGGGCCGCCGGCGTGCCGGCGGCCGACCTCGCCGATCCGCGCTACGTGCGGGCGCGCGGGATCGTCTCCGGGGTGGCGGAGTTCGACGCCGGCTTCTTCGGCTACAGCCCGCGCGAGGCGGAGATCATGGATCCGCAGCAGCGGGTCTTCCTCGAATGCGCCTGGGAAGCTTTCGAGGACGCCGGTCTCGATCCGGCCCGCATCCGCGGCGACGTCGCCGTGTTCGCCGGCGTGGGGATGAACACCTACGTCTTCAACCTGCTGCCGGACCCGGAGATCCTCGACTCGGTGGGGAGCTTCCAGATCACCATCGGCAACGACAAGGACTTCCTGGCCTCGCGGGTCTCCTACAAGCTGGGGTTGCGGGGACCGAGCCTGTCGGTGCAGACCGCCTGCTCGACGTCGCTGGTCGCCGCCCACCTCGCCTGCCAGAGCCTGCTCGCCGGCGAGTGCGATGCGGCGCTCGCCGGCGGGGTCTCCTTCCGCCTGCCCCAGGAGTCGGGTTATCACTATCACGAGGGGGCGGTCTTCTCGCCGGACGGCCACTGCCGCGCCTTCGACGCCCGCGCCGGCGGCTTCGTGGGCGGCAACGGCGCCGGCGCCGTGCTGCTCAAGCGCCTCGAAGATGCGCTGCGCGACGGCGACCCGATCCATGCGGTGATCAAGGGTTCGGCGATCAACAACGACGGCGCGCTCAAGGTCGGCTACACCGCGCCGAGCGTCGACGGCCAGACCCAGGTGATCGCCCAGGCGCTCGCCGTGGCGGGAGTGCCGCCGGAGACGATCGGTTACGTCGAGGCTCATGGCACCGGCACCGACCTCGGCGATCCGATCGAGATCGCGGCGCTCTCCCAGGCCTTCGGTCCGCACCTGCCGCCGGCGAGCTGCGCCATCGGCTCGGTGAAGACCAACATCGGGCACCTCGACAGCGCGGCAGGAATCGCCGGCCTGATCAAGGCGGCCCTGGTGCTGGAGCGCGGCCAGATTCCCGCCAGCCTCCATTTCGAGACCCCCAATCCGAAGCTGGAGCTGGAACGGACGCCATTCCGCGTCAACCACCGACTGACCGATTGGCCCGCGGTGCCGGGGCCGCGTCGCGCCGGCGTCAGCTCGATGGGGATCGGCGGCACCAACGCCCATCTGGTGCTGGAGAGCGCGCCGGAGCGCGCGGCGGCCAGCTCGCCGGGACGTCCCTGGCAGCTCCTGCCGCTCTCGGCGCGTAGCGAGGCCGCGCTCGCCGCCGCGGCCGAGCGGCTCGCCGATCATCTCCAGCAGCCCGCGGACCTCGAGCTGGCCGACGCCGCCTGGACGCTGCAGACCGGGAGGCGGCCGTTCGAGCAGCGCGCCTTCGTCCTCGCCCGTTCCTCCGAGGAGGCGGCCGCGGCGCTCAACCGTCGTGACCCCGAGCGTTTCGCGGCCGGCGCGGCCGCGGCCGCCACGGTCGTCTTCCTGTTCAGCGGCCAGGGGTCGCAGCACCCGGGCATGGCGGCGGAGCTCTATGGCTCGGAGCCGGTCTTCCGCGCGGCGGTCGACCTCGCCTGCGCGCGGTTGGCGCCGCGGCTGGGGCTCGATCTGCGGACGCTGCTCTTCCCGTCTCCCGAGGCGGCCGCGAGCGCCGCCGGGCAGCTGGCGAAGACCGAGATCACCCAGCCGGCCCTGTTCGTCGTCGAGCATGCCCTCGCCCGGCTCTGGATCTCCTGGGGGGTGCACCCGCTGGCGATGATCGGCCACTCGGTCGGCGAGTACGTCGCGGCCTGCCTCGCCGGCGTCTTCCGGCTGGAAGATGCGCTCGACCTGGTGGCCGAGCGGGGACGGCTGATGGGGGAGAGGGAGCCCGGCGCCATGCTCGCCGTCTCGCTGTCCGCCGCGGAGGTCCTGCCGCTGCTCGGCGAGGAGCTCGCGCTCGCGGCCGAGAATGCGCCGGAGCGCACGGTGGTGGCCGGCCCGGAGGCGGCGGTGACCGAGCTGGCGGCGCTCCTCGCGGACCGCGGCGTTCGCCATCGCCGGTTGCGGACGTCGCACGCCTTCCACTCGGCGATGATGGAGCCGGCGGTGGCGCCCTTCACCGCGGCGGCGGCGCGGGTGCGGCTGCAAGCGCCCGCCATCCCCTTCATATCGAACGTCACCGGCACCTGGATCACCGCCGGGGAGGCGACCGATCCAGCCTATTGGGGGCGCCACCTGCGCAACGCCGTGCGCTTCTCGGCAGGGATCGGCGAGCTGCTGCGCGAGCCCGGCCGCCTCTTCCTGGAAGTCGGACCGGGGAA
>DATBAW010000351.1:0-4236 GCA_036271335.1 Thermoanaerobaculia bacterium
CTGCTGGCCCAGCCGGGGGTCACATTCTTGACGAAGCGCGTGAGCAGTATGCTGTTTCGATCCAGAACGGTGCGCGAGACGTTGAGCAGCGCGATCATCAGGGCTGCTTGCGTGATGTTGTTTCGATCACCGATGATCTCCAACGCGGCGAGCTTGTCGTCCGTCATGCCCATATAGCGAAGCTGACCCTTGACGGGTGTGGATCTCTCCAAGGTGATATAGCTCGATAGAAGCCGGGTCACCTGGCTCGTCGACAGACCTGTCTTCGTGGCCGCCGAGAGCTGATCGGATGCGCCCAGAGCGAGGAGGAACACCCACGTGGCTTTACGAGGTCTCCGCACTGGCTCCTCCCTTGGATTGGTGGTTGACCTTCAGCGTGAACACCGGCCGGCCGACACGTCGACCTCAGTGGCGAGCGAAGCTCCGTCCTGACCTGGAGCAGAGAGACCCGCTTCGGGAACGGATGTTTAGATCCAGCGAGGAAACGGAGATAGTTAACTTTGAGGTTCGGCCGACAAAGCCGCGGTGAGGATTCCCTCTTCCGTGCTGTGACCGTGTTGACGGGCGCGACGCTGAAGCTTGGTCATCACGTCGTCAGCAAGATATCGAACCCGAAGTTGAGCCATGACGAGCGGCGGCCAGGCTCAAGCCACCAGCACATCCCGGAACCGCGCTTTCCCCTGCCGTGTATGCTCCAGCGCGCGGTTGGCCTCGGCCATGGGGAAGGTCTCGATCATAGGCTTGATCCCGTGCCGGGCCGTGAAGGTCAGCATCTCGGCCGTTTCGACCGGCGAGCCGGGCTGGCCGCCGACGATCGATTTCTGGCCGCCGAGCAGGCCGAACGCGCCGAAGGCGATCGGTTTGTCGGGGATGCCGACGATGCACAATTTGCCTCTCGGCCGTAGAGCCGCCAGGTAGTCGTCCCACGGCAAGGCCGCCGTCACCGTGCACAGGATGAAGTCGAAGGAACGGGCCGCCTGCTTCAGCTCGTCCGTCCCCCGCGTGGCGATGACTTTTGACGCTCCCAGCGACCGCGCCTGCTCCTCCTTATCACGGGACGAGCTGATGGCCGTCACCTCGCACCCCCAGTGGGCGAGGTACTGCACCGCCAGATGGCCCAGCCCGCCGATGCCGACCACCGCCACCCGGTCGGTGGGTCGCACGCCATACTGCAGGATCGGGGTGAACACGGTGGTGCCGGCGCACATCAGCGGGCCGGCGTGCTCGGAGGCGATCTCATCCGGGATTGGAACGGCGAACTGCCAGTTGCTCGCCCTCACGTGAGAAGCGAATCCGCCTCGGTGTCCACCCATCACCGTTCCGACCACTTGCGCGCACAGGTTCTGCTGGCCGCCCAGACACCACTCGCACCGCATGCACGATCCACAGAGGGCTCCGACGCCGACCCGCTGGCCGACCGTCAACCGATTAACGTTCGCTCCGACCGCCGTGACGACGCCGACCGCCTCATGCCCGGGCACCAGCGGATACTGCGCGATCCCCCAGTCGTCGTCGACCATCGCCACGTCGGTGTGGCAGATACCACAGTGAGTCACTCGAACGTCGACCTCGTCGGGGCCGAGCGGAGCGGGTTCGTACTCGAACGGCTCGAGGGAGGCCTTGGCGGCTTTGGCGGCATAGGCTTGAATCTTCATGGTTGCACCTTTTTCGGGCTGCATCTGGAGGGGCGGTCTGTCGATCGGCTGCACCGCTACGGCGGAACTTGATGCGCCAAGGTCAGCGGCTTTGCGGAACCTCGTGTTTGGCGAGATCGAGGAGGAGGCGGAGAGCCCGATTGACCGACTCCGAATCCTTGAAGGCTTGAGCCACGTCGGCATCCAGCAGGACCACGTTCGTACCCTGCTGGTACCACTGATAGTATTTCCCGCGCCCGGCTCCCGAGAAGTCGTACTCCGGTTCGAGGTCGTCGTCTTCAGGTTCCTGACTCATAGCGTCTTCTTTCCAGTGTGGTGGCCGTCCTCGCGCTGATGATCCGGACGCTTTCCTCTGTCTCCGTATGGGCGACAACGAGCAGCCGCAGGGTCCCATTCGAACCTCACCTCGAAGTATACCTGTCCTTGGGAGCGCCTCGGCTGTACGGTGCGGCGCGCGGAGACGCGCGTCATCCCGATCTCCCGGTCGAAGGCTTCGGCGCGGTCTGGACATCCGTTCCTGAACGAGTTAGCTTGGATCCGTGGCGGGCACCGACGACGACGTTCTCACCGACCGGCAGTTCGCGCGCATCTCGCGCGCCCTGGCCGAGCCGCGCCGCGTGCAGATCCTCCAGCAGATCGGCGCCTGCGAGGGCGTCACCCCGTGCAGCGCCATCCATCAGATCCAGCAGGTGAGTGCCGCGACCCTCTCGCACCACATCAAGGAGCTGGAGACCGCCGGCCTCGTCCAGACCGCGCGCGAGGGGAAGTTCATGAACCTCACCCTCCAGCGCGACGTCCTGCGCGCCTATCTCGACCGCCTCGCCAAGATCTGAGAGGGCCCCGCGAGACCCCTTGACATCCTGGTTCATCAGTTCGATACTCATCAAACCGTCGTATTGACGACGGCCAGAGAGGAGCGTTCCAGATGAGCAAGCTGAAGGGGAAGGTGGCGATCGTGACCGGCGCGTCGAAGGGGATTGGCGCGGGGATCGCGAAGAGCCTGGCGGCGGAGGGGGCTTCGGTGGTGGTGAACTATTCTTCCAGCCGGGAGGGCGCCGATCGCGTCGTCGCGGAGATCACCGGCAACGGTGGCACGGCGATCGCCTTGCAGGGCGACGTGTCGAAGGGGGGCGACGTCGAGCGGCTGTTCGCGGAGACGGAGAAGGCGTTCGGCACGCTGGACGTGCTGGTGAACAACGCCGGCGTCTTCCAGTTCGATCCGCTCGAGGCGGTCACGGAGACCGAGTTCCACCGCGAGTTCAACACCAACGTCCTGGGGCCGATCCTGATGACGCAGGAGGCCGCGAAGCGCTTCGGACCCGAGGGCGGCAGCGTGATCAACATCGGCTCGGTGGTGGTCCGCAATCCACCCCCCGGGGCGGTGGTCTACGTGGCGACCAAGGGGGCCCTGGACAGCGTCACGCGCGTGCTGGCCAGCGAGCTGGGCGGTCGGAAGATCCGGGTCAACTCGATCAATCCGGGCGGCGTCGAGACCGAAGGGGCGCATACCGCGGGCATCATGGGCAGCGACTTCGAGAAGCAGATGGTGGCGCGCACGCCGCTGGGACGCATCGGACAGCCGGACGACGTCGCGCGGGTCGCGGTGTTCCTGGCCTCCGAGGAGTCGCGGTGGATGACCGGCGAGATCCTCGTAGCGTCCGGCGGCTTGCAGTAAAGGAGACGTCATGGGCAAGCTCGAAGGAAAAGTCGCGGTCATCACGGGAGCCACCTCGGGGATGGCGCTGGCCAGCGCCAGGCTGTTCGTCGAGGAGGGCGCCTACGTGTTCATCACCGGCCGCCGCCAGGAGCCACTGGACGTGGCGGTCCAGACGATCGGCAGGAACGTCACCGGCGTCCAGGGCGACGCTGGGAACCTCGCCGACCTCGACCGGCTGTTCGAGACCGTGAAGGCGGAGAAGGGGCATCTCGACATCCTGTTCGCCAGCGCCGGCGTCGGCGAGCTCGACAAGCCGCTCGGCTCGATCACCGAAAAAGGGTTCGACGACACGTTCAACGTCAACGTCCGGGGCACGCTGTTCGCCGTGCAGAAGGCCCTGCCGCTGATGCGCGAGGGAGGATCGATCCTCCTCAACAGCTCGATCGCCGGCGTGAAGGGGCTGCCGGGCGCGACCGTCTACAGCGCCAGCAAGGCCGCCATCCGCTCTTTCGCGCGCACCTGGACTGCGGAGCTCAAGGACCGTAAGATCCGCGTGAACGTGATCAGTCCCGGACCGATCGACACCGGCGCGTTCGAGAATGCCTCGCAGGCGAAGCGGGATGCCTTCACCTCCCTCGTCCCGATGGGACGGCTGGGCGAGTCGGAGGAGATCGCGGCGGCGGCGCTCTTCCTGGCGTCCGGCGATTCCAGTTTCATCACCGGCATCAATCTGTTCGTCGATGGCGGCGTGGCGCAGATCTGAGGCGCGCGATCGACAGCTCCGCGATCCATGACCGCGGGGCTGTTGGAACCTTCAATCCCTGTCCAACGAAAGGATCCCATGGCCGCGGAAGAGATTTTTACCCAGACTGTCCTGAATTCCTGGAAGCAGACGATCGGTCAGCTCGACAAGACCTTCGCCTC
>DATBAW010000352.1:0-12376 GCA_036271335.1 Thermoanaerobaculia bacterium
ACGAAGGCAAAAGGAATTCGGCTCTCCTCTCAACTCGACGAGGAAATCTCGCGTGAATCCACCGCTCGGGGCAAATCCTGGTCGGCCATGACGGCGGAGCTCCTCGACGAGGCCATTCGAACGCGGCGAGCTCCTGGGGTCTCTTTCGTCGATGGCGCCACCGGACGACGTGCCGTAGTTGCCGGAACCGGCCTGGATGTCTGGGAGGTCGTGGCGACCTGGAAAGAGGGCGGGGAGAGCTACGAAACCTTACGGCAGAACTACCCTTGGCTGAGCGATGCCCAACTCCGCGCCGCCCTCGGGTATTACGAGACTTACCCGTCCGAGGTCGATGCTCGCCTGGAGCGCGAAGCGCGGTGGACGCCCGAAAGGGTGCGGCGAGAGTTCCCCTTCTCCAGACCTCGCAACGGCTAGACGCGCGCGATGCGATTTCTGCTGGACGAGGATCTCAATCCGGCCGTCGCGGAGATCGCTCGCGGGCTCGGCCTGGACGTCTTTTCCGTCCATGAGATCGACCGGCGCGGCCTGACGGACGAGGACCAGCTTCGCTTCTCGGCATCCCAGCAACGGATCTTCGTCACCCGCAATCGAGACGACTTCCTGGCACTGAACCTGGCTTTTTTCCAGACGGGCGAGCCGCATGCAGGCCTGCTGATCGTCCCTCGCAGCCTCCCCAACCATCTCCCGGAGAGGATCGCCCATGCGCTGAGACGTTGGCGCGAGCGGACAGGCGACGCGGGCGCCAGCTTCCTCGATTTCCTGTCGGCCTGATCAGCTCCAGAACTCCAGCGGGCGCGGCTCCAGGATCAGGCTGTTGTTGTAGGCGCGGCGGTAGAACTCCTCGAGACCCGAAATCTCCTCCTCGCGCAGGAAGAACGAGAGGTTCTCGGTCAGGTAGGAGCGGACCTCGGAGGTATCGAGGCCCATTTCGGCGGCCGATTCGCGCACCAGGGTGTCGAGCGAGGAGAGGCCGTAGCGCAGGCTGCTCTTGAAGTAGAAGGGGAGATCCGGGATCTCTACCTCCGGACGTACCGCCCAGACGGCGAAGACGAAGGGAAGGCCGGTCAGTTCCTTCCATTCCGCCGCGAGGTCGGTGATCAGGTAGCGCTCGCGGTCGACCCGCAGGGCGGGATCGCCGATCACCAGCGCCGCGTCGGCCTCGGTCAGCATGCGCTCCGGGTCCGGACGCTCGTGCAGGTACTCGGGGTCGAGCCCCCAGCGCTCGCGCAGCAGGATGCGGATCAGGGTCGCCGAGGTGCGGCTGTTGGTGTCGAGGGCGACGCGCCGGACCTCGGAGATCGGCACGCGCGAGACGAGGAGCACGCTGCGCACCTCGTGGTGGGCCCCCACGCACATGTCGGGGAGCACGCGCAGGTTGGGAATGCGCTGCACCTCGATCGACGGGATCAACCCGATGTCGAGGTTCCCCTGCGCCAGCAACCGCGCCACCATGGAGGGCGGGTGATAGCTCGGCGCGAACAGATCGGCGTGATGGCCTTTGAGGAACCCCCAGGCCAGCGGCTTGCTGTTCAGGAAGTTGACGATGCCGACGCGCAGCTTGGGCAAGGGCTCGCGGCTCCTCTACTTCGACATCGCGTTGAGGAAGTCCTGGTTGGTCTTGGTCTTCGACAGCTTGTCGAGCAGCAGCTCCATGCTCTCCACCGTCGACAGCGGATTCAGCACCTTGCGCAGCACCCAGACACGGTGCAGCTCGCTCTCCGGCATCAGCAGCTCTTCCTTGCGGGTACCCGACTTGTTGATGTCGATCGCCGGGAAGACGCGCTTGTCGACCAGCTTGCGGTCGAGGTGGATCTCGCAGTTGCCGGTGCCCTTGAACTCCTCGAAGATGACGTCGTCCATGCGGCTGCCGGTGTCGACCAGCGCCGTGGCGATGATCGTCAGCGAGCCCCCCTCCTCGATGTTGCGGGCGGCGCCGAAGAAGCGCTTCGGCCGGTGCAGCGCGTTGGCGTCGATACCGCCGGAGAGCACCTTGCCCGACGGCGGCTGGACGGTGTTGTAGGCGCGCGCCAAGCGGGTGATCGAATCGAGCAGGATCACCACGTCCTTCTTGTGCTCGACCAGGCGCTTGGCCTTCTCGATCACCATCTCGGCCACCTGCACGTGACGGGTGGCGGGCTCGTCGAAGGTCGAGGAGACGACCTCGCCCTGCACCGAGCGCTGCATGTCGGTGACCTCTTCCGGCCGCTCGTCGATCAGCAGCACGATCAGCATCGCCTCGGGGTGGTTCTTCTCCACCGAGTGGGCGATCGACTGCAGCAGCATGGTCTTGCCGGTGCGCGGCGGCGCCACGATCAGCGCGCGCTGCCCCTTGCCCATCGGCGTCGAGAGGTCCATCACGCGCGACGACATGTCGCCGCCGACCTCGAGCTTGATCCGCTCCTGCGGGTAGAGCGGCGTCAGGTTGTCGAAGAAGATCTTGTTGCGGGCGACCTCAGGATGCTCGAAGTTGACCGCCTCGACCTTGATCAGGGCGAAGTAGCGCTCGCCCTCCTTGGGCTGCCGCACCTGGCCGGAGATGGTGTCGCCGGTGCGCAGGTCGAAACGGCGGATCTGGCTGGGCGAGACATAGATGTCGTCCGGCCCCGGCAGGTAGTTGTACTCGGGGGCGCGGAGGAAGCCGAACCCGTCGGGCAGGCACTCCAGCACGCCCTCGGCGAAGATCAGGCCGCTCTTCTCGGTCTGCGCCTGGAGGATCTTGAAGATCAGCTCCTGCTTGCGCATGCCGGTGGCGCCCTCGACGCCCAGATCCTTGCCGATCTGGGTGAGTTGGGTGATGTTCATCTCCTTGAGGGCCCGGATGTCGAGCGCCTCCAACGAGGTTCCCTTCTCCGCTGGGTTCTGCGATTTGGCCATGTCGTTCCTCTTCGTATCGATCATCTGCGAATCGATCATTTTGTGCTCGCCTCGAGACGGGACGCCAGGGCGCCCCAGAGTTCTTTGATCCCTACCCCCGCGCGCGAGGAAACAGGGATGACGGGGATCGTCTCTTCCAGACTCAGCGTCAGGCGGACGTCCCGCATCGCCGACGTCCACTTGCCGCGGGGGATCTGATCGATCTTGGTGGCGGCCACGATGACCGCCAGCCCCAGACCGGCCAGGTATTCGGAGGCCGCCACGTCCAGGGGGGTCGCCCCCACCTTGCCGTCGACCAGGAGAACCACCGTTTCCGGCGGCGACTCCCGGAAGTACCCTTCGACCCGCGCCGCCCACTCCCGCCTCGCGTCCTTGCCGGCCTTGGCGTAGCCGTACCCCGGCAGGTCGACGAAGTAGAAGCGCCGGTTCACCAGGAAGTAGTTGACCGCCTGCGTCCGTCCCGGCGTGGAGCTGGTGCGGGCGAGGCCGTTCCTTCCCAGCAGACGGTTGAGAAGGGTCGACTTGCCGACGTTCGAGCGTCCGACGAAAGCCACTTCGGGGCGCCCGTCGCGCAAGTAGTCCCCGTCTCCGTGAGCGGAGCGGATGAATTCCGCGCTCTCGACCCTCACGCCGCCAGCGGCTCCATCATATTTTTCAATCTGAAACCCGTTGCCGCGCCGGCTTCGGAAGCCGGCGCGGTCCGGGCTGATCAGGTCTCAATGGGCGAGGGAATCCGAGCCCACCGGAGAGTCCGTGGGCGCTTTGGTGTACTTCCCGTCCTTCTTGGGGAGCGGAACCAGGGTACCGTCCAGAGCGAGCCGCAGGACCTCGTCCATCGACTCGACCAGGTGGAACTCCATGGCGTCGCGCACCTCGGCCGGGATCTCCTCGATGTCCTTCTCGTTCTCCTTGGGGAGAATGATCTCGAGGATGCCGCCGCGGTAGGCGGCCAGCACCTTGTCCTTGATCCCCCCCACCGGCAGCACCTTGCCGCGCAGCGTGATCTCGCCGGTCATCGCGACGTCCTTGCGGACGGCGATCTTGGTCAGCGCCGAGATCAGCGCCGTGGCCATAGTGATGCCGGCCGACGGGCCGTCCTTCGGGATCGCTCCCTCGGGGACGTGGAGATGCACGTCGACGCTCTCGTTGAAGTCGGGCTCGATGCCGAACAGGTCGGCGCGGCTGCGCAGGTAGGACACCGCGGCGCGGGCCGACTCCTGCATCACGTCGCCGAGCTTGCCGGTCAGCGTCAGCTTCCCCTTGCCGGGCATCAGGCCGACCTCGGTCTCCAGCAGCTCGCCCCCCACCTCGGTCCAGGCGAGGCCGGTGGCGACGCCGATCTCCGACTCCTCGTTCTTGCGGCGGGCCCGGAACTTCGGCTTGCCGAGGAGCTCGAAGACCATCTCGGGGGTGACGACCAGCTTGAGGCTCGGCCCTTCGCGGACCACCCGGCGGGCGATCTTGCGGCAGATCGAGGCGATCTCGCGCTCGACGCTGCGCACGCCGGCCTCGCGGGTGTAGCTCTCGATGATCACCCGCACCGCCTCGGCCTCGACCGAGATCTTGTCGGCGGACAGGCCGTGGTCGCGCAGCTGCCGGGGGACCAGGAACTGCTGGGCGATCGCCAGCTTCTCGTTGAGCGTGTAGCCCGAGAGGCTGATGACCTCCATGCGGTCCTTGAGCGGCGGCGGGATCGAATGGGTGACGTTGGCGGTGGCGATGAACATCACCTTCGACAGGTCGTATTCGACGTCGAGGTAATGGTCGAGGAACGCGTCGTTCTGCTCCGGATCGAGCACCTCGAGCAGCGCCGCCGACGGGTCGCCGCGGAAGTCGGTGGACATCTTGTCGATCTCGTCGAGCAGGAAGACGGGGTTGATCGTCCCCGCCTTGCGCATCATCTGCAGGATCTGGCCGGGGAAGGCGCCGATGTAGGTCCGGCGGTGGCCGCGGATCTCCGCCTCGTCGCGCACGCCGCCGAGCGACAGCCGCACGAACTTGCGGCCGGTGGCCCGGGCGATCGACTTGGCGAGCGACGACTTGCCGACGCCCGGGGGGCCGACGAAGCAGATGATCGAGCTCTTGGTCTGGCCGATCAGCTGGCGCACGGCGAGGAACTCGAGGATGCGGTCCTTGATCTTCTCGAGGCCGTAGTGGTCCTCGTTGAGCACCTGCTCGGCGTGGTCGAGATCCTTGCGCTCCTTGCTCTTCTTGCGCCAGGGAACCGCGACCATCCAGTCGATGTAGTTGCGCGAGACGGTGGCCTCGGCGGAGACCGGCGGCATCGCCTCCAGCCGCTTCAGCTCCTGCTCGGCCTTCTCCTTGACCTCCTTGGGGAGGCCCGCCTTCTCGATCTTCTCGCGCAGCTCGGTCAGCTCGTCGCCGCGGTCGTCCTTGCGCCCGAGCTCCTGATGGATGGCCTTGATCTTCTCGTTGAGGTAGTACTCCTTCTGGGCCTTCTCCATCTGCTTCTTGACCTTCACGTTGATCCGCTTGTCGATGTTGATCTTCTCGATCTCGACGTCGAGCAGGTCGTGAAGGCGCTGCAGGCGCTCGTAGGGATTGATCAGCTCGAGCAGCGACTGCTTCTCGGTGGTCGCCACCATCAGGTGGGCCGAGAGGATGTCGGCGACGCGGTCGGCGTCGTCGAGCTTGAGGGTCGACATCAGCCCCTCGAACGCCAAGTGGTGCGACATCTTGGCGTACTGCTCGAAGGCCGACAGGACCTTGCTCATGTAGGTCCGCAGCTCCTCGGTCATCGGGTAGTTGACCTCGTAGGTCTCCACCTCGACGTTGAGCGCGCCGTCGGTCTCGTCGACGCTGACGATCTTGCCGCGCTGGACCCCCTCGACCATCACCCGCACGTTGCCGTTGGGGAGCTTGAGGTTCTGGATCACCGTCGCGATGACGCCGGTGTCGCAGATGTCGTCGCGCAGCGGGTCGTCGATCCGCGGATCTTTCTGGGCGGAGAGGAAGATCCGCTTGGTGGAGCCCGAGAGCGCCTGCTCGAGGGCCCGCACCGAGCTCTCGCGGCCGACGATGAACGGGGCCATCATGTGAGGGAAGACCACCATGTCCCGCAGGGGGACCAGCGGCAGGATCTCGCGCTTTTTGGTGACGAATGATGGAGGCATTTCGGGGTGCTCTACCTTTCCGCTGCTGCTGCTCAGCCGGCCTTCTTGTACATCATGATCGGCTGGATCCGGCTCGCGACGACCTCTTCGTTGATCAGGATCTGCTTGACGTCGCGCTGCGAGGGGATGGTGTACATGAGATCGAGCATCAGCTCTTCGAGGATGATGCGCAGGCCGCGCGCCCCGACGTTGCGCTTGAGCGCCTCGCGGGCGATCGCCTTCAGCGCCTCATCCGTGAACTTCAGCTCCACGCCTTCGAACTCGAGGATGGTCTGGTACTGCCGGATCAGGCTGTTCTTGGGCTCGTGGAGGATGCGCACCAGCGCCTCCTCGTCGAGCTCCTCGAGCGTCGCGACCACCGGCAGACGCCCGACGAACTCGGGGATCAGGCCGTACTTGATCAGGTCCTCGGGGAGCACGTTCTCCAGGAACTGCCCCGCCTTCTTGTCGCGCTTGCCCTTGATCTCGGCGCCGAAGCCGAGCGACTTCTGGTTCATCCGGCGCTCGATCAGCTCTTCGAGACCGACGAAGGCGCCGCCGCAGATGAACAGGATGTTGGTGGTGTCGATCTGCAGGAACTCCTGGTGGGGGTGCTTGCGCCCGCCCTGCGGCGGCACGTTGCACTGCGTCCCCTCGAGGATCTTGAGCAGCGCCTGCTGCACCCCCTCGCCCGAGACGTCGCGGGTGATCGAGGGGTTGTCGCTCTTGCGGCAGATCTTGTCGACCTCGTCGATGTAGACGATCCCCCGCTGCGTCTTCTCCTTGTCGTTCCCCGACGCCTGATAGAGCTTGAGAATGATGTTCTCGACGTCCTCGCCGACGTAGCCCGCCTCGGTGAGGGTGGTGGCGTCGGCGATCGTGAAGGGGACCGACAGCAGGCGCGCCAGCGTCTGGGCGAGCAGCGTCTTGCCGGTGCCGGTGGGGCCGATCAGCAGGATGTTGGACTTCTGCAGCTCGATGTCGCCGTGCGCCTTCTCGGCGAAGTCGATCCGCTTGTAATGGTTGTAGACCGCGACCGCCAGCTTCTTCTTCGCCTGCTCCTGGCCGATCACGTACTCGTCGAGGAGCGCCTTGATCTCCTTCGGCTTGGGCAGCGTCGTGTCCTGTTGCTGCTCGAGCATCCGGTCCTCGGCGATGATGTCGAGGCAGATGTCGACGCACTCATCGCAGATGAACACCGTGGGGCCGGCGATCAGCTTCTTCACCTCGCGCTGGCTCTTGTTGCAGAACGAGCACCTCAGGACTTCGTCGCCGCTATCTTTCTTCGGCATTTCTCCTCCGTAGTGGCGGAACGCTGATCAGGCCTTTGCTCGATGCTAGGTGCGTTCCGCTTCGCCTGTCAACGTCTTCCCGGTAGAACAGGCGTTGCGGCAGACGCTATTTCCACGCCCTCGCCGCGACCTCCGACCCTACCTTGAGCTTCGCGCTACCCCTAAGGTGTCGCGAAGCCGCAAAAAGGCGTCAACGAATCGGGGTCGGCGTGGCTTCCGGCCGCCGCCGTGTCATCACCCGGTCCGCGAGACCGTATTCGACCGCTTCCTTGGCTGAGAGAATTCTATCGCGTTCGGTGTCGCGATGGATGTCTTCCTTCGATTTGCCGGTGTGGAACGCCAGGATCTCGTCGAGGCGGTCGCGCATCATCAGCATGTCCTTGGCGTGGATCTCGATGTCGCTCTGCTGCCCCTGCAGCCCCGAGATCAGCGGCTGATGGATCAGCACCCGGCTGTTCGGGAGCAGCGTCCGCTTCCCCTTGCAGCCGGCCGCGAACAGCACCGCCGCCATCGACGCCGCCTGCCCGACGCAGTAGGTGGAGACGTCGGGCTTGATGTACTGCATGGTGTCGTAGATCGCGAGGCCGGAGCTCACCGAGCCGCCGGGCGAGTTGATGTAGAGCGAGATGTCCTTCTCCGGGTTCTCCGCTTCGAGGAAGAGCATCTGGGCGATGATCAGGCTCGCGACGTTGTCGTCGATCGGACTGCCGAGGAAGATGATGTTGTCCTTGAGCAGGCGCGAATAAATGTCGTACGCGCGCTCGCCCCGGTTCGTCTGCTCGACCACCATCGGAATCAGCATGCTGAATCTCTCTCCTTAACCTTCGGTTCCTTGAGCTTCGCTCTCAGGGGCGTCCTCGGCGGGCTCCCCGAGCAGGGTACGGATCGTCTTCTCGCGCCGGAGCTGGCCGCGCAGCGTGGTCAGCCGGCCGTCCTCGTCGAGCTTGCGGCGCAGCACCGGCGTCGAAACTCCCTGTGCGCGAGCCAACATCGCCAGAGTGCGCTCGAATTCCTCTTCCGTGACGGCGAGCTTGCGCTCGTCGGCGACGGCGTCGAGCAGCAGGCGCGCGTGGACCCGCTTCTCGGCCAGCGGCGCCATCTCCTCGGCGATCCGGTTCCAGTCGAGATGAGCCTTCTCGACGTCGACGCCGCGGCGCGACAGGTTCTCGGCGTACTCCTGCACCATCCCCTCGACCTCGCGGCGAACGACGCCCTGCGGCAGATCGATCGGATGGCGCTCGCGGAGCTGGTCGAGCAGGGCCTGGTGGCGCGCCTCGCGCCGCGCCTCGTCCTTCTGCCGGCGCAGCCGGTCGGTCACCGCCTCGTTCAGCATGCCGAAATTCTCGAAGGCGGGGTTCACCTTGGCGGCGAAGGCGTCGTCGAGCGGCGGCAGGTCGCGCTCCTGGACCTCGTTGACCTTGACGCGGAACTTCTGCTCGTGCACCTCGGGCGCGCCGCCCTCCTCCGCCGCCGGATGCTCGTGGCGGCGCTCGAAGGTGGTCTCCTGGCCGGCCGCCAGCCCCTGGACGGCGAGCGACATCTCCTCCCAGACCTGGGGGTCGCCGACCTCGATCTTGATCGCGTCGGTGCGCTCTTCCGGGTGCTCGGGGGAGCCGAGGGCGGTGACCTCGAGATGGAGCTGATCGCCGCGCGAGGCCGGCCGGTCGACCGTCACCCAGTCGGACATCTGCTTGCGGATGTTCTCGATCGTCTCCTCGATCTCCATCGTCCCCGGCTCGACCTCGGGGTCGGGGAGGTCGAAGCTGTCGATGTTCCGCAGCTCGATCACCGGCCGGGTCTCGACGGTGGCCTTGAAGATCAGCGGCTCGCCGGGCGCCAGGTCCGAGACCTCGTCGACGTCCGGCGGCAGCAGGGGGTCGATCGCGCTCTCGGCCTGCGCCTGCCGCCAATAGCGGGGGAGCAGCCGCTCCTTGACCTCCTGGTCGATCTCACGAGCGAACCGGCGGCGCACCAGCTCGGTGGGCACCTTGCCCTGGCGGAAGCCGGGCAGGCGCACCTTCTGACCGTAATCGTGGATCACCCGCAGGGTCTCCGCCTCGACGGCGGGCGCGGGCACCTCCACCTTCAGCTGTTTGCGGCAGGGTCCGACATCCTCGACAGAAAGCACGACGCTCATCGGTTAGGTTGACCTCATCATCGGAGCAACATCGTCTGGTGCGAAAGAGGGGACTCGAACCCCCAACCCGATCGCTCGGGACTAGATCCTAAGTCTAGCGCGTATACCAGTTCCGCCACTTTCGCGATGGAAACCTCCTGGAACGAGGAGGATTGGGTAGTAGGGGGATGGTGAGCCGCGAAGGAGTCGAACCTTCAACCCGCAGATTAAGAGTCTGCTGCTCTGCCAGTTGAGCTAGCGGCCCGTTCGGTCTGGATCTTACTGCAAAGAGGATCGCGGTGACAACGCCCTCTCGTTCTTCCGTCTAACGCCTCGTCCCCACCGCGCATTCCCGGGGATCTGCGTTCCCCCGGATCAGCCACCCTGCACGAAGTGGACCACTTCCAGCCGGTCGCCCGCGCCGAGGACGGTCGCCCCGAACCGGGCGCGCGGCACGAGGTCGCCGTTGCGCTCCACCGCCACCGTCCGCGGGTCCCGCCCGAGGCCGGCGACCAGGTCCGCCACCGTGGACCCCGAAGGAACCCGGTGCGGCTCGCCGTTCAGCGAAACCTCGAAGAACGGCGCGGCTTCCATGCGGGCGCTTTATACAACAGGTGGGGGAGAAAGAAAACCAGGGACCCCAGGGACAGCAGGGACTGCAAGGACTTCAGAAAAAAACGACGAGGGGCTCCGGTTTTCAGGGCCTGATGTCCCGGCAGTCCCTGCTGTTCCTTGGGTCCCTGGTTTTCCCTACAACAAATGCTTCAGCTCGGCCCGGCCGATCGCGCTGACCGCGTTGACGATCAGCGCCGAGGTGCCGCGGCCGACCTCGGGGATGTCGAAGCCGAGGGCGAGCACGCCGCTGTCGTCGGTGTAGCCGGCGGCGAGGACGCGCGGCTCGATGACGGTCGAGATCATGCGCACCGAGATCTGGGTGCCCCCCACCGCCTGGCCGCTCTTGCTGGAGGTGGCCCGCAGGATGAGCGTGGCGCGCGATCCCAGCCCCAGGTTGCGCTCCTCCTCGATCAGCAGGACGAGCTGCTCCTGGTCGGCCTCGCTGGTCAGATATTCGAGGATGACCTGGTCGAGCGTCCGCTCCGGCCCCGTCGCCCCCGTCGGCCGCGGCGGCCGGACGGCGATCGGCTCGAGCGGCGTGGCGGGCGTCTGCGGCGTCTGCGAAAGAGTCGCGGACGAGCCCGCCAGCGTCTCGCTGGCGATGCCGCCGCGGGCCATCGTCTCGGCGCCGTCCAGGCGCCCGGGAGCCGCCGGCGGCGGCATCCGGGCGGCCGGCGGCGGCATCCGGGCGGCCGGCGGCGGGAGGCGCTGGACAGGCATCTGCGAGGTCGCCGGCAGCCGCGCCACCACCGGCTGCAGGCCGATCTGCGGGGTGCCGGCCAGCGGCAGCGGCTGCGCGCCGGTCTGGCGGTTGGACACCAGCGCCACCATCTTGCTGTCGAGCTTGCCGTGACGGATCGCGGCGATCATGGTCCGGTGCTGGTGGTCCATGAAGGCGACGATGTCCTTGTCCTCCTTGCCCTCGGCGATCATCTCGGCGTAGCTCGCCCGCTTGCTCGCCAGCACCTGGCCGCCGACGTAGACGAGGCTCTCGATGAAGGGGTTGGAGATCCCCTTGTCCTCCGTCTGGACGTGGAAGACCACCTCGCCGTGGCGGACGTCGGTGTTGTATCCCGTAATCATGCGCAGGGCACTTTGGAGGAGCGGCTTCCGTTTTCCAGTACGGACAGGACGATTCTAAGAACAGGGCGCCAGGGAATCAAGGGAGACCCTCGTTTCGTCACCCTCGCCGCTCCATGCGGGAGCGGGGCGAAAAGCGTAGACTATCCCAAGCCCGCCGAGCCTGCTCGGGCTCTTACCAAGACGCAGGCAAGACGCAGGCGTATCTCCATGAGCCCCCTCACGATTCTCAGCGACCCCCGGACCTCTGCCCAGCTCGGGCCGGCCCTCGCGCGGCCCTCCGCCCGGCCGGCCTGGGAGCTTCCCGAGACCCGGCTGGTCGACGCCTACGGCCGGCGCCTCACCTATCTCCGCGTCTCGGTCACCGACCGCTGCAACCTGCGCTGCACCTACTGCCTGCCGGAGGACGCCGACTTCCCCTTCGGCGACCGCGACTTCCTCTCGCCCGACGAGATCGAGACGATCGTCGGCGCCCTGGTGCGCCTGGGGATCCGGCGCGTCCGGCTGACCGGCGGCGAGCCGCTGGTCCGCCGCGACCTGCTGGAGATCGTGCGCCGGATCAAGGCGCTCCCCGGCCTCGAGAACCTCGCCCTGTCGACCAACGGCACCGGGCTCGCCCGCCTCGCCCCGGCGCTGAAGGCGGCGGGGGTCGACCGCGTCAACATCAGCGTCGACAGCCTCGATCCGGTCCGCTTCCGCGCCATCACCCGCCGCGGCGACCTCGAGGAGGTCTGGCGCGGCGTCGAGGCGGCGCTCGAAGCCGGGCTCGATCCGGTCAAGCTCAACGCCGTGCTGCTGGAGAGCAACCGGGAGGACGTCGAGCGGCTGGCGGCCCTCACCCTCGACCGCCCGCTCCACGCCCGTTTCATCGAGATGATGCCGACCGGCGTCAATCAGGCCCATAATCAGGCCCACCTGCCCGGCACCCTGGTCTCGGCGGACGACGCTTACGCCCGCCTCGAGGCGCGCTTCGGTCCCCTCCTCCCTGCCGAGGTCGGGCCGCGGACGGGACCGGCGAAGGCGTTCCGCTTCGCCGGCGCGGTGGGCACGGTCGGCTTCATCACCCCGCTCTCCCACACCTTCTGCGCCGACTGCAACCGTCTGCGCCTGACCTCCCGCGGCGAGCTCCGCCTCTGCCTCTTCGCCGACCGCAACTACCCCCTTCGCCCCCTGCTCGCCGCGCCCGACCCGGACGCCGCCCTCGACGCCGAGATCCTCCGCGTCCTCCAGGAGAAGCCGGCCGAGCACAACCTCACCCAGGGCGACTACGGCAACCTGATGAGCTT
>DATBAW010000353.1:0-4045 GCA_036271335.1 Thermoanaerobaculia bacterium
TCCAGTGGCTACCGGGCGAACCGACAATTCCCCGGACGGGACTTGCACCCGCTGGTCTTCGAGACCCAGGAGGTCTCGCCGTCAACTGCTACTGCTCAGTTCACGGCAAACCTCCTTTCGTGCCGCACTGCCAGCCGTTTCTGCAGGTGCAGCAAGACAGTTGGAGCCAGGGGCCTTGGCTGTCACCCCTTGATCGTGATCAGCGGCCAGAGACGCGCGATCGGACGTGCGATACCGGCGGCCGCCACGGTTTCGATCACCGGCGCGATCGGTTTGTAGGCGTAGGGCGCTTCCTCCTTGAGGCGGGCGTGATACTGCTCCAGGATGTCGTGACGTCCACGGACCGAAGGGGCACCGGGATCGATCGGCGTCACGACACGCAGGGTCTCCAATGCCCTCTCATACGTTTCCGCGTTGACCTGTCGAGCCTTGCCGCGGGCGAGGGCACGGCCGGCACCGTGGCACGCGCTCGCGAGCGCCTCGGCATGTCCCGATCCGGCCAGCAAATAGCTCGATGAGCCCATGGAGCCCGGAATGATCACCGGATGTCCCGTATATCGAAACGGTCCGTCCGTGTCCGGCTCGGGACCGCCGGCCGGGCAGGCACCCTTGCGGTGCAGATAGCCCTCGCGCCCATCTCCTGGCTCCCACACCAGGTTGTGGGGAGCGTCGTAGACGAGTCGCGCGCCGATCCGGCGGCCGGCGACCTCGGAGAGCGCCGCCAACGCCATCAGTCCGAGCATCAGCCGGTTGCCGAAGGCGAAATTCGCCGCGTTGCGCATCGCGTCGAGATAGGCTGCGGCTGTCGCCGCATGGGGTCCGGCCACCGGGAGCGCATAGAAGCCGTGCTCCGGATGCTGAAGCTCGCGCGGAAAGAGGGCGCGAGCGCGGTCGGCGAAGGTGCTTCCCACGGAGTGACCCAGCCCGACCGAACCCGAATGCGCCATGATCGCGATCGCTCCCGTCCGCACGCCCCAGGCGTGAGCCGTCCCGCCGTCGAGCACGTCTTCCACGGCCTGGATCTCGACGAAATGGTTGCCACCGCCCACCGATCCGAGATGGCTGTCCCTGCCGTCGACGGCTCCGGAGCCGCGGATGTAATCTTCAAAAGTGAAGAGTCCGCGCGCCGGCAGCGAGCCGCCGAAGTGAACGCGATCGAGGTCCGATTCCTGCTCGCGGCGATCGTAGAGACGCCAGAGCCCGGTCCGCGAATTGTCGCCGCAAGTCGCGAGCAGGCCGCGTAATCCGTCGCGCAAGAGCGCCTCGCGCTGCCGTGGGGACATCGGCAGATCCCGCCGCCCTTCGAAGAAGCTCGCGCGCAACGGCGCCGAGAGTCGATCGAGGAGCGGCGCGAGCTCGTCACGGGTGAGATCGGTGATCAGCAGGCGCATCCCGCAGCAGACGTCCTTGCCGACGGCCTGGGGAATCACGAATCCACGGGCGTCGGCGACCGTGCCGATGGGGATGCCGGAGCCGCGATGGAAGTCGGGCGTCACCACGACCGATGCGAGCCGGCCTCCGACGTCACCTCCGTTCCCCCAGAAGGGAGCGATGCGGCCGGCGCGCTCCTGAGCGGCGATCGTGTCCAGCGTCGTCTGGAGTGAGACGAAATCGAGCAATTGATCGATCGCCTCGGCGTCGACCGGAATCTCGGAATTGGCGTAGAGGGTGACCGGCACCCCTTGAGGATTGTCGATCCGCAGTCGCGTCGCGTCGATGCGGCGCACTACGGAGTCCAGCCTGCGTCTGCGGCTCATACGTTCTCCCGGCATCGAAACCAGAGCCATGCCGGACGAGCTCCCGGGCGGAGTCGTGCGAGGACAGCGGTCCTGAGGTTCCGATGAAGCTTTGCAGCGTTGAGAGAGACCCAGAAGGTCCGGGGACGTGTATAGGCAGCAGCCTGTGGAAACGGTAGGTGAAGACGGCGCGGGTGTCAAGGCGCCTTGAACCCGGAATCGAACGGAGCGCGCGAACGATGGCGACCGGCTCGACCGACCGGCTCGGCATTGGATTCCGCGGACACCCTTGGAGAGTAGAGCCTGCCGCTCCCTCGTTGACCGCAAAAGGAGACCACGTATGAAGAACGTTGCGCGGATCGTCGCCGTCCTGTTTCTGGCCTTCGCGGGGCTTTCGTCGCAAAGAGCCTCGGCGATCATCTTTTTCTGCAGCGATGTCTGCTCGTCGGGGCAATCCTGCAATAGGAACTGCAGCGACGATTCCGGGTTCCCCTCCAACTGCGCAGCCTATGGCTGCTGCATCGGAAACCCCTCGGGCTGCTGAGGCGGCGGCGGGCTTTTTCTCACCGTCCCGCTCCAGGAACCGGGATCGTGCACAGGGCCGCCAGCACGACGAGCAGCAGGACGTACTGCAAGATCGCCCTGCGGTCGCCTTCGGCGGGCGCGTCGTGGCGGAAGGCGCGGAACGCCGCGACGATGAGGAGGAGGATCAGCATCCCTTCGCGCGTCCAGAGCCAGAGGGCGCCCATGACGAGGGCTGCGGCGATCCGTTGAGGACGCGAGAGGGCGTGGAAGGCACGCCCCCCGTCGAGCTGCCAGAAGGGGAGGAGGTTGAAAAGGTTCACCCACGCTCCCCAGCGCGCCACGGCGGCGAGCAGCGGCCAGCCGCCGGCAAGAAAGCCAAGGTAGGCCGCGATCGCGGCGCCCATGCCCCAGAGCGGACCCGCCAGGCCGATCCGCGCGTCCTCGCTCGCGCTCGCCGGATGCTGCCGGAGACGGACCACGGCACCGATCCCCGGCAGGAACATGGGCAGACTGGCGGGGATTCCGAGGCGCTTCAGCGCCGCCACATGTCCCATCTCGTGAATGTAAAGCGAGAGGATCAGGCCGGCCGCGAAGGGCCAGCCGAATATCGCCCAGTAGACGCCGAAGGACAGGGCCATGGAGAGCAGCGTGCCGGCGTGGGTCAGGCCGAGCAGGAGGAGCTTCCCCTTGGTCAAAACCACGAGCAGGAGCGTCTTGAGCTTCCAGGCGAGCAGGCCGAGGGTCGCCAGCACGCCGCTCCCCTTCCCCTTCCAGCGCCCTTTCGCCGCGGACGGATCGTGAGCTTCCGGTGGCATCGGCGGCAGGGCCGGCGCCGAGTCGAGGCGACGGGAGAGATCGGCGACTTTCCGCGAGATCTGCTCGAACTGCCGCGAGCCCGCCGGCAGCATCGGGAGCGCCTGGCGCCAGGAGGAGATTTCGGCGGAGAGATCGCCGCTCGCCGCGGCGGTTTCGGCGGCGAGCGCCAGGGACTTGAGCTGAGCGACGTGGATCAGCGCGTGGCAGACCGGACAGCTCAACCGGGTGCCCGCCACTTCGGTGTTGCACTGAGCGCAGGTCATATTTGGATGCGGATCATGAGATCGCGCCGGCGCTGCCCGGAACGGCCCCGACCTGGAAGGGGCCGGAGATCGACAGGTCTGCCCGCCGGTTGAGCTTCCAGGCCTCCCAGAGGCCGAAGCCGATGATGAGCAGTCCGAGCAAGTTCTTCGCTCCCGCCAGGAAAGGGAGGGCAGCGACCAGCAGCAACAGGGCACCAACACCCATGAGGGCGTGGCCGAGACTGACGGGCTGCGGTTTCGACGGCTGGTTCGCGGGCGGCGATGCTGCCGTGGCTTTCCCCGCCTGCGCGGGTGCCGTGGCGACGGCCTTTCCCTTCGCCTGCCGCTCGCGGAGGCTCTGGACGACGATGGGAAGATACGTGGAGACGATCGCCATGTAGGTGAGGAAGACGGCGAGGCTCTGATAGACCCAGCCTCCCTTGGCCCGCGAGCCCCAGCTCACGGCCTTGCCCACGCCCCAACCGACGAGGATCGAGATCAACCCGATCTCATATCCCGTGATCTCCCGCACCGCGTAATAGAGGATCGAGCCGGCCACCGCCGCGCCGAGGCCGGCGAAGGCAGCTTTCAGGAGCCCGCTGGCCCCGCCTCGCTGCTGGAGCGCCGTCTCCACCGCGTAGCGGCACCCTTCGCAGGCCATCCTGCCGTTGATGTCGAAGTAGTGCCCCTGGAGGGCCCGCCCGCACACGTCGCAAGCCGGCCCCG
>DATBAW010000354.1:0-12752 GCA_036271335.1 Thermoanaerobaculia bacterium
CGAAGTGGACCCCCACGACCAGCACTAACGCGAGCCCGACGGCCTTCAGCACCGACCCGTAGGAACGATTCATGGCGACATCTCCTTTCACCGCCGGCCCGCGACCGGGCCGGCGGCCGCTGCCACTCCGCGGAATCGCAGATATGGCGAAACAGCTATACAGCAACCTCCGCCGAACGTCAAATCCAGGTTGCCTCCGCTCTTTCGCCTCCGAGTCCACGATGGCGGCTCCCGGTCTTCCCCGGCCGCGTTTCTGGCTTCCCGAGACCCCACATTCCTTGGATGGCCCTTTTTTTAGCGACCCGAGCGGCCATCTTTCTTGGATTCCTGTTTTTTTGGCTGCCCGAGCGCCCCACTCTCCAGGCTTTCCCTTTTTCTGGCTTCCCGAGCGCCCATCCAGCTTCCCGAGCCGCATCGCCGCGGATCGCCCGGCCCATCCTTCTTCGCATTCAGTTTTCAAAGAACCCGACATCTTGCAATTGGGACCCAGAGTTCTCGCCCCCGCTCGACAGCGCCATCCGCTGTCCCCTGAGATGAGGCTTGACATCAAGTTGACCGACTGCCATTCTATGCGCAACGCCGTCGCTTGTCTAGAGGCCCAGCGAGGGGAACGGCCCGAGCTCTTTGAAAACTGATGCACCTAGCCTTGAGGGGGCGGTGGCGGGGCCGTTCCCACGGGCTTCTTTCTTCGACCGAGGCACGCTCTTGCTAAAGTTGCGGCATGAACGACGATGAGAGCCGCTGGCGACTCGGAGACCTCTGGACCGCGGGAACCCGCGGCGCCATTCTCCTGTTCGTCTCGGGGCTCGTAATTTTTGGTAGCCATCTGCGGGACGGCTACCTGTCCGACGATTTTCTCTTCGCGCTCTGGGCGAAGCGGTCCCTTGGCACCCTTCTGGCCAGGCTGACGTTCGAGTCCTATCCCCAGGTCATCCGGCCGCTCCCCGCTCTCGCCTGGATGCTGAGCCGGTTCGCCTCAGGATCGCTCCTGCTCCATGGCTTGTCCTTGATGATCCACGCGGCGAACAGCGCTCTCGTTCTCATCCTCTCGAGACGATGGAAGGCTCCCGACCGGATGGCGCTGATTCTGGGAGCGCTCTTTCTGGTCTTTCCTCTCTCGGGCGAGGCCGTCCTCTGGCTGAGCTGTGGGTTCGACCTCTGGGCGACGTTCTTCTCGCTGCTGGCCCTCCTGGCCATCCAATCTTCAGAGGCGGCGGAACAGATCGGCTGGACCGGCTTGACGTTCTATGCTCTCGCCCTGCTTTGCAAGGAGAGCGCTTTCGCGCTGCCGCCGGCTCTGCTCCTCCTGTTTCCCACCATGAAAAGGCGAGCGCTGCCGTTCTTCGGGCTCATGGGGATCTACCTGGGCCTGCGCTTCCTGCTCTTCAACGGATTGGGAGGATACAAGGACAAGCTTGGCCAACTGGTAGTCCTGCAGGGCAATGTCCTGGCCAATATCCTTTCCTTTGCCCGCGCGCTCCTGGCGCAGATCCCACTGCGGATCCTGGCCCCCGTGCCGGTCGAAAGCCGTCTCGCCCTGGGGCTGATGGCCGGTCTGTCTCTCGCCCTCCTTGCCACGATTGCCTGGAAGAGCGAGCGGGCTCCGCGATCTGCCCTTCTGTCTGCCAGCGTATTTGTGATCGCGCTCCTTCCGGCGGCCCATATGGTGCGGATCGAGTGGGATCTCCAAGGCTCGCGGCTGATTTATCTTCCTTTCGCCCTCGCGTTGGCGGCTCTCGCCCGCTCTCTCCGTCCGACGGGAAGGCTGGCGGGAGCCTCTGGCGCGATTCTGGTCTCCGGCTGGCTCGTGGCCGCAGTTCTCAATGGCACATCCTGGACGCGGGCAGGCGCGGAGGCAAGAAACACCATCCAGGCGATGGAGAGATTCCAGCCCGGTCTTCCTTCCGGATCGACGGTCCTGGTGGATACTCTCGATACCTTCAGGGGGGCTTACGTCTTTCGCAACGGGCTCTCCGAGGCCGCCGAGCTCGACGGCCTGCGTCGCGACCTCGTCTGGAAACGAGGCACCGCGGCCCTGCTTGGCGCCGGAGCCGGAAGCGAGCTGGGTTCCAGGCTCTTCGAAATCGGCTTCGACGATCAAGGGCACGCGACGGATTGGACCCGATGCGAACGGAGCCTTGGCGAAGCGGTTCCGGGAGGGGATGCGCTCCCTTTCGTGCCTTCTCCAAAGGCTCCGCCTTCCCAGCCCGCGAGGCGTTGGCTGGCTGCGACCACCACGGCGGAGTCCACCTGCCAACGCCTCCTGCTTTCCATCTCTTGCCCGGACGGCGGCTCAAGGACGGGCACCCTGTTCTGGAAGAGCGAAGAAGGGGAGCCGTTCACGACCATGAAGGCTCGCGAATTCAAGCTTTCCGCCGCTCCTCTTCCGGTGCGCATCTCCGGCCTCCCTCCGCGGGCCAGGCTCTGGTTGCGTATCGATCTGGATCAGCCGATGGCGTCTGATGGCTGGCGGCCGGTTGTGCTGGCGCCGTGCCCGTCGAGCTGCGCGGGCGGCCCGGCCTCGGGTAGGCGGCGGCTCATGGGTGCGCAGAACCAGCCTGAACCGGGCCTGCGCTAAGCTTCCGCCCCATGAGCCTCCCCATCTCGTTCGCCGACGCCCTCGCCGCGCGCGAGCGCATCCTCCCCTATCTCCAGCCCACGCCGCTGCGCTCCTACGAGGCGCTCGACGCGGAGATCGGGGGCGGGATCCGCGTGCTGGTCAAGCATGAGAACCATCAGCCGACCAACGCGTTCAAGATCCGCAACGCGCTGTCCGCCTTGACGCTGCTGTCCGCCGGGCAGAGGCGGCGGGGGGTGGTGGCGGCGACGCGGGGGAATCATGGGCAGGGGGTGGCGCTGGCGGGACGTCTGCTCGGCGTGCCGGTGACCGTCTGCGTGCCGGTGGGGAACAGCCCGGGGAAAAACCTGGCGATCCGCGGCTTCGGAGCGGAGCTGATCGAGCAGGGGCGCGACTATGACGAGAGCGTCGAGGTCGCCCAGGCGCTGGTCCGCGAACGCGGGCTCCATCTGGTCCATTCGACCAACGATCCGGCGATCGTCGCCGGCGCGGCGACGATCGGTCTCGAGATCCTCGAACAGGCGCCGGACGTGGAGGCGATCCTCGTCGCGATCGGCGGCGGCTCGCAGGCGGTGGGGGCTCTCGTCGCGGCCAGCGGCCTGCGCCCCGATCTCCAAGTGTTCGGCGTGCAGGCGGCGGGCGCGCCGGCGCAGTACGAGGGATGGCGCGCCGGTCGTCCCCTGGTCCTGGAGCGGGCGGACACGTTCGCCGACGGCCTCGCCACGCGGGGGTGCTACGACCTCACGTTCGCGGCGCTCCGTGCGGGACTGAGCGATTTCGTGGCGGCGACGGAAGGCGAGATCGCCGACGCCGTCCGCCTCGTGCTGCGCACCACGCACAACCTCGCCGAAGGCGCCGGCGCCGCGTCCTTCGCCGGGCTCCGCCTGCTGCGCGACCGCCTCGCGGGACGCAAGGTGGCGGTGGTCCTCTCCGGCTCCAACATCGACGAGGAGACGTTGCGGCGGGTGCTGAACGGCGAGCTCTGAGGCGCATCGACGCGCTGCGCAGCGAGCGCGCCGGATCGAGCCGCGCGATCGGCCCAGTGGATGGATACAAGCAGCCAGGATAAGTCGGCTTCTGGACGGTCATAAAATAGATCTAGAACAGGTTCAGAATGGTATTAACGAAAACGTATCCTTAGAAGACATCTACATCCAGCGGAGGCCCTTTCCTCGGCCGCGGCCTATTGAGCGTTGGCCATGTCGCTCGACTTGACGGCCGTCCCGCACGGGCGTATCGTCCAAACCATCGAAAGAGCGGCGATCCCCGGAGCGCCAATTCCGCCGGCTCGACGGCGAGAAGGGATGGACCATGAAGCGCATGACTGTCCTGGTGATTCTGGCGTGCACGGTCTTCTGGTTCGCCGGCGCTCGTCCGCAGGCGGCGGCGGAGCGGGCTGCCAGATCCACTCATGACTTCGCGGTGTACTCGGAATATTCGGACTCCGACAAACCCATGCAGGCGGGGGCGAACACGCGGGTGTTCAACCGGGTGGAGGTCGAGTCGGGGCACAGCATCTCGCTCGACAAGACCACCGGGGTCGTCACCTTGAAGCCGGGCACGTATCACATTACGGCGTCCTCGATCGTGACCTTTTTCGATCCCGCCACTGACACCGACGGCAAGGTGACGAATCAGGCACGGTCCTGGGGTGGGTATTGCCGCCTGCGCTACAAGGACAAGCCCGCCCGCGAGGACCCGCCGATCCAGTTTGGAACGGTCAACAGCGCCAACATGCTGCCGAGCCTGATCGATACGTATCTCAAGGTCGACAAGACCGCCGAGATCATGCTCGATCATCAGGCGGGCGAGAAGGTCGAAGGGCTCTACCTTCAGGTGACGGTCGGCGGCTCGGCCGCGCACATTTTCGCCCGGATCAGCATCGAGCGCCTGTAGCCCGGCCGGACCCACAGCCGGCGGAAGCTCGGAGGGCTGCGCCAAGTCCCCCACTCGGCGAAGATCTGCCCCTGAACCGTCAAAACGGCTCTCAGGGTTGCCGGTTCGATACGGCCCAATTTCTTCACCAGCCGCGCGATGTCCACGGTGCGAATCTGATCGAGGACGATCGATCCATCCTGGCCGTCGAAATGGCAACGAACACGCGTGGGATAGAAACGGCCTCGGCTCGTCAGAGGGCGACGATAGAACCGGAAAGGCAAGCTACTCGCTGCGCAGCGTGCGCGCCGGATCGAGCCGCGCGATGCGGAGGGCGGGAAGGAAGCTCGCTGCGGCCGCCACCAGCAGGAAGATCGCGGCGACGCTGAGGAAGGTCGCGGGGTCGGTGGGCTTCACGCCCCAGATCACCTGCTGCATCGTCTGGACGGTGAGATAGGCGAGCGCCGAGCCCACGGCCACGCCCCCTGCCACCAGCAGCACGCCGGGAAGGGCGACGGTGCGCATGGCCTGCGCGACGGTGGCGCCGAGCGCCATGCGGATCCCCAGCTCCCGCCGGCGCTCCGCCACCGCGCTCGCGATCAGGCCGTAGATCCCGACCGCCGCCAGCAGCAGGGCGAGGCCGGCCAGCGTGGTGAGCAGCGTGGTCTGGAACCGCTGCCAGGCGAGCCGGCCGGCGGCGACTTCGTCGAGATCGCGGAAGCGGGCGATGGGGAGCTCGGGATCGATCGTCTGGATCGCGCGCGCGATGCCGGCGGCCACTCCCCGCTGCGGTCCCCGCGTGCGCACGACCCAGCTGGGGGAAAACCAGGTATGGATCAGCGCCAGCGTCGAGTCGGGGACCTGCGCGGCGGGAATGAAGGCGGCGGGCAGAGTCGCCAGCGGTCCCGCCTGGCCCCAGCCCGAGCCTCGCGCCACGTCGCCGACAACGCCCACGATCTGCCACGGTTGATCGCTGTTTTGATCGCCGAACTTGAGGCGGCTGCCGAGCGGCTCCTGGTCCCGTAAATATTTCTGAACGAAGGACCGGGTGACGATCGCGACCCGCGCGGAGCCCGTCCGGTCGGCCGTTGTAAAGCTCCGGCCGCGCAGCTGCGGAATGCGCAGGGCCTGAAAATAGTCGGGTGTGATGTAAAGGAGATCCGTCGTCTCCATCTTGTCCGTGGAATGCGGGCCCGCCACGCGGAAACCCATGTTCAGCCAGCGCTCGTAGGGCAGGGAGAGGCCGACGGCCGCCGTCTCGACGCCGGGCAGCTGGCGGATCCGCTCCAGGCTCGCCGAGAAGAGCCGGTCCATTCTCGCGGTAGAGACGTAGCGCGCGTCGTCGAGCGACAGCGTGGCCGTGATCACGTTAGTCGAATCGAAACCTTTTGGAATCTCCTCGAAGTGGCCGAGGGTGCGGATCAGCAGGCCCGCGCCGATCAGCAGCACGACGCCGAGCGCCACCTCGCCCACCACCAGCAGCCGGCGGGGCCAGCGCTGCTCGCCGCGGGCGCCGGTGCCGGCGCGCTCGATCAGCTCCGCGTGCGGATCGACGGCGCTGGCGCGCAGAGCCGGGAGGAGCCCGAAGAGCAGGGTGGTGAGCAGGGTGATGGCCATCGCCATGGCGGCGACCCGCGCGTCGAGGCGGATCTCCTGCGGCAACGTCAGGCTGTCCCGCGCCAGCAGGCTTAAGGCTTTCATCGCCAGCGCCCCGAACGCGAGGCCGGCGGCGCCGCCGAGGAGGGCCAGCACCAGGCTCTCGACGAGGAGCTGGCGGACGAGGGCCGCGCGGCCGCCGCCCAGCGCCACCCGCGTGGCCATCTCGCGGGAACGGCCCGCCGACCGCGCCAGCAGCAGACCGGCGACGTTCAGGCAGCCGATCAGCAGCACCAGGGAGACGGCGGCCCAGAGCAGCAGGAGCGGCGCGCGCAGGGAGAGCGTCTGGCCGCGTTGCAGGGGGAGGATCGCGAGGCGTCCCAGCACCGACGGCGGGTAGCGGAAATGCGCCAGCGCCGTGCCGCTCAGCGCCGCCAGCTCGGAATTGGCCTGCACCCAGCTGGCGCCCGGACGCAGGCGCGCGATGATCTCGTAGTTCGTCCCCTCGCCCTCGCCGGTGGTCGACGGGCGCAGCGGCGTCCAGAGGTCCGCGCGGACGCTGCTCTGGAAGGTGGCGGGCAGCACGCCTACGACGGTGTAGGGCTCACCCTTAAGCCGGATGGCGCGACCGATCACCTGGGGATCGGCGGCGAAGGCGCGCCGCCAGAGCGCGTGGCTGAGCACGGCGACGGCCGGCCCACCCGGGCGGTCCTCGTCGCCGGAGAGCTCCCGGCCGAGCGCCGGATGGATGCCGAGGACGCGGAAGAAACCCGCGGAGACGCGCTGCTGCTTGACGTACTCGGGCTTGTCGCCGGCCGCCAGGTTGACGCCGCTGGTATCGCCGTTCACCGCGCAGTCGAGCGCGCGGGACTGCCGGCTCACCGTCTCCCAGACGGCCCCGTCCTGCCCCGTTTCGACGTCCTCCCGCCCTTTCTCGCGCGTGCGGATCACCATCTGCGCGAGGCGCTCGGGATGGGGATAGGGCAACGGGCGCAGGAGCGCGGCGTCGACGACGCTGAAGATCGCCGTGTTGGCGCCGATGCACAGTCCGAGGGTGAGGACCGCGGCGAGGGTGAAGGCGGGCGACCGGGCGAGGAGGCGCGCGGCGAGGCGCAGGTTGCGGGCGATCTCTTCGCCCCAGCCCGAACGGGAGCGGTCTGAGCGGTTCATGCCTCTGTATACGCGGCGCGGACCGTCGCCGTTTCGCTTCGGTCCTCGCCGGTCCCGCTCTACTTCAGCCTCACTTCAGATGATCGCGCAGGAACGCCACGGTCCGTGGCCAGGCGGTCTGCGTGGCCTTGAGGTTGGCACCGCTGCGGTCCTCCTGCGCCCGCAGAAAGCCATGGCCGGCGCCGTCGAAGATGTGCGGCTCGTAGCTCTTGCCGAGCTTCTTCATCTCGGCCTCGGTCGGCGCCACGGTGGTGGCGATGCGCGCGTCGTCGCCGCCGTAGAGGCCGAGGACCGCCGCCTTGATCTTGGGGAGGTCGGCGGTCTCCGGCGGCGTACCGTAGTAGACGACCGCGGCGGCGAGGGCGGGCTGGTGGACGGCGTAGGCGAAGCTCTCGCCGCCCCCCCAGCAGAAGCCGACGGTGGCGCTCTTGCCGTTGGCGGACGGGAGCTTGAGGGCGTAGGCGCGGACGGCGTCGAGGCGGGTGGTCACCATCTCGGGGGTGAGCTTGCGCACCAGATTCACCACGTCGTCGCGGCTGCCGGCCGACTCGGTGCCACCGCCGTTGGGGCCGAGGCCTGAGATCAGGTCGGGCGCGACGGCGATGAACCCTTCCTTGGCGACCTGGTCGGCGACGCCGCGCAGCCAGTCCGAGAGCCCGTAGATCTCATGGACGAGGATGACGACGCCGGCCTTGTCCTCGCGCTCGGGGTAGACGACCCAGGTGCGGATCGGCGTGCCGCCCCCGGGGAGCTTGATGTCCACGTATTCGCCATGGCGCGGCGATTTGTCGAGAACCGCCTTGGCCTGCGCCTCCGAGGGCGGCAGATTCTCGTTGCGCGCGGCGGGAGCGGCCGCGACCGGCGCGGCCATCACCTGCGGCGCCGCGGGCTGCGCCGGCGGGGCTGGAGCTTGCGGAACGGCCAGGAGCAGGATGGCACTGAGGAATGTTCGCATCTTGAGCCTCCTATTGAAGTGGCGGGCTATTTTAGCCGAAGGAGCGCGCGCGGAGTGGGGCTGCCAAAATCTCCTCTCCAGGGTATTCTTGTGCCGTATCGGGCGTCACATTCAGGAACTTGGATTCCAAATCCACGACTCGCGGCTGAAAGCGGTGGCTCTCAAGTCCCTTGACGGACTAGTCCCTAGGAAATATATTCATGGTCGAGGTGCTCGGCACGGCCGAGTTCGAGGAGTGGTTTTTCGGCCTCCGGAGCGCCGAGGCCCAGGCTGTCGTTCGAGGGGTGGGGCTGCTGGAGGCCCGAGGCTTGGCACTTGGATTTCCGCACTCTTCGGCGCTTGGGGGAAGCCGTTACGCCTTGCGCGAGTTGCGGGTTCAAAGCTCGGGACGGCCACTGCGGATCGTCTACGCCTTCGATCCACAGCGCCAAGCGGTCCTGATCCTTGGCGGCGACAAGACAGGCGACGACCGGTTCTATGCATGGATGATCCCCAGGGCTGAGACGATCTGGGAGCGATACCTGCAGCGGCTCCGTTGATTCGCCATAGCCCGGACTGAAAGCAGGAAGCGATATGACAGCCAGGAAATGGTCCGACATCAGAGCCCAGAGGTTTACGACCGAGGAGCTCCAGCAGATCGACCGGGAGGTCGAAAAAGAGCTTCTGGAAATGGATCTCCGCGCATTGCGGGAGGCGGCGGGCCTCACCCAGGGAGAGCTGGCGCAACGGGTTGAGATCACCCAGTCGCAGCTGTCGAAAATGGAGCGGCGCGAAGACCATCGGATCTCCACGCTCCGCCGGTACGTCCAGGCGCTCGGAGGCAGTCTGGAGATCTGTGCCGTCCTCAACGGCAAGCGGATCAAGCTCGCCGAGGGATAGGCGTCAATCCGCGAACGGCTGGCGATCGCCGACCGGCAGGCTGACCAGGAAACGGGTATCGCCGGGGATCGATTCGAGGCGCATCTCGCCGCCGTGGCGGCCGACGACGATGCGGCGGGCGATGTCGAGGCCGAGGCCGGAGCCCTCCCCCATCGGCTTGGTGGTGAAGAAGGGCTCCCAGATCCGCCCCCGCAGATCCTCGGGGATACCGGGGCCGTCGTCGCCGATCACCACCTCGACCTGGCCGTCGAAGCGGCGGGTGCGGACGCTCACGGTCCCCCCGGGCGACACGGCGTCGAGGGCGTTGTCGAGCAGGTTGGTCCACACCTGGTTGAGCTCGCCGGCGTAGGCCCGGATCAGCGGCAGGTCGGGAGCGTATTCGCGGATCACGTTCACATTCTTGGCCTTCGCCTTGTGGCCGAGCATGGTGAGGGTGCTGTCGAGGGCGCGGTGGAGGTCGGTCTCCCCTTTTTCGGTCAGCTCGCGGTCCATGTAGGAGTACTCCTTGACTGCGCCGACGAGGTCGGAGATCCGGTGCGCCGCATTCTCCATCTCGCCCAGCAGCAGGTGGAGGGCGGCGCCGGTCTCCACCCAGGGGAGGGCCGCGGGCAGGACCTCGGCGGGCACCCCCGCCACCCAGCGCTCGAGGTCGGCGGCGGTCATGCCGGTGGCGACGAAGGTGGGAGCGAGACGCCAGCCCTCGGCCACCTGCCGCTCCTCCAGCCAGTCGCTCAGCTCGCTCTCGCGGTCCGCCTGCTCCATCGGACCGAGCGCCGCGGCCTCCCCCGCGCCGGCGCCCTGCTCGGAGGTGGCGTGCAGGCGGCAGAGGGTCTCCATCTGCGCCGGCTCGATCCCCTCGCGGATCAACGCCGCGGTCAGCCCCGGCAGGGCGGCGAGGCGCAGGCGGAGCTCGGAGACGGCGCGGGTTACGGCCGACGCGGGATTGTTGAGCTCGTGCGCCAGCCCCGCCGACAGCTTGCCGAGGGCGAGCAGCTTCTCGTTCTGCTGCTCGGCGCGGGTGGTCTCTCGCGCGCGGTCGGTCATCACGCCGATCAGCCGCTCCTCGAGCACGGGGATGCGCTCCAGCATCTCGCCGAAGCGGGAGGACGCCACCCGGGCGACGCGCGTCGGGCCGGCGGCGCGGATGGTGGCGCCCCAGCGGCGCATGCGTGAGAACGGGAGCAGGCCGGTGATCTCGCCGGCCCGGGCGATGAAGGTGCGGG
This sequence comes from Thermoanaerobaculia bacterium, assembly GCA_036271335.1. Taxonomy (GTDB): domain Bacteria; phylum Acidobacteriota; class Thermoanaerobaculia; order Multivoradales; family UBA5704; genus DATARR01. The sequence continues at coordinate 10,277 of DATBAW010000354.1, forward strand.
TGGACGCGGCGCCCTGCTCGCCGCGCCCCCGCAGCTCGCCGGAGAGGACGATCGACATGTGCTCCGCCGGCTCGCCCGCGCGCGAGATCACCTCGCCGTCGGCGAGATGGCTCTCCTCGGCGTTTTCGGCGAGCCAGACGATCTCCGCCTCGTCCAGGTCGGCCAGCAGCGGCACGCCGCGCAGCGCCTGGCGCAGCGACGGCTCGCCGATCCTTCCGGTGTCAGGGGTGGTCTCGCGGGTCTCGATCTCGCTCATCGGGCCTGATCGTACCAAAAGGACATCAGGGACCTAAGAGACGCCAGGGACGACAGGAAAGAATGCCGAGATCGCGGCCAGCTCGTCTCTGATGTCCTTTATGTCCCTGCAGCCCCTTAGGTCCCTTTTTCACTGCGTCCAGCGCGAGGGATCGCCGGTCTCGAAACCGTCGGTGAAGATCTGGTTCATCACCGTCCCCGAGAGCTGCACGCGCGCCAGGGTGGCCGTCCGCGCGGGGAGGGTGGCGGCGAAGCCGGTGGCGGTGCCGGCGAGAGTGCCGGCGCTGGCGAGGCCGGTGCCGTCGAGGCGCCAGAGGGCGACGTTGCCGGTGACGCCGCCGTTGACCGCCACCGTGGCGTCGCGGGAGACGGTGTCCTTGTTGAACAGGAGCACGAACAGCTTGCCGTCGACGGTGCGAACGGCGTAGCTCCCCACGCCGTCGACGTCGCTCGAGGTGGCCCGCACGCTGTCGCCGCTCACCTGGGAGCCGGCGCCGTCGTAGTTGCGGTAGAGGAGGAACGCCTTCTCGCTCAGGCTGCCGGCGTCGGGCGCCTCCCAGCGCATCGCCATGTCCAGCCCCTCACGGCCGAAGATGGCCAGCGCCTCGGCCTGCGCCAGCGCGCCGGAGAGGGTGTTGTCCTTGCCCCACTTGTACTCGGCGAGGGCGAGCTTCATCGACGGACAGTAGGTGTCGCGCCAGGCGCGGATCCGCGGGATCAGCTGCACCACCTTGATGCTGCCGTCGGCGATCCAGGACTCCGAGACCCAGCTCGGATCATAGAGCTCCTTGAGCGAGCGCAGGCGAGCCTCGATGGTCCCCTCGTCGTCCTCGGTCGACTGATCCCCGGAGACGCCGGAGACGTTGTCGCCCTGCGGATAGAAGTGGATGTCGAGCCAGTCCATCGGCAGCTTGCCGGCGGCCGGATGGCCGGTGGGAAACCGGTTGGCGCACGACTGCTGCAGGTACCAGGCGGGCCAGGGGAGGCCGCCGTGGGCGGTCTGGTCGGCGCCGCTCAGGCAGTCGCCGGTGGTGGCGTCCTTGGCCGACGACCAGAGATCGCACCACCCCCAGGTCTCGGGGCCGAGCACCTCGGCGTTGGGATCGCGGCTCTTGATCTTGCTGGCTGCCGCCAGCCCTTTCGTCCACACCTCGTCGTAGCCGGGCGCGGCGGGGTGGACGTCGCGGTGGGTGCTGTTCCAGAGCATCGGCTCGTTGTCGAGGTTGTAGTAGCGCACGCCGCCGGCCGTGGCGGCGCCGAAGCGGCTCACCAGATGGCCGACGAAGTTGCCGACGTGCGCGTCGAGGTCGACCGGCACCGAGGTGTCCGACGGGCTGTTGCCGGTGATGTAGCGCAGGCTCGCGCCGTCCGGCGCGGCCGGGCCGGCGGGATTGCAGCAGCGCGCGGCACCGCACATCACGCTGTTGAGGGAGGGATTGCAGACGCCGTTGCCATTGTCGGAGCAGCCCGTCACGCCGGGGTTCTCGCTGCATTCGGTGTCGGTCTGCGGGCCGTACCTGGCGACCGAGAAGCCGGCGAGCCGCGCCGCCGATTTCGCCACCTGATCGATCGGCATCGTCATCACCACCTGGGCGCCGGCGGCGAGGGTGGGCGAGACGAAACCGTCGGCCGAGGTGCCGTTGCCGCTCCCCTCGCTGATGTTGAGGAAGTAGTAGTCGAAGGCGCGGTTCGAGGTGTCGACGAGCCAGTTGTAGCGCGTCGTCGCGTCGCCGCCGCGCCGGTTGACCGTGTAGTGGCCGCTCGCGAGCTGCCCTGCCCCGGCCCAGTTGGCGCCGTAGATCAGCGGGCTGATGGTGCGGCGGTCGAGGCCGGGATCGACGGCGACGGTGACCGGGCCGGGCGGCGGCGGGGCCGCGGCCTGCACCAGCTCGAGGTCGTCGACGTAGGCGGTCGCCTGGTTCGCGGCCGAGCTCGCCTGGAAGATGATGCCGTCGAAGGAGGTCGCCGTGACGCCCAGCTGCGTCCAGGTCACCGTCATCTGCGTCCAGCCGGCGGGGAGCGGCGTCAGGTCCTTGCTGCCGATCTCGGCGCCGTTCTGATAGATCACCAGCCGCACGGCCTGATTGCCTCCGGCGCCGTCGATCCAGAAGCGGACCGCCGTGAAATCGGCGACGTTGGGGCGCGCCGCGCCGGGATTGCTGTGGAAGTAGAGCCCCTGGAAATCGTCGGGCTCCCAGGAGATGGCGTCCGGCGCGCTCTG
>DATBAW010000355.1:0-8266 GCA_036271335.1 Thermoanaerobaculia bacterium
GAACAGCAACGACCCCCTGAACGGACGGCGTGCACGGCTCCCTGGCATGAGCGACCTCCCGGGTTCGACCCGCGTTCGATTGGCTGCCGGCAAGTCTACACCCGCGCCGCGAGCGGGGCCGGGAGAGGTGGTATAGAATTCGCTCTATCCTCCTCGGCTGACCGTTCCGGGGCGACCCCGCGACGAGCGGGGAGGATCGTATCCTGGAGCCTCTTATCAGCCTGTTCGCCCTTCTTTCCGTGCCCCGGCCCGCGCGATGGCTGCTGCCCCTGGCGCTGGCCTGGGGAGCGCTGCTCGTTCCTGCCTCTCATGCGGCCACCCCGCCCTCCTTGCTCCCCCCGGTCATCATCGTTCCCGGCGCGCCGGGCACGGAGCTGGTGGACCGCCGGACCGGCGAGCTGGTCTGGCCGAACGCGCGCCAGATGGCCAGACGGGACGGCAACGACCGCCTCGCCCTGCCGCTCGACGCGCCGGAGAGCGGCGACATCGTTCCCGGCCGGCTGCTCCGCGCCGTCCACGTCCTGGGGATCGACTTTCAGATCCATGCCTACGACGGCCTGGAGGCGCGGCTGCGCGCCATGGGCTATCGCGAGGGGGACTGGCGCTCGCCGCGCGCGGGCGAGTACTTCTACTTCGTCTACGACTGGCGGCAGAGCGTCGAGAGCACCGGCCGGCGGTTCTCCGCCGAGCTCGCCGGCCTCTACGCCCGGATGCCGCCGGAGACCCCTCCCGCTGTGGTGCTCGGCCACTCCCTGGGCGGCCTCGTGGCGCGCTACGCGCTGATGTACGGCGACGCCGGGCTCGGCGAGTCCGGCCCCCTGCCGCCGGTGACCTGGGCCGGTAGCCCCCACATCGGCACCCTGTTCCTGGTGGCGACGCCGAACCAGGGCACCTTCACGGCGCTCAAGTGCCTGAAGGAAGGGACCTTCTATTACCTGCACCACGGCGCCTTCTCGCCGGCGACGCTGTTCTCCTTCCCTTCGATCTTCGACGTGCTCCCCGACCACGTCGAGCCGCTGATCGACCGCCAGGGCAAGGCGCTCCCGTTCCGCCTCGACGACGCCGACGACTGGGAACGCCTCGGCTGGTCGGTGATCGATCCCAACCAGACGTCGGGGATCTCTCACGCCGTGCTGCGCGCTCACCTGGAGCGCGAGCTCGCGCGCCACGCCCGGCTGCACGCCGCCCTGGCGCAGATCGCGGCGACGCCGAACCCCGCGGCCCTCTACGTCGTGGGGAGCCTCTCGCAGAGCGTCCAGCGCACCGCCCTGGTCACGCAGCAGAACGGCCGGCTCCAGGTGCGCTTCGAGCCGCCCGCCGGGGCCTCCCGTGTCCTGACGCCTCTCCTCTTCGAGCCGGGGGATTCCATGGTTCCCGACCGCTCGCTGACCGCCCAGGGCTCCTCCCACGATCCGGCGAGCAGCCTCTGCTTCCGCTCGGTGCGCCACTCGACGCGGTCGCACCAGGGGCTCCTCTCGAGCCCCGAGATCCTGGCGGCCCTCGACGAGGTCCTGGCGCCCCCACGGCAGCCGGACGGCCTTCAGACGGCTGCGGGCGGGAGCCTTCCGGCTCCCCTCTGCGCCCCCGCGGCTACGGTGCTCCCCGCCGCCGCGCGGCAGGGTGCCTCCGGCGGCCAGAAACAGCGCTGACCCTGGATGATCCTGACGGACCCAGCCGGCCCCGGCGCCGGGCGTAAACCGCCACCCTCTTATCTCTACTTTGTCAAGATTCACCTTGGCTGTGGCGCTGACCCTCATCACCCCAGACCTCTTCTCCCGTCCCCTCCCGCCCTCCCTCACCGGGAGAAGAGGGAGAAAGTTAGTGGGGTTCGCGCGTACCTGAGAGAGCCCGGCTGTCAGCTTGCTGGTCTCCCCTCTCCCGGTGAGGGAGGGGGGCGGGGGGACGGGAGAGGCGCCGGGGGTGAGGGCTCGGGCGGGCGGCTCCCGCGGACCAAGCCAATCTGACAAAGTAGAATTATCCACATCTCTGCTTCAAGGGGGTGGGGGACAGCCCGGAGGGCGGGCTTTGAACAGCCTGCGGTTTCAACCGCAGGCGGGCGTCCGCGAGGTGCCAAACCACCCGAAGGGTGGCGATTGGCGAAGAATCAGCTGCCCTTTCAGGGCTCGGAATGGTGCCTGGGCTTCGCTGACCTGGCGTTGAAACGCCAGGCTGTTCAAAGCCCGCCCTCCGGGCTGTCCCCCACCCCCTTGAAATAGAGATGTGGATAAGACCGTGGCATTCATGCCCGGGCGTCGGAGCCCGATCCCGCCCGCCTTGCATTTCGCCTCCGGGCGGGAGCATCATCGAGCTCCTTTGACAAGGAGGTGAGTGATGCGTAACCGCTGGATTCTGGCAACCTCGATCCTGCTCCTGATGCTCGTCCCCGGAGCCCTCCACGCCGCCGGACAGGCCCCGGCCATGGCGCCCGCCACCGCCATCGTCCCCGTCGTAGCCGCGACCCCGGCCCAGCCCGTCAACGCTCCCCCGGTCCTCGACCGGACCCTCCCGGACCCGAGCTTCATGCAGGCCCCCCAGGAGGAGAGCCTCACCCCGCTCTTCCTGGTGGCGCCCTGCACCGGCTGCACGGGAACGGCGTGCACCCGGCTGCACAGCTGTGTGCTGAACCACTGCTGCTGATCGCAAGGCGCGGACGAGGAAGCGGGGCCATCCTTCGTTTTCGCTGGCTGCGCCCAAGTCCGGGCGCTGTGGCCCCCCGCTCCGGGACCGTCAGCCCCGGTCCTGGGACCGAGGGCCCCGCGCCTGGGACCGTGGGCCCACGCTCGGGGACCGTTGCCACCCGCGTCCGGGACCGCCAGCCCCCAGGCCGGGGGCGGCCGGCCCGGGGCTGGGAGCGTCGGTCCCAGGCCGGGGGGCAGTGGGACCAGACCGGGGACGACAGGGCCCGGACGTGGGCGCAACCGCGTCGTGCGCAGGCGGAAAGGGCGGTCGCGAACGCCGGCTCAGCGGATTCCCGGACGCAAAGCGCGCGGGCGACCGTGGAAGCGCCACTCGCGGTGGCGCTCCCGGCGGAGACGCGGGTCGGAAGAAAATTCCTGAGAGCTCAGAGACCGTCGAGCACCGAGCCGAGCATCATCAGGAGCCCGGCGACGACCAGGCACCAGAATCCCAGGGTGCTCATGTTGCTGGGCAGGTGGACGACCCCCAGGCCGGCCAGCAGGCCGATCAGCCAGAGGATCAGGGAGATGAAGAGCGTCGCCTGCTTCGGGGCCTGCGTCCTGAAACCACCTCGTCTCGCCATCGGAACATCCTCCAGATCGCGCAGCGTTCGTTAGGGGAGCGCCGAAGCTATCACGGGACGGCGGCGGGGCAGAGGCAGCGCGCGAAGTCGGCGGGCGTGACGTGATCGATCCCGCACCAGTAGGCCTTCCAGTTCGCCCGGTCGACGCCGCTCTGGGGGTTGTGAACGGGATAGAAGGTCAGGAAGCGGTCGCGGATCTCTGCGCTCTCCCCCATCCCCTGCCGGATCGACTGCAGCGCCGCGGCGTCGTAGCCGCTCTGGTGGTAGGCCTGCTGGAAGTCGTATTCGAGCGCCCAATGCTGCTCTCCGGCGGGAGCGGCGACGTCGAGGAAATAGGTCCGTTGATCGAGCAGGGCCCCCGTGGAGCGCGTATACGAGAACACCTGGAAGCCGGGGTTGTTGGCATAGACCGGGCTCACCGCCGGCGTGCCATGGATGAAGCTGCCGGCGGGGGGCAGGCGGATCTCGTCCACGTGGGTGTGGCCGGCGAAGCTGGCGACGACCACTCCGGGGTGGTCGGCGAGCACCTGGAAGAACCCCGCGGTGGCGTCGTCGGTCCAGAGCGGCACGGGGGTGCTCGGGCAGACGCCCTTGCCGGGACTGGCGAGGGTGGCGTAGACGTCGATCCCCGGCGGGAGGTGGTAGAGCAGCCAGACCCGCTCGCCGTCGCGGGCGGCGGCGGCGAGCACCCCCTCCAGCCAGCCGAGCTCGAAGCTCCCGGGGTCTCCGCCGCTGCCCGGCGCCGCGCAGGCGTTGCTGTATTTGCGAGAGAACAGGACGGTGTTCAGGACCACCAGCCGGAGCCGCGGGATCGTGGGGTGCGGCGCGCTGTAGAAGCCGCCGATGGAGAACGTCTGGGCGAAGGTCCCCGCGCGGTCGCCGGGCAGCGGTTGCCAGACGTCCTTCAGCATGGCGAGGAAGGGTCCGCGCGGCTGCACCTCGTAGTCGCCGCAGAAGTCGTCGTCGTTGCCCAGGGAGGGGAACACCGGCTTGCCGGGAAACGTCGACCGCAGGCGGGCGGTGAGGAACTCCAGGGTCTTGCGGACGAACGCCTGATAGGCCTGCGGGCTGGTGTCGGGCGACTCCTGCTGGAACAGCTCTTCGAAGTGGTGCCCCAGGAAATCGCCGGAGATCAGGACGAAATCGGGATCCCCGCCGAGCCGGCGCAAGGCCTCCAGGGTCGAATCGAGCAGCGGCACGTTGACGTCCGCCTTGTAGGAGCTGATCGCGGTCACCCGCGAGCCGGCGAAGATCGCCGGCCAGTCCCGCGCCTCGGCCTGGACCAGCTTCGGCACCAGCGCGGGATCGTAGAACGGGTTGAAGTGGAGATCCGAGAGGGTGACGAACGTGCCCGCCGGCGGGGCGGCGTCCTGCGCGATGTCCTCCGCCATCAGAGGCAGAGCGCCGGTGGCCAGCAGGAGGGCCAGGACGAGCGCGCGCATCCGGTCCCTAGCGCGCTGCCGGCACCGCCGCCAGACGAGTCCTGAGGTGAGCGACGATCTTCGGTCCATGGGCGCGGGAGTTCTCGATGAAGATCTTGTCGGTCCGGCGCCCGGCCTGGAGGGTGCCGGCGACATAGAGGCCGGGGACGTTCGATTCGCAAGTCTCGGGGTCGAATCGCGGGATCAGCGTCTCGGCGTCGACCTCGACACCGCAGCGCCGCTCGAAGTCGGCGTCCGGCTGGTAGCCGATCAGCACGTAGGCGACCTGGGCCGGCAGCACCTCGGGGCCGCCGGGGCCGGCGATCTCGATCCCCCTTTCAGGGAGGAAGGCGCGCACCTCGGTGTTGAAGCGGGCCGCGATCGATCCCTCTTCGATACGGTTCTCCATGTCCGGCTTGACCCAGTATTTGACCCCCGCCTTGAGCGCCGCGCCGCGGTGGACGAGCGTCACCTTGACGCCGTTGCGCCAGAGGTCGAGCGCCGCCTCGGCGGCGGTGTTGCCGGCACCGATGACCACCACGTCCCGGCCGAAGTCCGCGTAGGGCTCCTTGTAATTGTGGGCCACCCAGGGGAGATCCTCCCCCGGCGCCCCCAGCCGGCGGGGGTTGAAGAAGTAGCCGGTGGCGAGGGCCACGGAGCGGGCCCGCAGCGTCCGCTCTCCCTTGATCCCCCGGGCGTGGACGGCGAACTCGTCCCCCTCCTTGGCGACATCGAGGACGTCCTCGTAGAGGGCGAGCGGAATGTCGTAGTGCTCCACAACCATCCGGTAGTAGGCCAGTGCCTGCCGGCGGGTCGGCTTGACGTCGGGGATCGAGAAGGGGACGTTGGCGATCTCGAGCCGGTCGCGGGTGGTGAAGAACTCCATGAAGGTGGGATAGTCCTGGATGGCGGCGGTCAGCGGGCCGCGATCGACGAGCAGGACCGAGAGCCCCTGGCGGCGCGCCTCGGCGCCGATGGCGATACCGGTGGGCCCGGCGCCTACCACGATGAGGTCGAGTGTTTCGTTCATTGATTCCTCCAACGGAACAGGTGGTCCACCGGACCGTGCCCGTCCCCTTGCCCTACAGGATATGCGGCGGCGATGGCCCCGCACAAATAGGCGATGGCCCCCGCGACCGCCCGCGGCAGCTCCTCCCCCGCTCCCAGCCGCGCGGCGATCGCCGACGACAGGGTGCAGCCGGTGCCGTGCGTCGAGGTCGAGGCCAGCCGGGGATGGGGGTAGCGATGGACCCGCCCCCCTTCGAGCAGCAGGTCGACGATCTCCTCGCCTTCGCCGTGCCCCCCCTTGACGAGCACGGCCGGCCCCCACGCCGCGACCGCCTCGGCGGCCCATTCCCGCTCCTCTTCCGTGCCGGTACACCGGCCGCTCAGCACCGCGAGCTCGGGGAGGTTGGGAGTCACCACGGTGGTGAGCGGCGACAGCCTGAGGGCGATGTCGGCGACGGCGTCCTCACGCAGCAGGCGGGAGCCGCTCTTGGCGATCATCACCGGATCGAGGACGACGGGGATGCGCCGGCCGAGGCGCTCGAAATGGGCGCGCAGGCGGTCCACGACGACCCGCACGACGCCCGCGTTCGCCAGCATGCCGATCTTGATCGCGTCGGCCCCGATGTCCTCGAGCACGGCGTCGATCTGCGCGGCGACGATCTCGGCGGGGACCTCGTGGACGGCCCGCACCTCGCGGGTGTTCTGGGCGGTGACGGCGGTGACTACGCTCATGCCGTAGGCGCCGTGAGCGGCGAAGGTCTTGAGGTCGGCCTGAATGCCGGCGCCCCCTCCGGAGTCGGAGCCGGCGATGGTGAGGAGGCGGGGGACTTTCACCGCGCCGTCTGCGCCGCCAGCTGCCCGCGGCGCAGCCAGGCGACGACGGCGACGATCGCGATCACCAGCACGCTGAACCCCTGCGCCAGGGTGAACGGGCCGAAGAAGCGGTCGTCCTTGGCGCGCAGGATCTCGACCGCGAAGCGCTCGACGGCGAGGAGGGCGAGCACGGTGAGGGCGATCGTCCCCGGGGCGTGCCGCCGGCGGAACATCCAGACGGCGATCCCCCAGATGATCAGCGCCAGGCTCGTCTCGTAGAGCTGGGTCGGATGGACCTTCAGCAGCGCGCTGTCCGGCACCGAGGCGGGGATCGCCACGTGGAACAGGTCGCGCAGGTTGCCGGCGGTGGTCTCCGGCAGCCCGACCCGAAAGGCGACGCCCCAGGGGAGGGTCGTGGGCCGGCCGTAGTCGTCGCCGACCAGGAAGCAGCCGATGCGGCCGATGCCGTAGCCGATGGCGAGCGCCGGCGCGGCCACGTCGGCCATCGGCCAGCCCGGCAGGCGCCGGCGGCGCATGGTCCAGAGCACTCCCGCCGCGCCGAGGATGAAGCCGCCGTACCAGACCAGCCCCGAGCGGTCGAAAAGGAGATGCCAGTCCCGGTTGAGGATCGCGTAGTAGACCTTGGCGCCGACGATGCCGCCCAGACCCGCGGCGAACACCAGCGCGCTGGCGTCCTCCTCGTCGCCGATGCCGAGCCGCTTCATCCCCCACCGGAGCTGGAGATAGCTGGCGAGGAAGGCGAGCACGAGCATCAGCCCGAAGGGGCTGACCGAGAAGGAGCCGATGTGGAAGATTTCGCGGATCATGACGGGGGCCGGCGGCCCGGGCGAAGGATAGCACGCGGGGCCGAATGGGCAAGGGGGTGGGGATTTCAATCCCGGGCGGCGGGGAGCTGAGGGGTCTCCAGGAGAGCGGCGGCTTCGGTGACGTCCTGCCCTTCGAATCCTCACCCCCTGCCCCCTCTCTACAAGTGGAGAGGGGGAAAGACGCCTGCCGTTCAGGGTCGACCTCCTACGCGGGCCCTCCCTTCCACCCCACCTTGCCCGAACCGACCACTCGTGCTATTTTTCCCTCCGTGAGCCCCACCCCCAAAGGTGACCTGACCAAAGGCGAGCAGACCCGCCAGGAGATCGTCGAGCGCGCGCTGGCGCTGGCCGGCGAGGTCGGGCTCGAAGGGCTCTCGCTCGGCGTGCTGGCGGCGGGGATGAACCTGTCGAAGAGCGGCCTGTTCGCGCACTTCCGGTCCAAGGAGGCGCTGCAGGTCGAGGTGCTCCAGCGGGCGATCGACCACTTCATCGAGGACGTCGTGGCGCCCGCCCTCCGGCAGCCGCGCGGCGAGCCCCGGCTGCGCCGCCTGTTCGACCTCTACCTCGTCTGGGTCCACGGCAACGGCGGCCAGGGAAGCTGCTTCTTCATGGCCCTCACCCACGAATACGACGACCGCCCCGGCCCCGTCCGCGACCTCCTGGTGCAGTCGCAGCGCGACTGGTACGACGCCATCGCCCGCGCCGCCCGCGCCGCCGTCGAAGAGGGGCACTTCCGCGCCGGTCTCGACGTCGACCAGTTCTCCTACGAGTTCGTCGGCATCGGCATGGTCTTCCAGCAGGTCGCCAAGCTGCTCCAGGACTCCCGCGCCGAAGCGCGCGCCCGCGCCGCCTTCGAGACCCTGCTCGACCGCAGCCGTTCCTGACCCTCCCTTCCCGCAAGGAGATCCCATGCAACCCGTAAGCTCCACGCCTGCCCT
>DATBAW010000356.1:0-4595 GCA_036271335.1 Thermoanaerobaculia bacterium
AGCCGCTCCGCGACCTGCCGGGCGAGGTGCGCCCACGCCGCCGCCCGCTCCACGTCGCGGGAGGCCTCGCGGACCGACGCCTCGCAGAGCCGCTCGCACAGGGCCCAGCTCCAGTGCTCCTCGACCGCCTGGACCATCGGCAAGCGGGCCTCTTCGGGAAGCCCCTTCAGCCGCCTGAACAACTCGGCGGCCCGCTGCCGGTCGTAGGCGATGGTGAGAGGATCGGGGGTGCCCGCGGCCGAGACGATCCGGGAGTGCCGGGCAGCCTCGATCAGTCCGTTGCGGACCACGCGGCCGATCCGGAGCTCCGCGTCGGCGATCTCGGCCCTCTCCTCCGTGGTGAGGTCCGCTTCGCTCTCCAGGGCCTCCAGGGATTCCAGGCACGCCGTCACGCTGAGAACGGTCGCCGGGGTGCACTTCAGGGCCTTCAGCAGCTTCTCCAGGACCGCGTCCGGGATCTCTCCCTTCCGGAGGTACCCGGACACCCCCTTCTGGGAGATGCCGGCGGCGGCGCCGATCTCCTTGTTGTTGAGATCTCTCCAGAGCGCCAGGATCGACACCAGGAGCTGGCGGAACGTAGGCCTTCGCGCCATTCAGCAGTCTCCTTCACGATGAAAGGCTTCCTAAGAGATGAGTGCGTCCGGCGCGCCTTTCGTGACGCGTGCTTCCGCTACTTTTTCCGCCTCTGAAAATTGTAGCGCGAAATTTCGTGCTTTCAGGAAGGAGCCATCGCGAGGCCCTGCAACCCTCGGCGCCCCTTGATATGCTCCGCGCATGTCGACCAAGGACAAGAACGCCGTCCGCCCGCTGGCGAGCAACCGGCGGGCGCTCCACGAGTACTCCGTCCTGGAGACCTTCGAGGCGGGCATCCGGCTGAAGGGCACCGAGGTCAAGTCGGTGCGCGAGGGGCGGGTGCAGCTCAAGGACAGCTACGTCGACTTCAAGGACAGCCAGGCCTTCCTGGTGGGCGCCCACATCAGCGCCTACAGCCACGGCAACCGCGAGAACCACGATCCGGAGCAGGCGCGCAAGCTCTTGCTCCGCAAGCGCGAGATCGAGCGGCTCTACGGCCGCACCCAGCTCAAGGGGCTGACCGTGGTGCCGCTCTCGATGTACCTCAAGGGGAACTGGGTGAAGGTGGAGCTCGCCCTGGTGCAGGGCAAGAAGCTCTACGACAAGCGGGAGTCCGAGAAGACGCGCGAGCTCGACCGCGAGGCGGAGGCGGCGGTCAAGAGCAATCAGTGGTGAGCGGCCGCGCCCAGGGATGAGCGGCGGGGCGCCGGCCGGCGCTCATTCGGGACCGACCTCCTGGCGCCGGCGCCGGCCGCCGGTGTCCTGGATCTTCTCGAGCGCCGTCTGGCCGCCGTAGCGCGCCACGATGCGGTCGTCGTAGTCGTCGGACACGGTGGCCACGGCGGTGATCGCCCGCAGCAGGTCGCGGGGGTCGAGGTTGCTGCCGAAGACCGAGTGGGCGAAGAAGATGTCGTTGCCTACCAGGGAGAAGTGGCCGCAGGCCATCTCGTGGTTGAGCTCCAGCAGGCCCGCCATCAGCTCCTCGTCGAGCTCCACGTCCTGCACGCAGTAGGCCATGATGACGACCATCGTCTCCTCGGGGCCGTAGGGCTCGACGGAGATCTCCAGCACGGTCGAGCCGTAGCGGACGTAGAAGTGGTCGCTGTCGGGATCGTGGTAGGGCTCCTCGAACAGCTCGCCGAGGTATTCGCGCAGCTTGTTGAAGGTCTCTTCGTGCACCGGACTTTCGAACATGTTCCTTTCCCTCCAGGGGCGCCTACTCTAACAGTTTGTCCGCGCGGCCAGGCTACCCCCTGCGGGCGTTGACACCCCTGGGCGTTGAGACTAACGTGTAGGCGAGCCGAAAAAGACCGATCCGAGACCCGAAATGCTTGGCGCTCGGGGTCTCGCTGGAAGGAACCGAGTCGGCGTCACATTCCATTCGCGATCGCAAGACAGGAGGAGATTCCATGCAGAGGCGAGGAGGATTGATGGGGAGGGCCTTGAGCGTCGTTGCCCTCGCCACGCTGGCCGCGATCCCCGTCCACGGGGCAGGGTTCAGCATTTTCGAACAGGGAGCCAAGGCTCTGGGAATGGGCGGAGCCTTCACCGCGCAGGCCGACGATCCGTCGATGCTGTACTACAACGCCGGCGGGCTGGCCTTCGTCGACAAGGCGGCCGGCTCGGTGGGCGCCACCTGGATCCGCAGCACCAAGGCGGACTTCCATGGCGCGAACCCGTTCCCGGGCGACGGCTATTCGGCGAAGCAGGAGACGCTCTCCAAATTCCCGCCCCACGCCTACTTCGTGGCGCCGATCTCCAGCACCTGGAAGTTCGGCCTCGGCCTCGAGACGCCGTTCGGCCTCACCACCTCGTGGGACAACCCGAACCAGTTCGCCGGCCGCTTCCTCTCCACCAAGGCCGCGCTACAGGCCTTCGACCTCAACCCGACGCTCGGCTGGCAGATCACGCCGACCTTCGGCATCGGCGTCGGCGGCATCGTCCGCGTCTCCAAGGTGGAGCTCAACCGCGACATCGCGGCGGTCGACCCCTTCACCCTGATGGCGGACGACGTCGGCCGCCTGAAGCTCACCTCGGACTACACCAAGGACAGCTACGGCTTCAACATCGGCATCCTGCACAAGTGGAACGAGAGCTTCTCCTGGGGCCTCTCCTACCGCAGCAAGATCTCGGTGGACTACACCGGCAGCGCCCGGCTGACCCCGAACGCCACCGGCGACCCGATCTTCGACGCCATCCTCGCCGCGCAGCTCCCCTACAACACCAAGCTGCCGGTGAAGACCGAGATCGACTACCCCGACCAGGCGAGCCTCGGCCTCGCCTTCGGCCTCACCCGCAACCTGCTGCTCGAGACCGACATCAACTACACGGGCTGGAGCTCCTTCGGGACGGTGCCGATCAACTTCACCGGCGGCGCCGGCAACTCGCTGCCGGACGCCTCGCTGCCGCAGAAATGGAAGAACGCCTACAGCTACCGCGCCGGCCTGCGCTGGACGACCAGCCCGTCCTCGCAGTGGCGCTTCGGCCTGGTCTACGACCAGACCCCGCAGCCCGAAGAGGGGGTTTCGCCCCTGCTGCCGGACGCCGACCGCCTCGGCTACTGCATCGGCTACGGGCACACCACCGGCTTCCGCTATGACGTCGGCCTCATGTATCTCAACTTCCACAAGCGCACCGTGAACCAGTTCCGCGACAGCGAGGGACCGTTCGCGGGCACCTACGAGACGCAAGCCGTGCTGCTGGGGCTGACGCTCAACCTTTAACGGTTAAGGAGACAGGAAGATGCATCGTCTCAAGATTACCGCGGGCGTCCTGGCGCTCGCCCTGCTCTCGACCGGCGCCGGCTTCGCAGGAGTGGATACCGGCTCCGCGGACTTCACGACCTACGTCGCCCTGGGCGACAGCCTCACCGCCGGCTTCTCCAACGGCTCGATCCTGGACAAGTTCCAGATCAACAGCTATCCGGCGCTGATCTACCGCCAGGTGAACGGCACCGCGCCGGGCGTTGGCTTCCAGCAGCCGCTGGTCAGCGCGCCGGGCCTGCCGGGCGCCCTCCGGCTGACCGGGCTCTTCCCCACGATGATCTCGGCCACCCCGGGCGCCGGCACGCCGGAGAACCTGACCCTGCCGCGCCCCTACAACAATCTGGCGGTTCCGGGGGCCACCCTTCACGACCTCCTCACCAAGACGCACTCGACGAGCGCCTCGGATCCCACGGACCTCGTCCTGCGGGGATTGGGCGGTGGCACCACGCAGCTCCAGCAGGCGCTCTCGCTCACGCCGACCTTCGCCACCCTCTGGATCGGCAACAACGACGCCCTGGCCGCGGCGACCTCCGGCATCGCCATCGAGGGGGTGACGCTGACCCCGCCGGCGCAGTTCAACACCGACATCACCACCGTGACGGCCGCCCTCACCGCCGCGGGCGTCAAGTTCGCCATCGGCAACATCCCGGACGTGACGAGCATCCCGTTCGTGACCACGATTCCGCGGTTCGTCGTCAATCCGGCGAACAACCAGCTCGTCCTCGATCCCACGGGCAACCCGATCCCGCTGATCGGCCCCAACGGTCCGCTTCAGGCGGGTGACTTCGTGCTGCTCACCGCGGCGGCGGAACTGGGGACGGGCCGGGGCATTCCGACCTTCATCCCAGGCGGGACCGGTCAGCCGCTCACCGACGACGTGGTTCTCAACGCCGCCGAGGTCGCCACCATCAAGTCGCACGTCGCCGCCTACAACGCCTCGATCGCCGCCGCGGCCACCAACAACGGCGCGGCCCTGGTCGACGCCAACTCCATCCTGACCGGCATCGCCAACAACGGCCTCAACATCGGCGGCATTCCGTTCAGCAGCGCCTTCCTGACCGGTGGCATTTTCGGCTACGACGGCGTCCATCCGACCCCGTTCGGCTACGCCTACATCGCCAACCAGTTCATCGCCGCCATCAACACCGAGTTCGGCGCCCAGATCCCGGCCGTCAACCTCCGCCCGTTCATCTTCGGTCCGCTGCCGTCCGGCGCCGTGGCCGGGGTGACGGAGGGCAAGAGGGCGGGCGGCACCGC
>DATBAW010000357.1:0-1690 GCA_036271335.1 Thermoanaerobaculia bacterium
CTCGACCTTCCAGCTGGCGATGTAGCCCTCTTGCTGGAGGATCTCCGCGATGTGCGACTTGATCTTCGAGTACGGCATCCCCACGGTGTCGTGGTACGCCGAGTTGGCGTTGCGCAGACGGGTCAGCATGTCCGCGATTGGATCGGTCATTGACATGGCCGCTTAGGCCTTCCTCGCCGGGGTTTCCCTGCCCGCCCTCGCGGGGGGCACGGACCTACGGCGCGTAGAGATTTTGTTACCAGCTGGACTTCGTGATGCCGGGCAGCTCACCGCGGTGCGCCATGCTCCGGAAGCAGATACGGCACAGGCCGAACTTGCGGTAGACGGCACGCGGGCGGCCGCACTTGGTGCAGCGCGTGTATCCGCGCACTTCGAACTTCGGCTTGCGGTTCGCCTTGACAACCAGCGCCTTCTTAGCCATTTACTACCTCCTCCCAGAGCGCGGGCCGGACTTCTTCTTCGGCTTGGGCGGGACCGAGGCCATGTCCGCGAACGGGAAGCCGAGGAGCCGCAGCAGCGCCCGGCCCTCGTCGTCGTTGCTCGCGGTGGTGACGAGCGTGATGTCCATGCCCCGCTGCCGGTCGACCTTGTCCGGGTCGATCTCGTGGAACATGACCTGCTCCGTGAGCCCGAACGTGTAGTTGCCCTGGCCGTCGAACTGCCGGGGGTTCAGGCCGCGGAAGTCGCGGATGCGCGGCAGCGCGATAGCGAGCAGCCGGTCAAGGAACTCCCACATCCGGTCGCCGCGCAGCGTCACGTGGGCGCCGATCGGCATGCCCTCGCGCAGCTTGAACTGGGCGATGGACTTCCTGGCCTTCGCCACGGCCGGCTTCTGGCCGGTGATCGCGGTCAGGTCCCTGATGGCCCCGTCGATCAGCTTCGCGTCACGCGCGGCCTCGCCGACGCCCATGTTGACGACGATCTTGGTAAGCCCCGGGATCATCATCACGTTGGCGTACCCGAACTCGTCCTTGAGCGCAGGCGCGATCTCGGCTCGGTATTTCTCCTTGAGCCGGGGCCTCGCCGGTGCCTCGGTCGCCATCAGATTTCCTTCCCGCTCGGACGCAGAACGCGGACCTTCGTGCCGTCCTCGTTGATCTTGTAACCCACCCGCGCCGGGCGCTTGGTCTCCGGGTCGACCAGCTGAACGTTGCTCACATGGATCGGCGCCTCCTGGGTGACGATGCCGCCTTCCTTGGCACCGCGCACGCCCTGGTTGGTCACCTTCGTGTTCTTCTTGACCATGTTCACGCCTTCGACCAGGACCTTGTCCCGCGTCGGGTAGGCCGCAATGACCGTGCCCGTCGCGCCCTTGTCCTTGCCGGCCGTGACCATTACATGGTCACCCTTCTTGATCTTCATCTAGAGCACCTCCGGCGCCAGCGAGATGATCCGCATGAAACGCTTCTCCCGCAGCTCACGGCCAACCGGGCCGAAGATGCGAGTGCCGCGCGGATCTCCGCCGTCCCTGATGAGGACGGCTGCGTTCTCGTCGAAGCGGATGTAGGAACCGTCTGCGCGGCGGCGCTCCTTGCGGGTACGCACCACTACCGCCTTGACGACGTCGCCCTTCTTGACGCCAGCCCCGGGCAGCGCGTCCTTGACGGTCGCCACGATGACGTCACCGATGCCCGCGTATCGCCGGCCGCTGCCGCCGAGCACGCGGATGCACAGGATCTCCTTGGCACCC
>DATBAW010000358.1:0-17112 GCA_036271335.1 Thermoanaerobaculia bacterium
CCTGCCCGAGCGGCCCCGGCGCGCCCTCGTCCTGAGCAATCAGGCGAGCGAACAGACCTTTCTCCCCGCCATCCGCGAGGCCTGCGAGCGTTTCGGGATCGCCGTCGACGTGGCGGGCGTGGCGTCGGGGAACGCCCTGGAACGGCCCGAGGAGCGGCTCCCCGACTACGACCTCGTCTTCGCCAAGGCGCGCGCGGCGATGGAGGCCCTGGCGGTGGGCGCGGCGGTGGTGCTCTGCGACCAAGCCGGCGCCGGGCCGCTAGTGACGAGCGCCGACCTCGACGGCCTGCGCCGCCTCAACTTCGGCCTCCGGACGCTGCGCGATCCGGTCACCGCCGACGTCCTCTCCGAGCAGATCCGACGCTACGATCCGGCCGACGCCGCGGAGGTCTCGCGGCGGCTCCGCGCCGTCGTCGGAATCGACCCGGCGGTGGACCGGATGATCGCGATCTACGAAGACGTCCTCGCCGAGCACCGGCAACAGGGAAACCCGCCGGCCGCGGAGGAGAGCCGGGCCGCGGCAGCCTACCTGCGCTGGCTCAGCCCCGCCTTCGACGAACGGGCACAACTGCTTGCCGAGAGGTCCGGGCTGACCGCCGGAAACGCCCGCATGCACGCCGAGAACGTACGCATCCACGCGGAAACCGGCCGCATGCACGAGGAAACCGCTCGAGCGCTCGCGGAGCGCGATCGCCTGAGCGCCGAGGCCGCCCATCTTCACCAGGAAATCCAGGCGCTGGAGTCGACCGCGACGTGGCGCTGGCGGGAGCGGCTGCTGCGGCTATCTCTGCTGCGCCGGGGGTACCGGTGGCTGCGGGGAGCGAGCGGGGTATGATCTGACCGGCCTTGGCGTGGGGAGTCGACCCGCACGAGAGCCGGATACCGAGGATCGCATTATGCAACCCATCGAGAGAATCACGCTGAATCCTAAGATCATGGGCGGCAAGCCTTGCATTCGGGGACTGAGGGTCACCGTCGGCACGATTCTGGGCCTTCTCGCGGCCGGACATTCGGAGGACAGGATCCTGCAGGCCTATCCCTATCTGGAGCGAGAGGACATCCGCCAGGCCCTCGCCTATGCGACATGGAGGGTCGAAGAGGTTGAAGTCTCTCTGAGCCTCAGCCCTCCATGAGAATCCTCGTGGATATGAACCTTTCCCCGGAGTGGATCGAAGCTCTGCATCGTGAGGGATTCGAGGCTCTCCATTGGTCCAGCATCGGCAAGCCAGACGCAGAGGATGGAGAGATTCTGACTTGGTGCTTACAGCACAACTGGATCGTCTTCACCAATGACCTGGACTTTGGACACATCTTGGCGCTGACCCAGGCAGGAGGTCCTAGCGTCATCCAAGCCAGAGCCCAGGAGCTTCTGCCCGAAAACCTGGGAGAGATCATCTTCGCGGCTCTCCGGCAGAATCAAGAGGCTCTGCTGGCTGGAGCCCTGGTCGTCGTGGACGAAAGCTCACTCCGCGTCCGGATACTACCGATCAAACGGCAAACCTGATGAACTTCTTCGAGGTCCGAGATGAACCTGATCGATCCGAAATCCCTCCCGAGCAATCCCGCCAATCCGAGCTATTTTTCCGGCGCCGTCACCCTCCGTCCCATGCCCACGGCGGGGATCGAACCGGTCACGCTGACTCGCGTTGAATTCTCACCGGAGGCGCGGACGAACTGGCATACGCACGGCGGCGTACAAATCCTTTTCATCGTTGCCGGACGGTGCCGGTTCCAGCGCTTGGATGGCCCTGTCGAGGAGGCGGGCGCCGGCGAAACGATCTTCATTCCGGCCGGCGAGAAGCACTGGCACGGCGCGAACCCCAACGGCCCGATGATCCATGTGGCGATGAATTTCGCGCCCGAAAACGTGTGGCTGGAGCCGGTCACCGCCGAGCAGTACGGAGGGTGACCGCGGACCTTCCGCCCGGAATCGTCCCATCGTCCTGATAGACTCGCCTTTTGTTGCGTAATCAGCCGTTGCAGTCCCCACTTCCTCGGAGGAAGACATGAACGCGAAACCATGGAACATCGGGCTCCTGGTGGTCTCCAGCCTGCTGGTGGCCCTCCGCGCCGAAGCCCGCGCGACGGGGCCTTTCACGATGGGCATCCAGGAGACCGGCACGGCCACCAGCGCCGAGCTCGGCCCGGGCATTACGGACAAGGCGGTGAGGCTGTCGGTCGTCGAGGGGCGGAACGGGGCCGATCTGACCGTCATCGGCGAGATTTCCGATCATGCCGACAAGGTCTTCCCCCTCCAGATCTCGAACGACCCGATCCCCTGGGCCAACGCGGTGCTCCAGAAGGAGGCCGCCGCCTCGGGGCTCAAGGTCTCGCCGGACGCCTCGCTCTCGCTCACCGGCAAGCTGGTCCAGCTCCGGCTGGTGGCGAGCACCAAGGCCCTGGGCTCGACCTACAGCGCGCAGATCCAGGTGGCCTTCACGCTCGCGGACGGCAAGGGGCGCACCCTCTGGCAGGGGACCACCGAAGGCGGTGCCACCCGCTATGGCAAGGAGCGGAGCAGCGACAACGCCAACGAGGTGCTGAACGACGCGCTCCGCGAGGTCTACACCAACGCCCTCGGCGACTCCGGCCTCCAGAGCGCCTGGGCCGGCGGGAAACCGGTCGCCTCGTCCGGCTCCTCCGCTTCAGCCGCCGCTCCCGCCGCCGCCGCGGTCTCGCCGTCGGCGATGCTGACCGATCTCGTCAAGCTCAAGGGGCAGGGGTTCACGACCGACCTGCTGGTGGACTACGTCAACAAGAGGTCGTTGACCAAGGCCCTGTCGGCGGACGACCTGGTGAAGTGGAAGAACGCCGGCATGCCGGAGGAGGTCATCAAGGCGGCGCTGGCGCGGGGCGGGAGCTGAGCTGAAAAGACCTAAAGGACTGCAAGGACGCCAAGGACAAAAATCGTCTTTGATGTCCTTGCAGTCCCTGCAGTCCTTTTCGTCCTTGCTTCTGGTTTCCTGGCGCGCAGGCTCCTAGTCTAGAGCAGCAGGTCAAAGGTCCAGCACGAGGCGCAACCCCTCATCGATCTTTTCCAATAGCCTGACGGGAAGGGCTCCAACCCTCTCCGTCAGGGCTGTCCGGTCGGCCGTGATCACTTGGGAAACGTTTGCGACGCAGTCCTTGGACAGGCCTGTTCGGCGGCTGTCAAGGAGGACGTTCCCCGGGAGGTCAGCCAGTCGAAGGTTGGTCGTGAGGGCGACGCCGATGATGGTTCGGATGCCGCTCCGGTTGAAGCTGTCGGACTGAACGATAACCAAGGGGCGACGGTAGCCGGGCTCAGAGCCTTGGGGCTCCGGCAGAGAAGCCCACCAGATCTCTCCACGCTGGATCACCAGTCGTCTCTTGGGAGCGCAGCGGCTTGAAGGGCGGCCAAACCGCGATCGAGCGAGGAGTCCTCCGTGCCGTAGGCGCGGTTCAGCGCCTCCGTCACGGCCTCGTCACGATGAACCCGGAGATATTCTTCGATCGCGGTTGCGTAGAGCACGCTTCGCGACACCCCGAGCCGCTTGGCAAATTCGTCGGCAGCCTCGAAGAGGGGATTGGGCAGAGAGATCGCGGTCTTCATCGCGGACAAGTATAACTCCGTTCATACCCGAACCGTCCTGCTACAATCCGCCCCCGAAATGCCCCAGGTCCAGATCCTCCCCACCACCGAGCGGCTCCTCCGCCGGATCGACGCCATGGCCGGTCAGCCGGTCGCGATGCTGGTCGATCTGGTGGCGGACGTGTTCATCACCGGCACGCCGAAGCGGATCAGCCGCGAGGCGCCGGTGCTCATCCTGTCGTATCAGGGCGAGAAGCTGACCCCCGGCGGCGGAGCGAACGCGGTGGCCAACGTCGCCGCGCTCGGCGGACGACCGCTGCCGCTGGGGATCGTGGGCGACGACCCGCACGGCCTTGGGCTGCTCGCCGACCTCCAGGCGCGCGGGGTGACGACGGAGGGGATCGCGGTGCGCCCTGGCTATCGGACGCCCACCAAGGTCCGCATCCTCGGCGGCGGCCGGCACTCGATCAAGCAGCAGATCGTGCGCTACGACATCGAGGAGATGCTCGTCCTGACCGCGGAGGATCGCGAGCGCTTCACCGGGCTCCTGCGACGATGGGCCGGCGAGGCGCGGGTCGCCATCCTCTCGGACTACGGCTACGGCGCCGTCGAGCCGGCGATGCTGCCGCGGATGCGCGACGCCCTGGGCGAGCGGGCGACGCTGATCGCGGACAGCCGGTATCGCCTCGGCGAGTTCCTGGGTCTCGACGGCGCCACCCCCAACGAGGAGGAGGCGGAGGCCTTCCTCGGCGCCGCCATCGACGACGATCCGGACCGTCTGGAGGCCGCCGGCCGGGCCCTGCGCGAGCGGCTCGCGGCGCGGTTCCTCCTGATCACCCGCGGCAGCCGCGGGATGAGCCTCTTCCGTCCCGAGGTCTCGGCCCACCTCCCCGTCTCGGGGACCGATCAGGTGGCGGACGTCACCGGCGCTGGCGACACGGTGATCGGCACCTTCGCCCTCGCCCTCGCCGCCGGCGCCGATCCGCTGGAGGCGGCGCTGCTCGCCGACTACGCCGGCGGCGTGGTGGTGATGAAGATGGGGACGGCCACCTGCTCGCCCGACGAGCTGCGGCGCGCGGTCGAGGCCGACCCCCGGCCGCTGAAGGAGCTGCGGTGGGGATTGTCCTGACCGTCCCCGAGCTGCGCGAGCGCCTCCAGGCGCTCAAGGCCGCGGGGAAGAAAGTCGCGTTCGCCAACGGCCACTTCGATCTGATGCACGTGGGCCACCTGCGCTATCTGCGCGCCGCCCGCGCCGAGGCGGACGCGCTGGTCGTGGCGATCAACGACGATCCCTCGGTGGCGCGCCTGAAGGGGCCCGAGCGGCCGATCGTCCCCGCCGCCGAGCGGGCCGAGCTGCTGGCGGCCCTCGAGCCGGTCGACTTCGTGGTGATCTTCGACGGCGATTCGCCCGCCCCGCTCCTCGCCGACCTCCAGCCGGACGTGCACTGCAAGGGCACCGACTACGGCTCGCCGGAGCGGGTGCCCGAATACGCGACGGTCCGCGCCTACGGCGGCCGGACGGCGCTGGTGGGCGATCCCAAGGACCACGCGACGAGCGAGCTGATCGCCAGGGTGAAGGCGCTGCCTTGAGGACGCCCCTGCGGGGCGGAGCCCCTCACTCCCCAACCCCTCTCTCCCAGCCCTCCACCCACCCCTCCGGGGAGAGAGGGGCTCGTAGGGGCGCAGCATGCTACGCCCTCAACGTTGCCGTGACGGGAAAAGGGCGCAGCATGCTGCGCCCCTACATCTCTGTCTTTCTCGCTCTTCTCCCGGTGAGGGAGGGGGGTGGGGACGGGAGAAGAGGGCCGGGGTGATGAGGGGCCACTCTTCAAGAATCCTCATCGTCCGCACCAGCGCCCTGGGCGACGTCATCCACGCCCTGCCGGTGCTCACGGCGTTGCGGCGGCATCTGCCGGAAGCGAGGATCGGCTGGGTGGTCGAGGAGGGGATGGCCCCGGTGCTCGCCGGTCATCCGGATCTCGACGAGCTGCTGGTGGTGAAGCTGCGGCGGTGGCGGAAGGTCTCCGGGCGGGGGATGAGCGAGCTCGGCGGCTTCCTGAAAGCTCTGCGGCGCTTCGACGCCGACGTCGCCCTCGATCTGATGGGGAACCACAAGGCGGGCGTGATCTCGGCGCTCTCGCTCGCCGGCCGGCGGATCGGCTTCGCCCGCGGGCACCGGCGCGAGCCGTCGAGCGCGATCTGGATCAATCGGCCAATGGTGCCGCGCGGGACGCACGCCGTGGACCGCATGCTGTCGCTCCTCGACGCTCTCGATCTGCCTCCCGAGCCGGCCGACTTCGGTCCGGACAAGATCTTCCGCGAGGAGCCGGTGGCGGCGCGCGATCTCTTCGCGGCCCATCCGGAGCCCTTCGCCCTCCTCCACCCCGGCGCCGGCTGGGCCAACAAGCGCTATCCGCCGGCCTGGTGGGGAGAGGCGACGCGGCTCCTCCAGGCGGAGATCGGCCTGCCAACGTGGGTGGCGTCGGCGCGCGGCGAGGAGGGGCTGGCCGCCGCGGTCGAGGCGGCCAGCGAGGGCGCGGCACGCGCCGTGCCGGCCGGCGACCTGCCGACGCTGGCGGCGCTGATCCGCCGGGCGCGGCTGATGCTGGGCGGCGACAGCGGCCCCAGCCATCTCGCGCGCGCCCTGGGCACGCCGCTGGTGATGGTCATGGGCCCCACCGATCCGCTGCGGCACGGCCCCTACGGCGCGCCGGAGACGGCCGTCTCCAAGCGCCTCGCCTGCAGCCACTGCTACCAGCGTTTGCCAGAGACGAAGGCGTGCCTGCTGGAGGTTCCGCCGCGGCAGGTGGCGGTGCGGGCCGTCGAGCTGTTGGGGTCATAGTCAAATGACCATGGCTCATTGCGTTGACCCCCTTTCCCACCCGCTGGTAGACTGACGAGCGTTTCAGACAGCTTTCACGGGAGCGTCAAGCTCCCACCAAGCAGGGAAGGACCGGAGCTCCCGGTCCGAGAGGTGATTCGCATGGCACTACCGGCGGAAGCGGTCCGCAGGCCGCAAGCCCAGTCGAACGTCCCCGACAAGCTGGGCGAGCTGCTGGTCCGCAGTGGCAGGATCGACCAGACGCAGCTCAACGAGGCCCTCGCGCTCCAGAAAGAGCAGGGGGGCCGGATCGGCACCAACCTCGTCAAGCTGGGCTACCTGACGGAAAAGCAGCTCGTCGACGCGCTCTCCCAGCACTTCAAGGTCCCGGCGGTGGACCTCAACGGCATGGACATCGACGAGGCCGTCCTCAAGATCATTCCGGCCGATCTCGCCCGCAAGTACACCATCCTCCCCGTCTCCAAGACCGGCGCCACGATCACGGTGGCGATGATCGATCCCACCAACGTCTTCGCGATGGACGACGTGAAGTTCATGACCGGCTACCGGGTCGAGCCGGTGGTGGCGTCGGAGTCGGGGATCCGCGTCGCCATCGACCGGTATTACGGCTCGACCCACGCCATCGAGCTCAAGAAGGTCATGGAGGACCTCTCCGAGGACGCCACCGCCGGCGGCACCGACCTCGAGCTGATGGAGGAGGACCAGGAGATCGACATGGCGGCGCTCGAGGAGGAATCCGAGCAGGCGCCGGTGGTCAAGCTGGTCAACCTGGTGCTCACCGACGCCATCAAGCGCGGCGCCTCGGACATCCACATCGAGCCCTACGAGAAGGAGTACCGGGTCCGCTACCGGATCGACGGCATCCTCTACGAGATGATGCACCCGCCGCTCAAGCTCAAGGAGGCGATCACCAGCCGCTGCAAGATCATGGCGCGGCTCGACATCGCCGAGAAGCGGCTGCCGCAGGACGGGCGCATCAAGATCAAGACCAAGATCTCCGGCAAGTCCAAGGACCTCGACTACCGCGTCTCCGTGCTCCCCACGCTGTTCGGCGAGAAGATCGTCATGCGCTTGCTCGACAAGGACAAGCTCATGCTCGACATGACGAAGCTGGGCTTCGAGGCCGAATCGCTGCGCAAGTTCGAGGCGGCGATCCTCAAGCCCTACGGCATGGTGCTGGTCACCGGCCCCACCGGCTCGGGGAAGACCAACACGCTCTACTCGGCGCTGCAGCGGATCAACACCTCGGAGGTCAACATCATGACCGCCGAGGACCCGGTCGAGTTCAACCTCTCGGGGATCAACCAGGTCCAGACCCGCGAGCAGATCGGCCTCAACTTCGCGGCGGCGCTGCGCTCCTTCCTGCGCCAGGACCCCAACATCGTGCTGGTCGGCGAGATCCGCGACTTCGAGACCGCCGAGGTGGCGATCAAGGCCGCCATGACCGGCCACCTCGTGCTCTCCACCCTCCACACCAACGACGCGCCGTCGTCGATCAGCCGCCTGATGAACATGGGCATCGAGCCCTTCCTGGTGGCGACCTCCGTGCACATGATCGTCGCCCAGCGGCTGGTCCGCCGCATCTGCTCCTTCTGCAAGGAGCCGTTGGAGGTGCCCCCGGCGGCGATGGTCCAGGCCGGCTTCTCCGAGGCGGAATCGCGCACCCTCAAGCTGTTCAAGGGGCGCGGCTGCGAGCGTTGCAGCAACACCGGCTACAAGGGGCGCGTCGGCCTCTACGAGGTGCTGGAGATCGACGACGAGCTGCGCGAGATGATCCTCTCCGGCGCCAGCGCCTTCGAGCTGCGGCAGAAGGCGGTCCAGCTCGGCATGATGACTCTGCGCGGCAGCGGCCTGCAGAAGATCCGCGACGGCATGTCGACGCTGGAAGAGGTCGTTCGCGAGACGGTGCTCTAGACTCTCACCGGTCCGGCGACGATCGTCCGGGCCGGTCTCTCGCCCCCGGCGGCGGCCAGCGCCGAGGCTCCCATCCGCACGAACGCGATCCAGAGCAGGTCCGCCAGCAGCAGGTGGATCACCTGCATCCAGACCGGCGCCAGGAACAGCACGTTCACCGTCCCCGCCAGCACCTGGACGAAGACCAGGGCCGCCGTCCACCCCGCGAACCGCTTGGTCTCGGCCCCGAACGCGCGCTTGCCGAGGACCATCGCCAGCCAGAGCGCGAACAGCCCCGAGGCGATGGCGATGGCCGGATGGAGCACCCGCAGGCGGATCAGCAGGTGAGCCGTCGGCGAGAGGTCCTGCCGGAGCGCCGCCGTCAGCGACTCTGACGGATAGAGGGTGTCCCCCAGCGCGGCGGTGGCGCCGCTGACGCCGGAGAGCAGCAGCCCGAAGAGGCCGGTCACGACTCCCGCGCTCCACAGTCCCAGGCCGCGCAGGCGGAATCGCGCGCCGCCGCTGATGAAATGGGCGGTGAGAGTGAGCGCGCCCAGCAGCAGGAAGGTATTGACCAGGTGGGTGGCCATGAACATCGCCCGCGCCGTCGACGGGTTGTCCGCCACCAGCCGGAACAGCACCAGAGCCGCCCCCACCGCCGCCTCCCCCACCATGAACAGCATCGACCAAACCGCCGCCGCCCGCGCCGCATGTCCCCGCGGCAACCACCGGAACGCCCCCACGACCAGCCCCACGACCAGCAGCAGCGCGATGCCGCTGGTCAGCCGGTGGGAGAGCTCGATGATCGTCTCGATCCGCGGCGAGTGCTGGATCACCACCCCGTTGCACAGCGGCCAATGGCTGCCGCACCCCGCCCCCGAGCCCGTGGCCCGCACCACCGCCCCCCAGAGGACGACCAGGACGTTGAAGGCGAGGGTGAGCCAGGAGTAGCGGGCAAGGCGGGTCATGTCCCGGATAATACGCCGCGGGAGGATGGATGAACTACCTGATCGCTCGCGACCTCAGGAGGCGGCAGACGCCGGCGGAAAGGCCCTGTGGCGAACGCTACGGGACAAGCGGCTGGCAGGCCTGAAGTTCCGCCGCCAGTGTCTCATCGGCCCCTTCGTCGCGGATTTCTGCTGCTGGGAGATCCGGCTGGTCGTCGAGCTGGACGGCGAGATTCACGCCGAACCCCAGCAAGCGGCGCGGGACCGCGAACGCGACGCCTTCCTGCGTGGATCGGGCTTCACGATTCTGCGGTTTCCCAACGAGCGGGTGTTTGGGGATGCGGCGGGGGTGATCGGAGAGATTCTGGCGTTGGCGCGGCGGAAGAAGTGGATCTGAGCGGTGTGGCGGTGGCGCCCCCACCGGCAGGCCGATACCTCTCCCCTACCTCCCCTACCCTCTTCGCCGCACCGCCACATTCCGCCGCCGCTCCTCTTCCTTCCGCTTCCTGCTCGCCGCCCACGAGCAGATGGGGCAGGCGTCCAGGTCGTGATAGAGCGCCGGGCAGTACTTACGGCCGAAGTAGATGATCTGGAGGTGGACTTTTCCCCAGGTCTCCTCGGGGAAGAGGCGCTTGAGGTCGTGCTCGGTCTGCACCACGTTCCTGCCGCTCGACAGCCCCCAGCGCGCCGCGAGGCGGTGGATGTGGGTGTCCACCGCGAAGGCGGGAATCTCGAAGGCCTGGCTCATCACCACCGAGGCGGTCTTGTGGCCGACGCCGGGGAGCTCCTCGAGCTCCGCCATCGTCCGCGGCACCTCGCCGCCGTGCTTTTCGACCAGGATCTCCGAGAGCCGCTTCAGGTTCTTCGCCTTGCCGCCGGAAAGGCCGATGCGGCGGATCAGGGTCTGGATCTCCTCGACCGGCAGCGCCGCCATCGCCTCCGGCGTCGCGGCGCGGGCGAAGAGGGCGGGGGTGACCTCGTTGACCAGCTTGTCGGTGGTCTGGGCGGAGAGGACCACGGCCACCAGGAGGGTGAACGGATCGCGGTGCGCCAGCGGGATGTCAACCGCGGGGAAGAGCTCGTCGAGGATGCCGGCGATCCGCCGGGCTTTCTCCTGCCGCGTCATGGGAGGGAGGTTTTATCACAAGGCGGTCTCCAGGTCGCGGGAAGACGGAACGTCCGCCTCGGGCCGCGGCGCATGTGCCGTCTCCGGCGCGGGGAGGTTCCGGACGGAGTGGTCGAGCAAGGTGCCGAGGCCGACCAGGGTGAGGGCGCAGCCCACGGCCAGCGCTCCCGCCACCAGGAAGCCGAGGCGGGCGTTGGCGGGGACCTGCGAGATCCCCAGGATGCCGAAGCCGAGGGCGATCGCCGAGGTGTCCGCCACGATCGCCGGCCCGCATTCGGCCATCGCCTCGAGGGCCGAGTCGCGGCCGAACCCCTCCTTCTTCAGGCGCAGGAAGACCTCGTAGAGATGGATGCCGTAGTCGATCCCCACGCCGAGCGTGATGGCGCAGAACATCGCCGTGGCGACGCCGAGCGGCACCCCCGTCCAGCCCATGATCCCCAGCATCCAGGCCACCGCGACCGAGCTCGGCAGGGCGATCAGGAAGCCCACCCAGAGCGAGCGGTAGAGGAGCGTCACCACCAGCCAGCAGCCGAGCTGGGAGAGCGGCTGCGAATAGACCTGGGTCTGCACGATCGCGGGGATCATCGCCTGGCTCACCGCAATGTCGCCGGCGAAGCCGATGCGGACCCCCAGCGGCGCCAGGTGCTGCCGGGCGTAGCGGCGGGTCGCCGCCATCAGGGCGGCCACCTGCTTATAGTCCGGATCCTTGAGGAAGAGGGTCACCACGCCCTGCCGGTTGGCGTCGTCGATCACCTCCCGGCGGCGGGGGGGGCTGCGGACCTCGTCGAACCAGTGGACGAGGTCGGCGACCTCCTCGGCCGTCCCGGGGATGCTCAACCGCTTCGGATCGCGGGCGTGGCGCAGGAAGGAGACGGTCTCCAGCTGCGAGGCGGGGCCGAGGACGCCGCCGACGCGCGGCTGCCGCCCCAGGAACGCCTCGAAGCCCTCGATCTCCCGCAGCGTCGCCGGATCGAGCAGCGGCCCCGGCGTCCCCTGCCAGATGTCGCCCAGCTTCCCCTTCCAGCCCGAGAGGTCGAGCTGGACCTGCAGCAGATGCGTGCCGTTGAACAGCCGGTTCACCGCCCGGGTGTCCTGGCGAAAGGCGCTGTTGGGCGCGAAGCCGCCGATCCAGGAATCCTGCACCTCCAGCCGGCCGATCCCCAGGCTGACCAGGACGCTGGCGATCGCGAGCGTCGCCAGCGTGCGACGGGGGGAGCGGAAGATCGGGGTGAAGAAACGCCGGAAGCGCTCCGAGGGCTCGGCGCTCGTCCCCACCGGGCGCCGCAGGGCGGAGGGCGGGAGAAGCGAGAGGATGGCCGGTCCGACCATCTGCGACCAGAACAGGCAGAAGATAAGCCCGGCGCCGGCGAACAGGCCGAAGCTGCTAACGGCGACCAGCGGCGTGGAGAGAAAGGAGAGGAAGCCGATGATCGTGGTCAGGGTGGAGAGCACGTTGGGCCGGCTCATCTGCGACAGCAGGACCCGCACCGTCTCCGGATGCCGCTGGTCGGCCTCGCCGGGCACCGGCCCCAGGAGCTGCTGGTAGCGCCAGAAGAGGTGGATCTCGTCGGCCAGCGCCAGGGTGGTGAGGATGATCGGCAGCACGGCCGTGGTCAGGTAGACCGGCACGTCGAGCCAGCCCATGAGACCGAAGGTGAAGGTCTGGGCGGCGGCGAGCTGGATGATCCCCTGCCAGACTCCGGCCATGCGCCGGCAGCCGAGCCAGAGCATGAAGCAGATAATCGCCATCGACAGCGGCAGCAGGATTACCAGGTCGGACAGGATGTGGAGGCCGAGCAGCGACTCGGCCATCGGCGCGCCGACCACCCGGATCCGGTTCCCCGGCGCCTGGAACCTGCGGCTGACCTCGACGATCCGGCGGCAGAGGGCCACACGGTCGGCCGCCGCCGCGTTGGTCCCCGCGGAGGCGCCGACGTTGGGCGCCCCGACCAGGATGGCGACCGCGCTCTGATCCTTCGACACCAGGTTGCCGTGGAGGAGCGCGATCCCCTCGAGATCGCCGCGGAAGAGCGCCATCTCCTCCGGCGTGTCGGGGACGACGTCGAGGAACGGCCGGAAGTTGAGGGTGCCGGGATAGACGCGGTCCCGCTTCTCGGTGGCGAGGCTGGTGACGCCGCCGGCGGGAACTCCCTTGAGATGCTCCAGGGCCGCCGTCAGGTCGTGGACGCGGCGCAGGGTGTCGGTGTTGAAGATGCCGTCCGGCCGCGGCGTCTGGAGCACCACCACGATCGGGTCGTGCAGCCCGAAGTGCTTGCGCACCCGGCTGTCGAGCTCCACGGCCGGATCGCCCGGGGGGACCAGGGCGTGGCCGTCAGTGCGGAGCTGGAGCCGGAAGAGTCCCGGCGCCGCCAGCAGCACCAGGACCGTGAAGGCGACGATCACCCGCCGCGGATGGTCGATCGAGAAGTACGCCAGCCGGTCGAAGCCGAAGGCGGCGCCGAACAGCGAACGGACGCGAGCGACGAGCGGGGAGCTTTTCACGCCGTGCGAGATCTTCACATAAAGCGTGGTGCGGCGGGCAGGCTTTTGGAGGCCGGTGGGGGCTCGGCCCCAAAGTCACCGGGAGGGGGACCGCCCTGGAGGGGCGGGCTTTGAAGAGCCTGGGGTTTCAATCCCAGGCGGGGGCGCGGCGGGGATAAGACCCGGGACACAACAGGCGCCGCTCGCAGCCTCACCCGCCTGGGGTTGAAACCCCAGGCTCTTCAAAGCCCGCCCCTCCAGGGCGATCCCCCTCCCGGTGACCTGCGAATTTTTCTCGGCCCTCCTCAAGGGCGTGGACCCGCCGTGGGCCCTCCCGACGGTCCGCCGCGAGTCCCCTGGGTCTTCTTGACCGCGCTCAGGATGCCGATGCCGACCAGGCAGATCACGCCGACGATGATCCACGTCGAGGGCACGCCGGCCAGATGGGCACCCAGCGCCAGCCCGATGACCAGGATGATGAAACCGACCAGATAGATGCCGAACGAGGATGACATCGCTGCTCCTCCCGATTTTGAAGTCGTCCTGAGAGTTGCTCTTGAAAGGTCGCCAGCCGTGCGGCGAGAATCGATTCAAAACGCGAGCCAACTCGCGCGGTCAGGCCCGGCTGTTCCAGAGTACGTCCGGGATCCCGCGCGCCAAGTTCTCATAGCGGGCCATCACGAACAGGGCGTCGGAGAGGCGGTTCAGGTACCGCACCACAAAGGGTCCGACGGCCTCCTCGCGGGCCAGCGCGACGGCCAGGCGCTCCGCCCGCCGGCAGACGGTGCGGGCGACGTGGAGCTGCGCCGCGCCGGTCGTGCCGCCCGGCAGGATGAAGTTGTCGAGGTAGGGGAGCTCGTCCGACAGCGCGTCCATCAGCGCCTCGAGCGCCTCGACGTGCCGCGCCTCGACGACCGGCACCGGCATCCTGGCCTTGTCCTCCTCGAGGATGCAGAGGTCCGAGCCGACGTTGAACAGCTCGTTCTGCACCCGGGCCAGTGTCTCGGCCAGCCGGGGTGCCAGGCCGAGGGCCACGGCGACGCCGATCTGCGAGCTCAGCTCGTCGACCGTGCCATAGGTCTCGATGCGCAGGGAATCCTTCGCCACCCGCTGCCCCCCGCCGAGGCCGGTGGTTCCGTCGTCTCCAGTGCGGGTGTAGACCCGGGTGATTCGCGGCATGCTCGGACGCTCCCTTCTCGCGGCCCCGTACCCTATCAAAAGGGGAGCGCTACACGGACAAGCAGGGACAGACACGGACGAGCACGGACGGCTTCGCTCTTGTCCTTGGCCTGGGGCTCATCCGGACAGAGCTGCCGCGGGTGGAGCGCCGCCACTAGCACGCTACAGAGAATTTTCCGCGCTCCCTCCAGTCTTGACGGTTCCCACTCCGGCGCCTACGCTCGCAGCGTGAAACCGATCACCGGCCTCCAGAACGCTCCCCCTCCCGTCCGCAACGCCTCGGCCGACGAGGTAATGCGCACCTGCCTCATCTGCGGCAAGCGGCTGGAGGAGCGGAAGTGCAAGCTCTTCTGCCCGGACCCCCGGTGCGGCTACTTTCTCTCCTGCGCCGACTACTACTGAGCCCCCACGGAGGACCTGAGCGGAATGCCCCCCGATCGCGCCGCGGCCTCCAACCCCTCCGTCCCCGCCGCGCGCGGGTGCCTCTATAGGCAGGCCCGACGGGCGGAGAACCTCGCGGAAGGGGCCCGCGCATGAGCTCGCTCCGGGGCGGGCGCAACCGAAAATTCGGGCGACGAATGCCCGTCGAGGGGAAGCACGATCTCCTCCCCTGGCTCAACTTCTTCCTGGCGATCGTGAAGAGGGCGTATCGGGAACTGGATAGACTCCCCGGGTGATCCTCCTCCCCGGCCTCTACCTCGCCTTCCTCGCCTTCCTTCTCGACCGCGCCCTCCGGCGCTGGTGGGACCCGGTGCCGGCGCGGATCTGGGGCGTGTTCGCCGTTCTCCTGCTGATCCTCTTCGGTCCAGCTCTTTTCCTGGGGAAGGTGCTGCTTCCCGCGGACATCCTTCCGGGCGTGGCGATGCCCGAGAACGCGCGGGTGACTCCTCAGGGCAATCCGCTCCAGCTCGATCTGGTGACCCAGATCGTCCCTCTCCAGGCGGCGGTACGGCGGCAGATCCGGGCCGGCGAGTGGCCGCTCTGGAACGACCTGGCGGGAGCGGGGATGCCGCTGCTGGGCGATCCGCAGTCGCAGACGTTCGAGCCGCTGGTGCTGCTCACTCTGCCGCTGCCTCTCGCCGCCGCGGTCGGGGTGACGGCGGCCCTGCGGGTGCTGATCGCGCTGGTCTTCTTCTTCCTGCTGCTGCGGCGGCAGGGGCTCTCGGAGGGATCCGCCCTCTTCGGCAGCGTGGCGTTCGGGCTCGGCGGATTCCTGATGCTCTGGCTCAACTGGCCGATCGGCAATTCGCCGGCCCTGCTGCCGCTCGTGCTCTATGCCCTGGCGATGACCGACGAGCGCGGGGCCCGGCGGGATTTCCTGCTGCTCGCAGCCGCGATTTTCTCGCTGGCTGTGGGAGGGCACCCCGAGACGATCCTCTATGTGGCGATCCTGGGTGGGCTGTTCGCGATCTCGCGGCTGGGGCGGCGGTACAACCAAGGACCGCAGGGACTTCAGGGACACCAGGGACAAGAAGCTTCTCCTGATGTCCTTGCAGTCCCTGCTGTCCCTTATGTCCCTTTTCCTCCTGCGCGCAATCTCCTGATCCGCTGGGCGCTCGTGGCGGCGCTCGCCGCGGGCCTCGCGGCTCCGGCCCTGCTGCCGGCGCTTCGGATGATTCCGGATTCTCTCCGCCATCGCTGGGTGACCGCCCGTAGCGTGCGCCTGGACGAGCACCCCGAGACCGGCCGGGATTCCCTGGTCGGGCTCGGAAAACGCGCGATCTCGGTCTTCGCGCCGAACGCGCTGGGCGATAGCCGCTTCGGCGGCTACTGGGGGGACTACAACAGCAACGAGGACGCCACGGCGTTCGTGGGGGGTGCGGCCCTGCTCGCGGCCCTCCTCGCGTTCCTGCCAGCGGCGCGGCGGTTCCGGGAGGAGCGGCTCTTTCTGGTCCTGGCGCCGGTGAGCCTCCTGATCGCGCTGCGGATTCCCGGCGTGCCACTCCTACTTTCGAAGCTGCCGGTGCTCAACCAGTCGACCAGCGCCAACCGCCGGCTGCTGATGATCGGCGCCTTCGCGGTCGCCTACCTGGGGGCGTGCACGGTCGAGCGCTGGCGGCGGGGCGAAGGGCCGCGGCGCTGGGCGGTCCTGCTCGGCGGGTTGGCCCTGCTCGGCGCGATCGGCGGGGGATACGGGCTGTTCCGGGACGAGCAGGCGCTGATCGCCCTGCGATGGGTCTGGCTGGGATTGCAGGCGCTGGCGGTCGCGGGGACGGCCCTGTTGCTGGCCACTAGCATGAGAGGAGGAAAATTCGCGCAGGCCGTCCTGTGCGGCCTCGTGGCGGCCGAATTGCTCGCCATCCACCAGCCAGCCAATCCGTCTCTCCCGCGGAGCGCCTACTACCCGGGGTCGCCGCTGATCCGGTTCCTTCAGGAAAACTCGGCGGGCTTCCGGGAGGTGGGGCTGGCGAACCGGATGCTGCCCAACGCCAATCTGGTCTACGGCCTGGCGGACCTCCGGATCTCGAACCCGTTGAAGCCCTTCCCCTACGTCCAGGCGGTGAGCCCGGTCAGCACGTCGATCCGCGCGACCGAGCACATCGTGCGGGTGCCGGAGCATCCGCTCTACCAGCTTCTCGGCGTGCGCTATGTGGTGACGCCGCCGCGGATGCAGTCGGTCCCCGGCCTGCGGCAGGTCTTCCACGATCCCACCGGGCGGATCTTCGAACGCGAGAAGGTGCTCCCCCGACTCTTCCTCCCGGAGTCCGCCGAGGGCGCGGGCGCGACGCCATGGCCGGCGTGGCTGGCCACGAATCCCGACTTCGCGACACGCGCGCTCGTTCCGGCTCCAGCGGCCTGGACAGCCGCCCGGCCTCGGGATTCGACGCTGGAGATCCTCGCCGTCCAGTCCGCCCGGCTGAAGGCCCGCGCGCGGCTCGCCGAGGAACGCCTTCTCGCGTCGAGTGTGTATCAGGATGGCGGCTGGCGGCTCCTGCTCGACGGCCGGCCCCACGCGCTCCAGACGGCGAACGGCCCCTTCGTCGCTGCCTGGCTGCCGGCGGGCGAGCACCGGCTGGAGCTGATCTACCGGGCGCCGGGGTTCCTGGCCGGACTCGGGGTGGTGGCGGTCGCCCTGGCGGGGATGGTGGCGTGG
>DATBAW010000359.1:0-4033 GCA_036271335.1 Thermoanaerobaculia bacterium
TTGAATCTTCCCTCACGCCGCCATCGGCGCCACCTCTCTGCGATACCTTTCCCGATCGATCCCATAGCAAAGCATCTCGCGCCCATAGTGATCGATTCGGCGCTCCAGCCGTTCGCCGATCCGCTCGGCGACGCGGATGGACGCCCGATTCTCGGGATGGATGAGGCTGATGACGTGATCTTTTTCCAGCACGTTGAAGGCATGGGCGAGGGCGGCGCGCCCTGCCTCGGTCGCATAGCCCTGCGCCCACCAGCGCCGCGCCAGGCTCCCGGCCAGCTCGAATCCGGGCCAACCGTCGGGCGCGGCGAAACCGGCCACTCCGACGAAGGCGCCGGTCTCCCGGTGCTCGAGCGCCCACATGCCGGCGCCACTGAGCTGCCAGTGCCCCATCAGGAAGGCCATGTGCCGCCACGACCGCCCCTGATCCCACGTCTGCTCTCCGCTGCCGAAGTGACGCACAACTTCCGGGTCCGCGTTCAGCGCTGCGTAATCCTCGAAGTCGCTGCGTCGAAAGGGTCGTAGCCACAGCCGTTCCGTCTCCAGGGTAGGGATTGCGATCAGGTTCTCGTGCGTGTTCATGGCGGCCAGGATAGAGGCGGACAATCGTGCGCCGGATCGTTGCTAGCGCAGGTACGGGAAATTTCCCTGGAATCGGTACTGGCGCCTGGATTCCCGCCCCAAACGTTGCGCGCGGGGGAAACGCGTGTAACAGTGTCCAGTGTCACGCTTAAACCCGGAGCCGCACTCCCATCTGTATGCCTACCAACGTTCAATCCCTTCTCATCTCGATCCTCGCGCTCTGGCACGACCGCAGCCAGAAAGAGATCGGCGCCGCCGCGGGCATCCCGCAGAAACGCGTCTCCCAGCTCCTGCGGGGAGCGGAGATCGAAAGCGACGTTTTCGAGCGTCTGCTGGCGGCGGTGATCGATGAGCCGGCGGAGGCCGCGATCGTCACCGCGTGCTTGAGATCCCTGGCGGCCCTGAAGCGAGACCAGGAGTTGACCGCCGCGGAGCGAGCCGAGGTCGAGCAGGGCGTCCTGGAGCTCGCGGACTTGGGCCGACGGGTGCTGACCGAGGCCGTCCGGCGCTCCCGGGCCACTCCGGTGATGGATCGCTACCCGCAGCCCTCTGACCTTGAGCCGGCCCGCTGGCACGCCGGGATGCTGTTCCAGGTCTTGCAGGGCCTGCCCCAGGAGGATCAGTGGGCGCTGGTGAAGGTGGCGCGGGAGTACCAGGGCTGGGCTCTCGTCGAACGACTCTGCGAGGAGTCGACAGTGCAGGCCTCTCGCGACCTCGAACGGGCGGCTTTCCTGGCGGGGCTCGCCCGGGAGACGGCCCGGCGGGTCCCAGGGCCGAAGGACTGGGTGCGCTGCGTCAAAGCCTATGCGGCGGCACACGTCGCGAACGTTCTGCGGGTGACCGGCAAGCTGAAGGCAGCCGATGCTCTTTTTCAGAAAGCCAAGCGGCTGTGGGACGCCGGCTCGGACCCGGACGGCGTTCTCGATCCGGGGCGGCTGCTCGATCTGGAGGCCTCGCTGCGCCGTGATCAGCGCCGCTTTGAGGAGGCTCTGGCCTTGCAGGAGGAGGCGATTGAAGTCGGTCGCTGTCGAGGACGCTATCTGATCAACAAAGGATTCACGCTGGAGGTCATGGGTGAGTATGGGCGGGCCATAGAGATCCTGCTTCAAGCTGAAGCCCTGCCTGAGGTTCGGCTAGATTCGCGGCTCCGCAACATTCTTCACAACAATCTAGCGCTCGACCTCTGTCATGTAGACCGCTTCACCGAAGCCTCAGAGCTGGTGCGGCAGGTACGTATGATCGCCGCCGAGATGGGGGACATGATCGGTCTCCTTCGCGTCATCTGGATCGAAGGCCGCATC
The DNA here is from genome assembly GCA_036271335.1 of Thermoanaerobaculia bacterium. Lineage (GTDB taxonomy): Bacteria > Acidobacteriota > Thermoanaerobaculia > Multivoradales > UBA5704 > DATARR01. The sequence continues at coordinate 1,881 of DATBAW010000359.1, forward strand.
GCCGCGGGACTGGGCCGCACTAGCGAGGCCCTGAACTTGCTGAGGCAGGCACGCCACGAGTTTGCAGCCCGCCATATGGGCTACGACGTAGCCTTGGCCCTGCTGGAAGAGGCGGTACTGCTACTGGACGAGGGACGAACAGCTGAGGTCAAGTTTCTGACCTGCGATTTGCCCGCTGTTTTTGAAGCTCAGGAGATTCACCGGGAGGCCCTGGCCGCCCTTCGGCTCTTCCATGACGCCGCCGAGCGGGAAGCGGCCACGGCTAAACTCGCCCGCCGCGTCTTGCGTTATCTCTTCCTGGCTCGGTACGACGAGGGCCTCCGGTTTGACTTATGAGCCTTCTAATGGCTGCCGTTGGGGTCCCAGCCAGGGCCTGCGTCAGTGATGGTGTGCGGTGTAGTGAGGGCCCGGCCCCAAGGATCCGAGCCTGGGCCTGCTTTCGTGTTTGGCTGTGGCGCCATGAGGCTCCGGCCGTTGGGGTCAGCGCCAGGACCTTCCTTGGCGGCCGACTCGCCCCAGAGTGAGGAGAGGTAACTCCAGAGCGGATGGAAAGGGCCGGAAGATATGGCGATCAGCGTCGAGGCGGCGAGGGTCAAAGCGATGACAGAACGGCGCATAGTGCGGTCTCCCGTGCGGCGCCGGCCACGGGCCTCCCTGGACCGTGCGGGCCGCGATGGCCCATCTTAGGTGCCGGCGGCCGGGTAGGAGGTGAAAATTCTCTCTCTCATGCTAGTGGAGGAGCGGATGAGACCCAGGAATCGTCTGGTGCGCCTGGCAAGGGCGCTCTCTGGTGACACCCAGAAGGAATTCAGCCAGAGGACGGGCATTCATCCCGTCCAGTTGGCTCAGTACGAGCGAGACTTAGTAGATCCAGGACCGGAAAACCTGGAACTCGCGACACAAGGGGCAGGTCTCACGGTCGCGGCCGGCGAGGAAATCCTGCTGTTCGCCGACACGATGCGTAGGCCCCGGGAGCGCGCGGGTCAGGAAGCGGCAGACATCGTCCACGAATTGCTCGCGGGCCTGGTCTCCGGCGTTTATCGGCGCTTGCTGCGCTTGCCGCTTCCCGCTGTCCAGCCCACCCCAGAGGACCGACTTGAGGCCGGCGAGCTCTGGTCTCGCTTAAAACGCCTCACGGAGAGCCAGATGTTTGCGGTGCTCCGGATCGCATGCGAATTTCAGAGTTGGGCCCTGGTGGAGCGGCTCTGCGAGGAATCGGTGGTACAGGCCTCCCGAGATGTCGAGCGTGCGGGCTTTCTTGCGCGGCTCGCGAGAGCCGTTGCCGATTGGGTTTCAGGGCCGGAGGGCTGGCGCCAGCGTGTTCAGGCCTTCGCCGCTGCGCACGCCGCCAACGTCCTGCGTGTATCCGGCAAACTGAAGGCCGCAGCCAGTCTTTTCGAGGAGGCTTGGAGGTTGTGGCATGCCGGTGCAGACCCAGACGCTCTCCTTGATCTGGGGAAGTTGCTCGACCTCGAGGCCTCCCTCTGTCGCGATCAGCGCCGGTTTGCCGATGCCCTTGCTCTCCTTGATCGGGCGATTGCTACAGGCCGTTGTCCGGGACGATGTCTGATCAATAAGGGGTTCACGCTTGAAGTCATGGGAGAGTACGAGCGCGCCCTCAAGACACTCCTTATAGCGAAAGTTCAGCCCGACGTTCAGGCCGATCCGAGGCTTCGCAACATCCTTCACTGCAATATGGCCCTCGATTTCTGCCACCTTGATCGTTTCGCCGAGGCAGCCGAGCTGGGGCTTGAGGTGCGCGAGATCGCCGCCGAGATGGGGGATGAGATCGGGCTCCTTCGAATCACCTGGATCGAAGGCCGCATCGCCGCTGGGCAAGGCAGGACCGTCGAGGCCTTGGCGTTGCTGTCGCAAGCTCGCCAGGAATTCGCGGACCGCAACATGGGATACGACGTGGCCCTGGCCCTGCTGGAGGAGGCCGCCCTACTGCTGGACGAGGGGCGGACGGCCGAGGTCAAGAAGCTGACCCGCGACCTGCCCGCCGTCTTCGAAGCCGAGGAGGTTCATCGCGAGGCTCTGGCCGCCCTGCGCCTCTTCCACGAGGCGGCCGGCCGGGAAGCGGCCACTTCCGAGCTGGCCCGGCGCGTGCTGCGCTACCTTTTCCGCGCGCGGCACGACGAGGGTTTCCGGTT
>DATBAW010000360.1:0-5503 GCA_036271335.1 Thermoanaerobaculia bacterium
AGCTCCCCTTCGGCCAGAAGAACCAATATAGCCTCGGGCTCAACCTCTCGCAGTTCATCTTCGACGGCGGCCAGGCGCTCTCCCGGCTGCGCGCCGCCGAGGCGCGCCGGCGGTCGTCGGAGATCAACGTCGATTCCGCCCGCGCCGAGGCGCTGCTGGACGTCACCAGCTCCTTCTACGACGCCCTGCTCGCCGACCGGCTGGTGGAGATCGCCGAGGCCTCCCTCGCCCAGCAGGAGGAGATCCTGCGTCAGACCGACGTCGCCTTCAAGGTCGGCGACAAGTCGGAGTTCGAGCAGCTCCAGGCACGGGTGTCACGCGACAACCAGCTGCCGCTGGTGCTGCAGAACCGCAGCCGCCGCGTCGAGGCCTACCTGCGGCTCAAGCAGCTCCTCAACGTGCCGCTGAACGACGAGGTCCGCCTCACCAGCACGCTGGAAGAGCTGCCTGCGCGGTTCGCCAAGCTCTCCGATCTCACCGCCGACGCCCGCGCGCCGGTGCGCCAGGCCGTGGAGGAGGTGACCGCCAACCAGGCCCTGCTCGGCGGCGCCAAGGCCGAGCGGTGGCCTTCGATCTCGTTCACCTCGTTCTACAACCCGGTCGCCTACCCCGCCGGCAACGTGCTGCCGGTCTACAACGACTTCCGGGAGAACTGGACGGTGGCGCTGAACCTCTCGATCCCCCTGCTCACCGGCGGCCGGCTGGCCGGCGACGAGCTGGTGGCGCGGGGCAATCTCTCCCAGGCGAAGGCGCAGCTCAAGCAGACCCGCGAGGCCGCCGAGCTCGACGTGCGCACCTCCCAGCTCGATCTCGGCGACGCCGAGGCGATCCTCAAGAGCAACCAGAGCACCGTGGAATCGGCGAAGCGGGGCTATGAGATCGCCCAGCTCCGCTTCCATGAGGGATTGTCCAGCCAGATCGAGCTCCAGAACTCCCGCCTCCTCTTCGAGCAGGCCGAGGTGAACAGCTCCCAGGCCCTGCGCAACGTCCAGGTGGCGCGGGCGCGGCTGGCGCTGATCCGCGACCTGCCGCTCACCACCGCCGGCAGCCAAGCCACGGCGCAGGTGAGCGGCGCGTCGACGGGGAGTGCCGCGAGCAGCACGACGACGGGCTCAACCATGGGGACATCGGCGACCTCGGCGACGCAGCCCAATACGATCTCGGGCGCTCCCACCACGGGGACGACCGGCGCGCCGGGAAGCGTCCCCGGGCAGCCGCCCGGCGCCGGGGGGACGTTCCAATGACCCGCAAGCGAGGGATCGTCCTGGCCCTGTGCATCGTGGTGATCGTGGTCTCGGTCCTGGGCGGCCTCAGGATGCTGCGCGCCCGCAAGAGCGCCAAGGAGGCCGCCGCCAACGCCGCTCCCCCGCCGATCGTGCTCGGCCCGGAGGATACGGCGGTGGTGGCCATGGGACCCGTGCAGACCGGCCCCTCCCTCACCGGCACCCTGGCGGCGGAGCAGCAGGCGACCTTGCGAGCCCAGATCGCCGCCTCGGTGCTGCGGGTGACGGCGCAGCCGGGCGACCGGGTGGGCCGCGGCGAGACCCTCGTCCGCCTCGACTCGGCCTCGCTCACCGACGCCTACAACTCCACGCGGTCGGCACTCACCAGCGCCCGCAACAACCTGGCGGTGGCCCAGCGCGAAGCGCAGCGGCAGCGCACCCTGGTGGCCGCCGGCGCCGTGGCCCAGCGCGACGTCGAGACCGCCGAGCAGACCGTGGTGCAGAACCAGGCCGCCGTGGTGGCCGCGCAATCCCAGCTCGCCAGCGCCGAGAAACAGCTCGGCTACACCGTGGTCACCGCCCCGTTCGCCGGCGTCGTCAGCGAGCGGCCGATCTCGGCCGGGGACGTGGTGCAGCCCGGCACCGCCCTCTACACCGTGGTCGATCCCTCCAGCCTGCAGCTCGAAGCGTCGCTCCCCGCCGAGCAGCTGGGGGAGCTGAAGGTGGGCACGCCCGTCGAATTCAAGGTCACCGGCTACGCCGGCCGCACCTTCCGCGGCCTGATCTCGCGGATCAACCCGAGCGCCGATCCCAGCACCCGCCAGGTAAAGGTCTACGCCGAGATCCCCAACAGCGGCAACGCCCTGGTGGCCGGCCTCTACGCGGAAGGGCGGGTCGAGAGCGTCTCGCGCGACGCGCTCACCCTGCCGATCGCCGCCATCGACCGCCGCATGGCCCGGCCCGCCGTGCTGGTCGTCCGCGAAGGCAAGGTGGCGCGGGTGGAAGTGACGATCGGGCTGGTCGACGACAAGGAGCAGAAGGTGGAGCTGCGCCAGGGGGTCGCCGCCGGCGACGTGGTCCTCCTCGGCGCCGCGCAGGAGATCGCCCCGGGGTCCCCGGTGCGGCTGGCGCCGGCCGTCCAGCAGCAGTCGGAGCGGCTGGCGCAGAAGTTATGAAAAGGCCCTCATCACCCCTGCCCTCTTCTCCCGGCCTCCCCCCCTTCCCGACGGGAGAAGAGGGAGTGGTTCGTAAGGAAAACCGAGTTGTGGTTGTTTTAGCCCTTTCTCTCCCGGCGGACGGGGGGGAGGCCGGGAGAGAGAGGGTTGGGAGAGTGAGGGCTCGCCCCGAAGGGGCGCCGGTAACGTCGCGGGGAGCCCCCCCATGACCATCTCCGACTTCGCCATCAAACGCCCCATCGTCACCGTCGTGGTGATGCTGACGCTGGTGATCTTCGGCCTCTTCGCCCTGCTCAGCATCGACGTCGACGAATTTCCCGATCTGACCAACCCGGTGGTGGTCGTCGCCGTCCCCTACCCCGGTGCCTCGCCGTCGCAGGTCGAGCAGGAGGTCGTGGAGCGCATGGAGGAGGCGTTCAGCGGCCTCTCCGGGATCGACGAGATCCGCTCGACCTCGCTCGACGGCTTCGCCACCATCACCGTGCAGTTCCTCTTCGGCAAGGACCCCGACCAGGCGACCCAGGACGTGCGCGACGCCATCTCCGGCATCCGCGACGACCTGCCGGCCGAGATGAAGGAACCGGTGCTGCGCAAGTTCGATCCGGACGACCTGCCGATCGTCTCGCTGGTCCTCGCCTCCGACACCGTGACCATCCCCGAGCTGACCCTGCTCGCCGATCCCGGCATCACGCGGGTGCTGCGCGGGATCAACGGCGTCTCTCAGGTCACCGTAGTGGGAGGCGCCGACCGCGAGATCTCGGTCGACGTGCGGCCGAACGACATGGCCTCCTCCGGCGTCACCGTCGCCCAGGTGCTGGCGGCGGTGCAGGCTCAGAACCTGGCGGCGCCGGTCGGCCAGGTGCAGGGGCGGCTCACCGAGCAGGCGATCCGCCTCAAAGGGCGTCTGGAGCACCCCGAGGACTTCGCGCGGCTGGTCGTGGGCGGGCATGACGGCCAGCTCATCCGCCTGGGCCAAGTGGCCAACGTGCGCGACGGCACCACCGAGCAGCGCACCCTCGCGCTCTTCAACGGCCAGCTGGCGGTGGGCATCGACATCACCAAGTCGAAGGGTGCGAGCACCACCAAGGTGGCGGACGCCGTCAAGGCGGCCCTCCAGAAGATCCAGTCCACCCTGCCGCCGGGGGTGAAGCTGTCGGTGGTGCGCGACGCCGGCGAGCGGGTCCACCAGTCGGTACGCAACGTCGAGGAGGCGCTGATCGAAGGCGCCCTACTCACCGTGCTGGTGGTCTTCCTCTTCCTCAACTCCTGGCGCTCGACGGTGATCACCGGCCTGGCGCTGCCGGTCTCCGTGCTCTCCTCCTTCATCGCCGTCTGGGCCTGCGGCTTCACCCTCAACACCATGTCGCTGCTCGGCCTCTCGCTCGCCATCGGCATCCTGATCGACGACGCCATCGTGGTGCGGGAGAACATCGTGCGCCACGTGGAGATGGGCAAGGACCACGTCGAGGCGGCGCACGCCGGCACCAACGAGATCGCCATGGCGGTCACCGCCACCACCTTCTCGATTGTGGCGGTGTTCGCTCCCGTCGCCTTCATGCAGGGGGTGGCCGGGCAGTGGTTCAAGCCGTTCGCGCTGACCATCGCCTGCGCTGTGCTGGTCTCCCTCTTCGTCTCCTTCTCGCTCGATCCGATGCTCTCGGCCTACTGGCCCGACCCGCAGCTCGAGGGTCATGAGCGGAAGAATTTCCTCGCCCGCGCCCTCGACCGCTTCAACCAGTGGTTCGACCGCCAGGCCGACCGCTACAAGTCGGTCATCGCCTGGGCGCTCGACCACCGCCTAGCCATCCTCGGCATCGTGGCCGTCTCCTTCTTCGGCGCCATCGCCCTCCAGGTCTTCTTCGGCGGCGCCGGCTTCATCCCGGACAGCGACCGCTCGGAGATCAACCTGTCGCTGGAGACCCCGCCCGGCTCGAACCTCAACTACACCTCGATCAAGGCGCGCGAGATCTCCAACCTCGCCCGCGCCCACAAACAGGTGGCCTACACCTACACCAGCATCGGCAGCTCCACGGGCTCGGGCGACGTCGACACCGGCAGCATCTACATCAAGCTGGTGCCCAAGAAGCAGCGCAGCGTCTCGCAGCAGCAGCTCGAGCAGCAGATCCGCCAGGACGCGCGGCGGGTCGGCGGCGCCACGGTCGCCCTCTCGCAAGGGGGGCCGGGCGGCAACATGAAGCAGATCCAGGTCCAGCTCCGTGGCCAGGACATGCCGACCCTCACCCGCGCGGCGCTGGCGATCGAGAACCAGATGAAACAGGTGCCGGGGGCGACTGACATCGACCTCTCCACCCGCGGCGACCGGCCGGAGCTGGAGGTGCAGCTCAACCGCGGGCTCGCCGGCACCCTCGGCCTCAACGTCGCCGAGGTGGCCCAGTCGCTCCGCCCCGCCTTCGCCGGCGTCAAGGCGGGAGACTGGATCGATCCCCTGGGCAAGACCCGCGACGTCACCGTCCGCCTCGCCCCCGAGGCCCGCACCAACATCACCGACATCGAGCAGCTGCCGCTGGTGGTGGCTCCCGGCGGCGGCGCCGCGGCCGCTGCGGCTCAGGGCGGTTCCGCGACCGGCGCGACAGGCGGCTCCACGGCCATGGGCTCCACCGTCTCAGCGGGCGCCGCGCCCAACCTGATCCCGCTCGGCCAGGTCGCCACGGTCGTCCGCAGCACCGGCCCGGCCCAGATCGATCACCTCGACCGCGACAAGGTGGTGACCGTCGGCGCCAACGTCGAGGGGCGCTCGCTCAACGAGGTGACGACCGATCTCAACAAGCGGGTCAAGAAGCTGCGCCTTCCCCCAGGCGTGATCCTCTCGCAGGGGGGCGACGTCAAGAACCAGACCGAGGTGTTCACCAAGATCTTCGCCGCGCTGGCCCTGGCGGTGCTGATGATGTACCTGATCCTGGTCGTCCAGTTCGGCTCGTTCCTCGATCCGCTGGCGATCCTGCTCTCGCTGCCGCTGTCGCTGGTCGGCGTGGTGCTGATGCTGCTGATCACCGGCGACACCCTGAACCTGATGAGCCTGATCGGCGTCATCCTGCTGATGGGCATCGTGGCCAAGAACGCCATCCTGCTGATCGACTTCGCCAA
>DATBAW010000361.1:0-13807 GCA_036271335.1 Thermoanaerobaculia bacterium
GTCGACGGCGGGGTAGTCGCGGCCATGGAACCATTCGTGGTTGCGGCGGTCGGCGTAGGAGTGCAGCAGGATCGCCCGCGAGAGCTTGCCGTCGCGGCCGGCGCGGCCGATCTCCTGGTAGTACCCCTCGACGCTGCCGGGCAGGCCGGTGTGGATCACGGTGCGGACGTCCGGCTTGTCGACGCCCATGCCGAAGGCGATGGTGGCGACGATCACCTGCAATTCGCCGGAGAGGAATTTGGTCTGCACCCGTTCGCGCGACGAGGTGGTCATGCCGGCGTGATAGGCGGCGGCGGGGAACTTCTCCTGGAGGAGCTCGCCGAGCGCGTCCGCCTCCTTGCGGGTGGGCGCGTAGACGATCGCCGGCCGGCGCGCGGAGTCGGCGAGGATGTTGCGCACGGCGTCGCGGCGCTCGGCGGCCTTCATCTCGACGACCTCGACGGCGATGTTGATGCGCCGGAAGCCGTGGATGAAGCGCCCCTCGCGGGCGAGGCCGAGCTGGGCGGCGATGTCGTCCTGCACGCGCGGCGTGGCGGTGGCCGTGAGGCCGATCACCGGCGCCGGCCGGAGCAGCGGCAGGCGCTGGCCGAGCAGGCGGTAATCGGGGCGGAAGTCGTGTCCCCACTGGGAGATGCAGTGCGCCTCGTCGACCGCGACGAGCACCGGCTTGCGCCGGGCGAGCATCTCGGGGAAGCCGGGGACGGCGAGCCGCTCGGGCGCGATGAAGAGAAAATCGAGCTTTCCGGCCAAGTAGTCCACACAGACCTGCCGCGAGGCGGAGCGGTCGCGGCCGGAGTGGATGCGCTCGGCGCGCAGCCCGAGGTCGCGGAGCTTGCCGACCTGGTCCTCCATCAGCGCGATCAGCGGCGAGACGACCAGCGTGGTGCCGCCGCGCGCCATCCCGGGGAGCTGATAGCAGAGCGACTTGCCGGCTCCCGTGGGCATCACGAGAAGGACGTCCTTCCCTTCGACGACCGCGCGGCAGACCGCCTCCTGATAGGGGCGGAAGGAGGGGAGGCGGAAGGTGGCGTGCAGGAGGTGGTCGACGTCGCCAACGTCACCACGTTGAGCCGTAGGCAGCTTCCCCCCGCCCGAGCCCTCACCCCCCGGCCCCCTCTCCCTTCCCCCGCCCCCCTCCCTCACGGGGAGAGGGGGAGACGAAAAAGGCAGGGTGGGTGCGGAGCTGGTTGGCGCTTGAGGCCAACTCTGGCTTCTCCGTGCGGCACCGTTTCCGTTCTCGTACCGTGGCCCCTCATCACCCCGGCCCTCTTCTCCCGTCCCCACCCGTCCTCCCTCACCGGGAGAAGAGGGAGACATGAGGTTGTTCTCCTCGAGCCCATCGGAGCCTGCGCCATTCCCACCGTTCCTGCTCCCTCCTCTCCCGGTGAGGGAGGGCGGGTGGGGACGGGAGAGGAGGGCTGGGGTGGTGAGGGTTGGGCGGGAGGGCGGCAGCTTCGCCTCCGCGACATTGGCAGGGCGCGAGAGAGGGCCGTTGGATGAAGGCGCCCCCACCACCTCCCGCACGTACTGCTCGATCTCGCGCATGAACGCCGCGAGGTTCCCCTGGCCGCGCTGGATGCCCTGCAGCCGGGCTTCCCACTGGCCGGTCATCGCCGGGCTCTTCACGTGAGGGTGGACGATCTCGATCAGCCGCACGCCCTTGTCGGTCGCCTCCAGGCTCTTCCCCTGGCGGACGATGTACTCGCGGCGGAGCAGGGTCTCGATGATCTCGGCGCGCGTCGCGGGGGTGCCCAGCCCGGAGTCCTTCATCGCCTCGGAGAGCTCGCGGTCGTCGAGCGTCTTGCCGGCGGTCTCCATGGCGGTCAGCAGGGTGGCCTCGGTGAGGCGCTTGGGCGGCCGGGTCTGCTTGGAGACGGCGCGGACGTCGCGCACCTCCTGCGGCTGGCCGGTGACGAGGCCGGGGGGCAGATCCTGGTTCTCCTCGGGAGAGGCGACCTCCTCCTCGCCTTCCTTGGGCGGCTCCTTCTTCTTCTTGCGGTCGATGTCGAGCACCTTCCAGCCCACCTGATCGACGAGCGTGCCGGTGCTGTGGAAACGGTCGATCAGAGGCTCGCCGACGCCGGACGCCGGCGGATTCGAGATCGCGGTGATCACGGTCGTGACCGACCAGACGTGATCGTCGTGCCAGGCCGAGAGGAGGCGCCGGCAGATCAGGTCGTAGATACGCCGCTCGTCCTCGTCGAGGGCGACGCCGACGGGGGAGACGGTGGTGGGGATGATCGCGTGGTGGTCGGTGACCTTCGAGTCGTCGACGAAGCGGCGGCTCAACGGGCGTTCGCCGGTCCCGGGAGCGAGCTTGTCGGCGTAGGCCTCCTGGATCGCCCAGACGACGTCGCCGAGGGTGGCGGCGACGTCGGTCGAGAGATGGCGGCTGTCGGTGCGCGGATAGCTGATCAGCTTTTTCTGCTCGTAGAGCGCCTGCGCGAGGCCCAGCGTCTTTTTGGCGCTGAAGCCGTAGAGGCGGTTGGCGTGCCGCTGGAGCTCGGTGAGGTCGTAGAGGAGCGGCGGCGGCATCCGCTTGGTCTCGGCGCGGATCGACTCGATCGCCGCCTTCCCCGTCCGCGCGCGCTGCACGATCCGCGTCGCCAGGATCAGGTCCTCGCCGTCCTTGCCCCCGGGCGGCGTCTTGATCCGCTTCGCCTCGGCGTTGGGCGTTTCTCCCTGGAACCAAGTGCCCTTGTAGCTCGGATCGCCGCCCGGCGAGAAGGTGGCCACGACCTCCAGGTAGTCCTCGGGCACGAAGGCGCGGATGGCCAGCTCGCGCTCGACGACCATGGCGAGGGTGGGGGTCTGGACGCGGCCGACGGAGAGCTGGTCCTCGTTGAAGTCGAGCGAGTACATCCGCGACAGGTTCATCCCCACCAGCCAGTCGGCGCGGCTGCGGCCGCGGGCGGCGTCGGCGAGCGGGTCGAGGTCGCGGCCGGCGCGCAGCTTGCGGAAGCCCTGGCGGATGGCGTCGGGGGTGAGCGAGGAGATCCAGAGGCGCTCGAACGGCTTGCGGCACTTCGCCGCCTCGTAGATGTAGCGGAAGATCAGCTCGCCCTCGCGGCCGGCGTCGGTGGCGCAGATGACGCGCTCGATCTCCGGCGCGGTGATCACCTTGCGCACGGCCTCGAACTGCGCCTTGGTCTGCTCGGAGACCATCAGCGGCCAGTCGCCGGGGAGCATCGGCAGCTGGTCGCGGCGCCAGCGCTTCCACTCGGGGTTGATCTCGTGCGGCTGGGCCAGCGCGACCAGATGGCCGATCGCCCAGGTCACCACGTAGCCGTTGCCGCGCAGACAGCCGTCCCCCCGCTCGCTCGCGCCGAGGACACGGGCGATGTCGCGGGCGACGGAAGGCTTCTCGGCGAGAACGGCGATGGTATCCGGGGGCATCTCCAACCAGGGCTCAAGGTTCTTCGAGCCGCGACGATTTTACGCCATCTCGCGACCCTCTGGCCGCCGCCGGCGGGGCCGGAGCGACGCCTCAGTCTAGAAGATCCGGACAACTCTGGCGACCGCCTCGCGAGGCGGCCGGTCGCCCTCGGAAGGCCGCGCTTCGCCCTCGGAAGGCCGGGCTTCGGCCTCGCGAGGCGCGCTCTCCGCCTGACGGGGGGGACGGTTCGCCTCGCGAAGGGAACCGTTCGCCTCGCCAGGCGCACCGGTCCCCCCGTCAGGCGCATCGTCCGCCTCGCGAGGCCGAAGGTTCCCTCCGCGAGGCCAGGGCTTCCCTCCGTCAGGCGAACGATGCGCCTCACGAGGCCGAAGACGCGCCTCGCGAGGCCGAAGAAAGATTCAGAGGTCGATTTTCCCAGGAGGAGGAAAGACCCCCTGCCATCGATCCCTAGGAGAAAAAACCGACGGCAGGGTGTGTGCTGCTACGTACAGCGCCTTTGTTTCGATCCGAGGACTTCAAAGTAATTTTCAATGCTGTCCATAGAGTGTGACGGCTCGGCGGAACCGGGACACCGCGCGAATGCTCTCGTGCCAAATCTCATGTTCCAAGGTTTCACGTTCCAGTCTCGCGGCCGAACTTCTCGGCGTTGAGCGCCCGGGTGCCGCCGCGCGCCACCGACAGCGTCTGCCAGCTCGCGGAGGCGAAGTGCTTGGCCAGCAGCACGATCTGGCCGGTGTGGTAGACCTGATGGGTGAGCTGGCGGTCGATCGCCTTGATCACGCTGTGCGGCTCGGCGCGGATCAGCACCGTCAGCGACAGGTCCTCCTCGGTCAGCGCGGCCAGCGCCTGGAACAGGCAGCGCCACCCCTCCTCCCAGCGCGCCGTCAGGCCGGCTCGCGTGGTGCCCGGCGCCACCACGAACTCGGAGTCGCGGTCGCGGTCGGGCTTCTCGCCGTCGGTGGTCAGGAAGTCGGTCCAGCGGGAGATCAGGTTGCCGGCCATGTGCTGGACCAGCATCGCCAGGCTGTTCGACTCGGGGTCGAGGGTGACGAACAGGTCCTCGTCGCGCACCTGGGCGAGGGCGCGGTCGGCGAGCGACTTGTGCTTGAAGAACTGGTCGGCGATGTCCTCGAGATAGAGAGTGGCGGCGGAGCGCTCCACGGGCAAGTCCCTCCTGGGAAAGGCGCGCGGCCGCGGACGCCGGCGCGCAGGGTGACCAAAATATCACCCCTTTCTTCCGAGAAGACTCGAGGACGACGAAACGGGCCAGGCCGGTCCGGCCGCGATGGGGAGGGGGTCCTCCGCGGCCGGACCGTTGACCCTGGCTCAGGCCAGCCTACGACCGGACGGAGCCACCTTATGCAGAATAGCGCATGTATTTTCGGCTTGTCTGTGAAGTTCTTCACTCCCGCGCCGGGCAGACGGAGTTATAATCCGCGGACTCCAAAAGTGTACCTTGTAGAAGGGGAGTCGTCGCAATGCACGCGCTTTTGCTGCAAAATGACGCCGCGCAACCGCGGAGTCCTATGGAGGCCGAGGAGGCTCTGCGCTTCACGCAGCTCCTGCTCGACCGCGCCGGCGAAGGTGCGTTCTGGACCGATCCCGACGGGCGCTTCTACTACGTCAACGAGGCGGCGTGCTCGATGCTGGGTTACAGCCGCGAGGAGATGCTGGCGCTCAAGGTCGCGGACACCCTGCCGCCCGAGGCCGGCGGCCTGTTCCGCGAGCGCTCGGCGCGGGTGCGCACCGGCGCTCCGCTCACCTTCGAGGTGGTCCACGTGCGCAAGGGAGGCGAGCGCTTCCCCGCCGAGGTGACCCTCAGCTACCTCGAATACCAGGGACGGGAGTGCTACTGCGCCTTCGTCCGCGACATCACCTCGCGCAAGGCCGCCGAGGCCGCGCTGCGCAAGTCGGAGGAGCGCTACCACGGCCTGTTCGAAGGCGTGCCGATGGGGCTCTACCGCACCACTCCCGCCGGCCGCATGCTCGACGCCAACTCGGCGCTGGTGCGCATCCTCGGCCACCGCGACCTCGAGTCGATGCTGGAGACCAACGTCGGCGACATCTATCTCGACCCGGAGGACCGCCGCCGCTGGCAGCGCGCGTTCGCCGGCCCCGGCGCCGTGCACAGCTTCGAGGCGCGCGTGCGCCGGCGGATCGACGGCGCGGTGATCTGGGTGCGCTTTACCGTGCGCGGCGTCCGTAGCGAGCAGGGGGAGATCCTCCACTACGAGGGGGCGCTGGAGGACGTCACCGACCGTCGGCGCGCCGAGGAGGCGCTGCGGGTGAGCGAGGAGCGCTTCCGCTCGCTGGTGCAGAACGCCTCGGACCTGATCTCGATCCTCGACGCCGACGCCACCGTGCGCTACGAGAGCCCCTCGCACGGCCGCGTCCTCGGCCTCGAGCCGGAGGCGCACAGCGGACGGAGCCTGCTCGACCTCGTCCATCCGGACGACCGCCCGGTCGTCGACGAGGCGCTGCGCCAGCTCCTCGGCCAGCCGGACGAGATCGTCACCTTCGAGCACCGGCTGCGCCATCAGGACGGCTCCTGGCGGGTGATCGAGTCGACCGCCTCGAACCTGCTGGCGCAGGCGGCGGTGGCCGGCGTGGTGCTCAACTCGCACGACATCACCGACCGCAAGGTGGCCGAGGAGAAGCTCCTCCACGACGCCCTTCACGACGAGCTGACCGGCCTCCCCAACCGCGCGCTATTCATGGACCGCCTGCGGCAGTCGATGGACCGCTCGCGCCGCGAGCCGGAGCGGCTGACCGCCGTGCTCTTCCTCGACCTCGACCGCTTCAAGATCGTCAACGACAGCCTCGGCCACCTGGTGGGCGACGACCTGCTGAACCAGATCTCCACCTCGCTCGCCGCGGCGCTGCGTCCCTCGGACACCATCGCCCGTGTCGGCGGCGACGAGTTCGCCATTCTCCTCGAAGGGGGGCGCGACGTCAGCGACGCCGTGCGCGTGGCCGAGCGGATCCACGAGCGCCTCACCGCGCCGATCCACCTCGGCAGCCACGAGCTGTTCGCCACCGCCAGCATCGGCATCGCCGTCCACACCCCCGAGTACCTGCGGCCGGAGGACCTGCTGCGCGACGCCGACACGGCGATGTACCGCGCCAAGTCCTCCGGGCGGGCGTGCCACGTGGTCTTCAACAAGGTGATGCACCGCTTCGTGATGGCCCGGCTGCAGCTGGAGACCGACCTGCGGCGGGCGATTGACCGCGGCCAGCTCCGCGTCTACTACCAGCCGTTCGTCGACTTGGCGACCGACGAGGTGATGGGCTTCGAGGCGCTGCTCCGCTGGCTGCATCCGCGCCGCGGCCTGCTGCCGCCGGAGGAGTTCCTGTCGGTCGCCGAGGAGACGGGGCTGATCGTGCCGATCGGACGCTTCGTGCTGCTCGAAGGGTGCCGGCAGATCCGCGAGCTCCAGCTCAAGCACCCCGAGCTCGGCGCGCTCAAGCTGAGCGTCAACCTGTCGAACAAGCAGTTCTTCCAGACCGACCTCTTCGGCCAGATCGAGGAGGCGCTGAAGGCCACCGGGCTGGCTCCCGAGTGTCTCGGCCTGGAGATCACCGAGGGGGTGATCATCCGTCACGCCGACTCGGCGGCGAGCCGCTTCTCGCGCCTGAAGAGCCTCGGCGTGCAGCTCTACCTCGACGATTTCGGCAAGGGGTACTCCTCGCTCAACTACCTCCACCGCTTCCCGATGGACATCCTGAAGATCGACCGCTCCTTCGTCTCGCGCATCGACGAGGCGGAGGGGAATCTGGCGATCGTCCGCGCCATCGTCACCCTCGCCCACCAGCTCGGCATGGAGGTGGTGGCGGAAGGGATCCAGACCGAGGAGCAGCGCGCCCGCCTGCAGAGCCTCGGCTGCGAATACGGCCAGGGCTTCTTCCTCTCCGAGCCCGTCCCCGCCGACCGCGCCGAGTCGCTGCTGATGCGGCGGATACGGGCGTAGAGCGCCTATCAAAACCCTGTAGGGGCGGCCCTATGGGGCCGCCCTGGGCGGGAGGCGCCCTTTCGCGAGCAGGGCGGCCACAGAGGGCCGCCCCTACGAAAGCTCCAGGGCTGGTCCAGGTTTTGTCAGGAACGTTCCTTGGAGGGCGGCGCGCGTTCCGCGGCCGCGCCAGGACGCTCGTTCTATGATCCCTCCAGCCATGAGCTCCCACCTCCTCATCACTCTCGTCATCGCCGGCGCCGCCATGCTGCTGCTGCTCACCGAGCGGCTGCGGGCGGACCTGGTGGCGCTGCTGGTGGTGGTGGCGCTCGGGACGTCGGGGGTGCTGACGTCGCAGGAGACGTTCTCGGGGTTCAGCCGGTCGGCGGTGATCACGCTGCTGGCGATCTTCATCCTCGCCGCCGGTCTGGAGCGGACGGGGGTGACGCGGCAGGTGGGGGACCTGCTGGTGCGCGTGGCGGGGAGCAGCGAGCAGCGGCTGGTGGTGGCGGTGATGGTCACCGCCGCGTTCCTCTCGCTGTTCATGAACAACATCGCCGCCGCCGCCGTGCTGCTCCCCGCCGTCTCGGGCGCGGCCCAGCGGTCGGGCGTGAACCCCGCGCGCCTGCTGATGCCGCTCGCCTTCGGCACCATCCTGGGCGGCATGGCCACCCTGCTGACCACCACCAACATCGTGGTCAGCAGCCTGCTGCGCGACCAGGGGCTCGCCGGCTACGGCCTGCTCGACTTCGCGCCGCTCGGCCTGCCGATCGTCGCCGTCGGCATCGCCTACATGGCGCTCTGGGGGCGCCGCCAGCTCCCCTCGCGCTCGCCGGTGCAGCTCTATGAGGACCTGCAGCGTCAGGAGGCCCATCTCGCCGAGGTCTACCACCTGGGCGAGACGCTGGCCCGCGCCGGCGTGCCCGCGGGCTCGCCGCTGGTCGGCCAGACGCTCGCCGGCAGCCGGCTGCGCGAGACCTACGGCGTCAACGTGGTGGCCATCGAGCGCGACGACCGCATCGTGCGCGCGCCCTCCCCTGGCGAGGAGCTGCGCGCCGAGGACGTCCTCCTGCTCACCGGCGAGCCGCAAGGCCTGGAGCTTTCGGCCGATCTCGCCGCCCTGCCGGCGCGCGACTGGCGCGGGCAGGACCTCGAATCGCGCTCCGTGGTGCTGATCGAGGCGGTGCTCTCGCCCCGCTCCGACCTCATCGGCCGCACTCTCCGCGAGACCCGCTTCCGCGACCGCTACGGCATGGCGGTGCTCGCCATCTGGCGCGCCGGCCGGTCGCTGCGCACCGGCCTCTCCGACCTCCCTCTCCAGCTCGGCGACGGTCTGCTGCTGCAAGGCGAGCGCGGCCGGCTGCCGGTGCTGCGCGCCGAGTCCGACCTGATCGTCCTCGACCGCGCCGTGGACGAGCCGGCGCCGTCGCGTGGCCGCAGCCGGCGGGCCCTGGCGGTGATGGTCGCCACCCTGGGTCTCGCCGCCAGCAACCGTTTCGGCGTCGGCGAGGTGATGCTCGGCGGCGCGCTGGTGATGATCCTCACCGGCGCGCTGTCGATGGACGACGCCTATCAGGCGATCGAATGGCGGAGCGTCTTCCTGGTCGCCGGCATGCTGCCGCTGGGGACCGCGATGACCAAGACCGGCGCCGCCGACCTGATCACGCACGGCGTGCTCGCCGTGCTGGGAGGGGCGGGTCCCGTGGTGATCCTCGCCGGCCTGGTCGCCCTCGCCATCCTCCTCACCCAGGCGATGAACGGCGCGGCGGTGGGCGCCGTGATGGCGCCGATCGCCATCCAGACCGCCCAGCGGATCGGCGTCGATCCGCGCGCGATGACGATGGGCGTGGCGCTCGCCACCTCGATCGCCTTCCTGACGCCGCTCGGCAGCCCGGTCAACATCCTGGTGATGGGCCCCGGCGGCTACCGCTTCCGCGACTATTTCAAGGTCGGCCTGCCGCTGACGCTGCTGCTGTTCGCGCTGATCGTGGGGCTGTTGCCGCTGGTGTGGCCGTTGAGGTGAGAGGAGCGTCCACCAGAACTCGTAGGGGCGGCCCTATGTGGCCGCCCTGGGAGGGGGCTGCCTTTCGCGAGCAGGGCGGCCACATAGGGCCGCCCCTACAAAAGCGCCAGGCTGTCCCTGTTCGTCCCTGTCAGTCCGTGCTCGTCCGAACCCGCGCCTTGCGCCGTCGGAACGCCCGCGCCGTCTTCCGGTTGACGTTCACGGCGAGCGCGGGATGGAGGCGGGTGCTCCACCAGAGCAGCTTGGCGTAGAACGGGAAGACGATCATCGCCTTGTTGCGCTCGACCCCCCGCAGCACCTTGCGGGCCGCCACGTCGACGTCGACGAACTTGAAGGGGATCAGCGACTTCACCCCTTCCGCGCTGGTGCCGGCGTAGGCGCCGTTCTCGAAGATGCGGGTCTGGATGTAGGCCGGGCAGACGGCGTTCACCTTGATGCCGAGGTCCGCCCCCTCCGCCCGCAGGGTCAGCGAGAGGCCGACGACGGCGAACTTGCTGGCGGCGTAGGGCGAGCCGATCGCCATGCCGCCGATCCCGGCCAGGGAGGCGACGTTGACGATCTGCCCCGACCCCTGCGGCACCATCCGCGCGTAGGCCGCCCGCGCGCCGTGGACCACGCCCCAGAGGTTGACGTCCATCACCTTGTGCCAGAGATCGAGCGGGATCGTCTGCATCTCGCCGGCGGCGGCCATGCCGGCGTTGTTGAACAGGTAGTCGAGGCGGCCGTGAGCGGCGATCGTCTCGTCGAGAAGCCGCTCGAACGCCGCCGGATCGACCACGTCGAGCGCCGCGGCGGAAGCGCGTCCGCCGGCGGCCGTGATCCCCTCGGCCACGGCGCGGGCAGCTTCTGCCTGGATGTCGGTCACGACGACGATCGCGCCGCGCCGGCCCATCTCCTCGCACAGCGCCCGGCCGATCCCGGAGGCTCCGCCGGTGACCACCGCCACGGCGTTCTGAAACGGGCTCGCCATCGCCGATCTCCCTTGAAGGGAGACATTATGGCTCATCGGTGAGACCGGCGGCGCGCTTCATGCGGAACCAGAGATTCCTGGCTTTCCAGAACCGGCTCGCCTCCATCCCGCGAACGCGCCGATCTAGCGCGGCGGCCTCGGCGGCGCTCGCCGCGCGGCAGGCTTCATGCTGGAGCCTCTGCTGCTCGAGCCGCTCGTCGCAGACCGCCTCCTGCCGCCGCAGCTGCTGGTACACCATCACGGTATCCAGCTGCGACGAGCGCAGGCAGGCCCAGAGGACGGGGCCTGAATACAGCCTCAGCTCCTCTCCCGCGCTCGACACGCCCCACACCGACAGGTGCGCGGATTCGTGCGTCGAGGAAGCCGGCAGATCCACGGTGGCCTGCCAGCCGACGACCTCCATCGGATCGCTCGCGAACGCCTCTCCCA
This sequence comes from Thermoanaerobaculia bacterium, assembly GCA_036271335.1. GTDB lineage: Bacteria > Acidobacteriota > Thermoanaerobaculia > Multivoradales > UBA5704 > DATARR01. Next base: position 10,767 of record DATBAW010000361.1, read on the forward strand.
CGGCCGGCCGGCGCTCCAGGTTCCGGCAGGTGGCCACCTGCCGGCCGTCGATCCTGACGAGGACCTCGCCGGGAGGTTTCCCGGTCACCCGGTCGCCGATCCAGCCGCTGAGCCGAAGGCTGCGCCGGCCGGTCCACGAGCAGTGCTCCAGGAAGCCGTCGGCCTCCCGTTCGAGCCGGAGAGCCGGGAGCGCCACCGTCGAGCCGCCGGCCGGCTCCTTGAGCACCACGTAGAGATCCTGATAGCTCGCCAGCCCGCGGGGAATTCTCGACAGCGGACAGGCTCCGGCCACCGTCTCGACGGCGGCGCGCACGAAAGCTTCCGTCACCCAGGAGGTCCCATAGTCCTGAGCGTCCAGCGACCCGCTCTCGCTGTGCGCTCGAAAAATGATGCCGGTGCCGGCGGCGACCGCTTCGGGGTACAGCGACATGTCGTGCACGCTGAACAGCAGGACGCCGCCTGGACTCAGGAGATCCGTCAGCCGGCGGAGCCAGCGGATGAAGCGGGGCTCCGGCAGATGGGTGAAGAGCGACGAGACCAGGATCGCGTCGAACCTCTGGTCACAGTGGAAATCTTCCGGCTCCGTGGTCGAGACCATGCCGCGCACGCCGAGGTGCCGCTCCTGGAACGCGACGCCTTCGGCGTAGATGTCCGCGACCCAGACGCGCTCCGCCTCCACGTCCGCGACGATGTGCCGGGTGACTCTGCCGTAGCCGCTCGCGAAATCCAGAATCGCTCCGCCCCAGGACAGCGACTGGAACCTCCACGCCAGGATCTGGCGTTCGGTCCGCCAGATCCTGCCCCCCGAGTCGAGATACATCGCCACCGCCTGCTCGAGCTCGTGCCCCTGCGAGTACAGGAAGAAGAGCAGCATCTCGTCGGCCGCGCTGATGTCGAGATTGATCCCGCGAATCAGCAGGTCCCGGCAGAGCGATTGGACGATGAGGCTTTCGGAGGCGTTGGAGAAGGCTAGGGAAACCAGGGGCTCGGCGTTCGGGCGTGGGTCCAGGGCGATCGTCATTGAAGACAAGTCTACATCATCGAATGCGCGGCAAGGCTCGCCGGACCGCCCGCCAGACACTCGTTTCAGTATATGTTTAAGTTTTCGCCGCAACCTGAGAAAGGAGCCTGTTCCATGAAGAAGCTCGTCCTGCTGCTCTGCCTCCTGGCCCCGATGACGCTCGCCGCCCAGACTCCCCTGCACCCCCAGCTTTCGCTGGTCAATCCCTGCCCGCAGCCGACCAGCTTCTGCAGGTATCTCTGGAACTCGTCGACCGCCTGCTGCAACCCCTCCTTCATCGCTCCTGGCGCGAGCTGCCCGAAGCTCTGCCAGTAGAGAGAGTCGAGAGGCGGTCTGCAACGAAGCGGTGACAGCCGCCTCCCCTCCTTCCATCTGTGCCAGGATAGGCTGGTGAGGTGGAAGGAGGTGCTGCAATGCCCGTCGAAGGTCCGCTCTCCCCTGAAATCCTGAACACGATCGACGCTTGGTGGCGCGCCGCGAACTATCTGTCGGTCGGTCAGATCTATCTCTACAAGAACCCGCTGCTCAAGACCCCCATCACAATCGAGGACATCAAGCCTCGTCTGCTCGGCCACTGGGGAACGACTCCAGGGCTCAACTTCGTCTATGTCCACCTGAACCGGATCATCCAGGCGCGCGACCTCGACATGATCTACGTCTGCGGCCCCGGCCACGGCGGCCCCGGGGTGGTCGCCAACGCCTATCTCGAAGGGACCTACAGCGAGGTCTATCCCGATGTCTCGCAGGACGAGGAAGGCCTGCGGCGCCTGTTCAAGCAGTTCTCCTTCCCTGGCGGCATTCCGAGCCACGCGGCGCCCGAGACGCCGGGCTCGATCAACGAGGGAGGCGAGCTCGGCTACTCGCTTTCGCACGCCTATGGCGCCGTGTTCGACAACCCCGGCCTGATCGCCGCCTGCGTCATCGGCGACGGCGAGGCCGAGACCGGCGCCCTCGCCACCAGCTGGCACTCGAACAAGTTCCTCAACCCCGTCCACGACGGCGCCGTGCTCCCCATCCTGCATCTGAACGGCTACAAGATCGCGGGACCGACGGTGCTCGCGCGCATTCCGCACGAGGAGCTGGACAGCCTGATGCGGGGCTATGGCTACAGCCCTCGGTACGTCGAGGGGCACGAACCCGAGGCCATGCACCAGCGGATGGCGGCGGTGATGGACGAGGCGTTCGACGAGATCCGGCGCATCCAGGAGGAGGCGCGCGGCAAGGGCTCGGCCGAGCGGCCGCGCTGGCCGATGATCGTGCTCCGCTCGCCCAAGGGTTGGACCGGTCCCAAGGTGGTCGACGGCAAGCCGGTCGAGGGGACGTGGCGCGCGCATCAGGTGCCGATGGCCGAGATGGCCACGAACCCCGAGCACGTGCGGATGCTCGACGAGTGGATGCGCGGCTATCGCCCGGAGGAGCTGTTCGACGAGCACGGCCGGCTGCGCGCCGAGATCGCCGCCCTCGCCCCGGCGGGCGAGCGGCGGATGAGCGCCAATCCCCACACCAACGGCGGCGCCGTGCTGCGCAACCTCCACCTGCCCGACTTCCGCGACTACGCCGTGGACGTCAGCTTCCCTGGTGCCACGGTCTCCGAGGCCACCCGCGTACAGGGGGGCTTCCTGCGCGACGTGCTGCGGCTCAACGCCGAGGCGCGCAACTTCCGCGTCTTCAGCCCGGACGAGACGGCCTCCAACCGCTGGAACGACGTCTTCGAAGTCACCGACCGCGAGTCCGAGGCCGAGATCCTCCCTACCGACGAGAACGTCGCGCGCGCCGGCCGCGTCATGGAGGTGCTCTCCGAGCATCAGTGCGAGGGGTGGCTGGAGGGGTACCTGCTGACCGGCCGGCACGGCATCTTCTCCTGCTACGAGGCGTTCATCCACATCATCGACTCGATGTTCAACCAGCACGCGAAGTGGTTGAAGACGATCCGCGAGATCCCCTGGCGACTCCCCATCGCGTCGCTGAACTACATGCTGACCTCCCACGTCTGGCGGCAGGACCACAACGGCTTCAGCCA